>JAPLTF010000021.1 GCA_026398275.1 Verrucomicrobiota bacterium
ACTTGTCGCCGAAACTCTCCGGGAGCCATGCCGCGAGCAAGGCGGAACGCCCTGTTGAAATTCGAGAGGTTTCCAAAGCCGACGTCGAACGCGATTTCGCTGATCGTTCTCTTCGATTCCAAAAGCTGGCGGCAGGCTTCGCTCAATCTTAGGTCCGTCCGATAGGCCTGAAAGGTTTTGCCCACCGTCCGGCGAAAAAAACGGCTGAATGCCGCCGGGCTCAGGCGAACAAGGCGTGCCGCATCAGCTTGCGAAACCGGGCTGCCGGCATTCTCGGAAAGATAAGCAAACACCGTGTCCAGTCTGGAATCCGTGGCCCTGCACCTTCCACTCTTCCACGGGGCAAGGGCCAAGGGTCTCGCCCCGGAATACATCGCCAATTCATCAAGGACTTCCAGCAATCCCGTGAGTTGCTGCAAGGGTGATGTCCGGCTGAACATTTTCCTCCGCATTGTTGCGGCGATAGTCCTGTCAAACCACAGACCGCGTGCCGCACGATCAAGCAAGTCCACAATCTTGGCAAACTCCGGCAAACGGAGGAGATCATTTCCCAAGCGCTCTGGATCGAACTGCACAACAAGGCTTCGCACCGCCGCCCCGGGCACACTTTCCGAGGTCAGCCATGCGTGCGGGAGATTTGAGCCAAGAAGACAAAAATCCCCTTCGTGAAATGCCTCCACGCTGTCTCCGACATACCGCAACCCGCTCCCTTTCAGTATCCATGTCAGCTCGATTTCGGGATGCTGGTGCCAAGGATACCGGAATGCGGGCGCTTTGAATTCCCGGACTGCCAACGAGGCCGGTCCCGACAGCGGAATCCGTTCAATTATGGGTTGGGCTGGTAATTGCACGATTAAATTGTGGCATAATACTTCAGATTCAAGCATAGAACACGACAACAAATCACCGGTTTTTGTTAAAGCAGGGGATGCGAAAAAATATTTGGGTCGGTAGAGTATGCGGATGGCTATATCCCCGAGAGAAGTTGTCCGGGAGGCGCTTGCCTTCCGCCGTCCGCCCTATGTGCCGTGGTCCTTCCGCTTTACCCGCGAAGCGCGTGAAAAACTCGAGCAGCATTTCGGCACCACAGAAATCGATCCCTATGTAGGGAACCATATCTTGGAACTGGGCAGCGATATCGGTTTCTTTACGGAGCTAGGAAACGACCGCTTTCGCGATGTCTTCGGTGTCGTCTGGGACCGCACGATCGACAAGGACATCGGAAATGTCGAAGGCCAGGTGCTGCCGGAGCCGTCGCTACACGGATATCAATTCCCCGACCCGCTCGACGCGCGGTTTTTCGAGGACATTCCCTCGCGCATTGCAAAGCATGGGGAACGCTACCGGCTGTTCTGCCTCGGTTTTTCGCTTTTCGAGCGGGCCTGGACAGTGAGAGGCCTCGAATCCCTCTATATGGATTTCATCGAGAACCCCGGCTTCGTTCATGAGCTCCTTGAGAGAATCGCGGACTACAACATTGCCCAGGTGAAAGCGGCGCTTGAACATGACATCGATGCGGTGTATTTCGGCGATGACTGGGGCCAGCAGCACGGGCTCCTCATGGGCTATGATCTTTGGAAGGAGTTCATCTATCCCCAGATCCAGCGCATGTATCAGGTCGTTCGTGATGCGGGCAAAACCGTCTTCATCCATTCCTGTGGCGATGTGGATGAGTTGTTCGACGATCTGGTTTCTATCGGTCTCGGAGTCTTCAATCCGTTCCAGCCGGAAGTCATGGACGTTGCGGGCATCATGGAGCAGTATCGGGGACGTCTTGCGTTCTGGGGTGGGGTCTCCACCCAGCGCACAATGCCGTATGGCAAGCCGGATGACGTGCGCAAGGAGGTTCGGAAGATGCGCGAATTGGGACGTGATGGCGGGTATATTCTCTCCCCGTCCCACGCGCTCGAAGGGGATGTCCCGCTCGAAAACCTGCTCGCACTCATCGAAGAAGCCCGTGCTGAAATTCTTTAGCCCAGCGATATCCGCCAATGCCCTGCCCCATCCACAGTCAACCAGATCCTTTCGGCGAAGCCCGCCGCAAGGATGGTGTCCTCGTCAATGAATTCCAAGGAAAACCAGTCCCCATGATCCTGCGCCACGAGGACGTGCGCCGCGCGGCTAAGGACTGGCAGACATTCAGTTCGGATGCGCCGCTCCGCATCCCCATCCCCTCGGAGGAAAATGTGCGAACCGTCCGCCAGTTGCCGCTCGAAATCGATCCACCCGAGCATGGTGATTATCGCGCGGTGGCCGAACCGTTTTTCGACCGGGCCAAACTGCCGGAGGTCATCGCCGCAGTCGAAGCACTTGTGCAGGGGCTCGTCGCCGATGCGTGCCATCGGGAGGCGGTCGAGATCGTGCGCGAGTTTGCGATTCCGCTGCAATCGCGCGCCCTGGCCTGTCTGCTGAATATGCCGGAGTCTGAGGCGGAAATCTGGATCGGCTGGGGCACACATGTCTTCCGGGAGGGCGATGGCACCTCAAAAGGGGCCGCTCTCGAGGTGTATTTGAACCGCCTCTACGACCAGGGCGAGGCCGAACCGGACGACAGCTTTTTCAGCGCCCTCACGCGTGCGACCTTCCGAGGCCGCCCGCTCACCCGGGAGGAAATGCTCGGCTACGGAAGCATCATGTTTGCCGGCGGGCGCGACACCGTCATCAATTCGATCTCCGGCGTGATCGGCCATCTCGCCTCAAACCCTGCAGATTTTGAGCATCTCCAGCACGATACCAGACGGATCGTCATTGCGAGCGAAGAGTTCTTCCGGGCGATTTCCCCGGTGACCCACATCGGGCGGGTGTGCCCTGCGAAAACCGAGTTCCATGGGGTGAAGGTTGAGCCGGGGGCTCTCGTCTCGCTCTGTTTTGCATCGGCCAACCACGATGAGACCGTGTTCCCGGCACCGGAGCAGGTGCGGCTGGACCGCAAACCGAACCCGCACGTCGCGTTCGGCTTCGGCCCCCACCTTTGCCTCGGTGCCGCGCATGCGCGCCTGATCGTGCGCAGCCTACTCAAATCCCTCTGCGAGCAGGTCGCCGAAATCACGATCATCGCCGCAGAAGAAAAGGTCGAACGCGAAGAGCGCTACAACCGTTCCCTTGCATTCGAATCCCTCACTGTCCAGTTCACTGCCCGCCGGTGAGTCGGCGCTTGAATCAATCTTCTGCTGATCCTTTTCCCATCTTCGTCTTCACGCCCGCCCCATCGGCCGCTTTCTCCGCCCATGCGTCTCCGCGCGGGCTCTGTTCAATGTGCTCGATGGCGCTTACCAACGGCGACGCTCCCCCGCCCAAGCCAATTTTTGCGTGCTATTTTTGTGATGCGGTGTGACAGATCTGAAAATGGAATGTCGGTTGATTAAAAACCCCCGGAGCAAGCTCCGAGGCATTTGAGAATATGACTTCACCAGACGAAGAAAAGTCGAAGCAAGCTTCGGGGTATCGGATCCAAAGGGAATGAAATTTGTTTCCCGCCTGGTCCTGTGCTTCACATTCGCCTTTTCGCTTGAACGGACGCCGGGCGCCCGTGGGGAAGGAGATGAATCGCGCGGCCCGCTTGCCACGACATGGGAAGAGGCCTGGGCCCGCATGTCTTCTTTCGCCGGTCCACACGCTTCCGGCGGGGCAGACCCTTCGACAATGGCGGGGAAGCTCATGTGCGGATATCAAGGCTGGTTTTTTGCGGAAGGAGACGGCTCAGACAACGGCTGGGTTCACTATGGCCCGGGGACCTTCAAGCCGGGAACCTGCACCATCGATCTCTGGCCCGACATGCTTGAGGCGAGTCCCGGGGAACGGTATCCCACGGAGTTCCGCAATGCCGACGGATCACCTGCCACGGTTTTCAGTTCCTACAATCCCCGGACGGTGGACCGCCATTTCAAATGGATGGCCGAATTCGGAATCGACGGGGTTTTTCTCCAGCGTTTCGCCTCCGAGACACGGCAACCAAAATCGTTCGACGCGAGAAACGCCATTCTTGATAATGTGAGGATTGCCGCTAATGCGAACGGCCGCACATGGGCGGTGATGTATGACCTTAGCGGCCTGCATGAGGGGGAGATCGAATCGCTTGTGATGAAAGATTGGAAGTGCCTGATCGATCGCATGGAGGTGACAAAAGACCCCGCCTACCAGCACCAAAACAGCAAACCCCTCGTTGCCATCTGGGGGATCGGCTTCAACGATTCACGCGGATATTCTCTAGGCGAATGCGCCGCGCTGGTGGATTTTCTCAAGAACGATCCCCAATACGGAGGCAACGCAATCATGCTTGGTGTTCCCTACTATTGGAGGGAGATGAAGGAGGACGCCCTGCCGGACCCGCAACTTTTGGATCTCGTGCAGCAGGCCGACATCGTGAGCCCGTGGAGCGTGGGGCGATATCACCCGCCCCAATTCGCCAACAAATTGGAAAAAGTGGCGAAGCCCGACCTGGCATGGTGCAAGGAAAAGAACATCGCCTACCTGCCTGTCATCTTTCCGGGATTCCGCTGGAACAATATGCAAAAACTCCGGCACGAGCTACCCGGCAAGGAAATTCCCCGGGAGAAAGGGGATTTTTTTTGGCGCCAGGGGATTGCCCTCTCCCAAGCTGGGACCGAAATGCTCTACGTCGCGATGTTCGACGAGATGGACGAGGGCACAGCCATCTTCAAATGTTCCAGCGAACCGCCGGAAGGAGAATTCGGGGCGTTTGAAGGCCTGCCATCCGATCATTACCTCTGGCTCGCTGGTCGCCTCTCTGCCGTGCTCAAACGCCAAATCCCGCCACAGGAATCTCAGCCGCAGCGATAGGGGCGCAGTGGAACTGAACCTGGGTTCCCGTTCCTCCGCGCAACCCCATGCGGGCCGGGAGGTGGTCTCGGGCGTGTGGTCAGACGGGAACTTGATCACGACCTGCCCGGCCTCGTCGTCGCGGATCACGATCTCGCCGATCATCCCCTCGATGGACCGGAACATGCTTGGCGGCCACTTGAGCAACGCGGCGGCTTGAACTTGGGAAAGCCCGTTCTTCGCCCGCCAGATCTTGGCACCGGAAATGTTCCTGGCCGGTCCGCAGGCGTGAGGCGTTCGTTTTCCATTGACCGCTTTTGTCCCGGCTGAAAGCGTTCCCCGGTGGCGGTGAAACGAAAGACACCCGGCGGTTCCGCGCTCAAAATCAGCGCGGACGACCTCGCGCGGATGAAGGAAGAGGGGCCTGACGTTCTCGAATACTACCGCACCTACGGCCTTGCCCAGGTGCGTTCGATCGGGCTCAACCTTTCCTACTCCGGGGCCGTTTCCATCTTCGGGCTCATTTTCCTAAAATGGTCGCCGATGACGATGCTCGTCTTCGTGGTTGCGGATGCGGTGATCACGGTCGTCTCCGATCTCATCCGCATGCCGATCGCAGGGCGCTGGATCGCGGTCAGCCACAAGCGCGACTACGAAGCCTCACAAATCCTTTTGATCGCAGACGGGCTGGAAGACGGGACTGGCGAGCGGGCGGACAATGGACAGGCACCGAAGCCGGGAATGCTTTTGTTCTTTGGCATCGTTGCCACGCTTTTTCTCACGGTGATCGTTGGGGCCGCCACCGAGAAGACAGGCCTCGCCCCGCTCCGCGCCGTCATGGACGAGCGCTGGTTCCCGTGGATCGTCGGGCTAAACGCGCTTTGGCGGATCGCATTTGCATTCGCCCAAGCGACCATGGTCCGCCGGTTTCCCCCCGGAGAGAAAATGATCTTCATGGAGAGCGGCGGGGTTGTCCTGCTTTACTGCGGCCTGCTGGTGCTGATCTGGCTGCCTATAAACTGGGGTCCGACCGGACTCCTGATCATGTTCTTTGTTCTCTATGCTTTCCGCGTGGGGTTTGGAGTTTTTGCCTGCCTTTGGACGCCGAAAGCTGTGGCCACTCTGAAACGCCGCATCGAAACCAACGATTTTACCATCCGGAAAAAAACCGCGAAGTTCTCAACGTAAAACGAACAGAAGAGGCCCGCGAATCACGCAAAAGGACGCAAATGACAGAAAAACAAACTCAACCCAATGGCACCCCTCTCGGTTCTCCCGATCTCCCGGATTGGATTCGCGTTCCTTCCCGTGATTCGCGGGCAACTGCGGGAAATAGGATCATGAAAATTGCTCTGTGTCTGTGCTGCCTCCTCCTCGCCGCATGCGGCAGCAGCTACGAAGGCTACAAGTTCAAGCCCTATACCGTGCGGGGCGTCACCTACACGCCGATGACTCCCCGCGAGGCGGTCGGATACGTCGAGGAGGGGATGGCCTCGCACTACGATGAAAGTTTCCTGGTGTTTTTCCCCGGAAAGACCGCCATCGGTGAGAACCAATACTCATGGTCGTCCTCCGCCGCGCACAAAACCCTGCCCCTCCCGTGCAAAGTCCGCGTCACCAATCTTCGGAACGGGCGATCGACGGTTGTCCGCGTGAACGACCGGGGACCGTTCATCGGCGAGCGGAACCTGGACGTCACCACCGGAGTCGCCAAAAAACTGGGGTTCCGGGAGGCCGGCCTCTGCCCGGTCCGCGTCGAAGTTCTCAGCGTCGGCGACGGCCGCTGGCGGATCAGGAAGTGAGCGCCGCGCCGCGACCGCCCGGGATTTTTCATTTGCCGGGGGGTGGCTTTCGACCGATAATGTTTTTTGCTTTCCGCGCATGACGAAACGACGAATGACATCCGCAATTCTGGCAGGGGTCGCCCTGGTGCCGCTCTGCGTCCGTGGTGAAAGCGGAACGGATTTTCAAAAGTATGCGATGTCGTTGAGGGAGAATGCGATACTCAAAGTTGAGCCCCAGGTTGTTGCGCCCACGAACTACCGGTCCGGCTTCAACCGCTTCCCTTGGAAAAGAAACATTGTGACGACGGTCTTCTGGGTGGGAGAACGCCCAACCCCCCGCAATCCCGTCCCGAATTACAAAAGTTCCTGGGATGCCAGGTGGGCGGCGAACTACGGCGGCTACGACAACCCCGATCCCGATGCGCGGAGAAATTTTGTCCCCAAGGGATTCGTTCCCCGGCAGAACCCGTTCTACGTCGCGCTCCCATACAACGACGTGACCCATGGGACCACGAAACCGGAGTCCCGCAAATGGATCCCCTGGTTCAAGCAGGCGTTCGAGCGTCCGGGAAAATCGGTTTGCAAGGGAAGGTGGCTGGCGATCCGGTTCCGAAACCGCATCGCCTACGCCCAATGGGAAGATTGCGGGCCGTTCCGGACCGACCACTGGCAGTATGTCTTTGGCAACGCGATCCCTCTGCCGAACCTCAACCAGGGAGCCGGCCTCGATGTTTCGCCCGCCGTGCGCGATTACCTCGGCATGGGCAGCAAGGATGTCACGGATTGGAAATTTGTGGAGGCGCGCGACGTTCCGCCCGGGCCATGGACGAAATTCGGCGACAACAACACGTTTGTCCTCCAGCGCCGCGGGGTGGATCTCTTCGTCGTGGACCGCAACAACGCCTACGGCGCCCGCAAGTAGCCCGCAAAAATCCGATTGACGCCGTCGTGCAAAAAGTGTTCACATGGACACCATGCACCTCACTGACAAGCAATCGGCGGTTCTGGAGTATATCCGGGAGCGGAGGACGGAGGGATTTGCGATGCCGACCGTGCGGGAGATTCAGCAGCAGTTCGGGTTTTCGAGCCCGTTCGCCGCGACCCGCCACATCATGGCACTTGAGAAAAAGGGGTTTTTGAACCGTGCCGGCGGGCGGGCGCGCTCCATGATTCTCAACGACCCGCACACTCCGCGCTGGCTGAACATCCCCCTGCTCGGGGCGATCCCGGCGGGCCTGCCCGTCGATGCCGTCGAGCAGCCGGACCGCTGCATCACCGTCGATGCCGACAGCATCAAGCTCCCAAAAAATTCGCGCACGTTTGCCCTGGAGGTGCGCGGAGATTCCATGGTCGATGCCGGCATCCTCGACCGGGATGTCGTCATTCTCGAACTCGCCGAACCCCGCCACCGCGATATCGTCGCCGCGCTCATCGATGGCGAGACGACGCTCAAGCGATACCTCGTCCAAAAAAACCGCCCGTTTCTCCGCGCGGAGAATCCGAAATACGCGGACCTCATCCCCGCGCAGGAACTCGTGATCCAGGGGGTCTTCCGCGCCCTGATCCGAATCAACCACAGCCGCTCATGAAAACGACCGCACGCAGGAAAAAACAGCAGGCAACCGGCGAGGACCTGTGGTCATGGGCCGAGCGCCGGGAACCCCCCGCCCTCATCCGCGAAGACCCGCCAGCCCAGCCCGGCTGGTATCGCGGACTTATCAAAAAAATCTCCGGCGTGAAAGAAGGGGCGTAGCGCGCATGTCTCACAGTCCGGTTTGGGAGGCTGCAGGTTGTAGCCGGGGTCTGTGACCCCGGGTCGCCCGGCAAGCCGGCGGGGATGGGCGCTCAGAGAGCACCCCTACAACGCGGACGTGAGACATGCGGGGCAGCGATCCTACCATCCGCGGTCTTCGATGGCATTGAGGTGGGCGCTGATCGGATCCGTCCGCTTCGCGGCCTCGGGCGGGGAGGTGACCTCGAGGAAATTTTCGCTGAGGGTGTCGAGTTGGGTGGCCTCGAACCAGTTCAGGTAGTCGTCCACCTTGCCGGTGCGCTGGAGAAGGAGGTCCAGGATTTTTCCGGTTTCATCGATCTGCTTGTCCACGTTCTTTTTCGGTTTTGAAGCGAGCTGGGAAGTGATCTTGCGGTATTCCTCGATCACGGGCTTGAGGAGCGGGTGGGCGCGGAACTCCAGGGCCATGAATTCCGCGGATTTCTGCCGCATCAAATAGGGTCCGCCTTCGCCCCGGGCGAGCGGGGAGAGCGCGGCCGCCCCCGTCGCCTTCCCGAGCGCCGGCTTTTTTGGATCCAGCGCGCTCGAAACATCCAGCAGCTCATGCAAGGCCCGCACGGTCTCGCCGATCGAATACGGGTCCGTGCCTTTTGAGGCGGAGTTTCTGGCGATGGAGAGCGTCCAGAGTTTTCCCAGGCGGGACGGGTTGTTTTCCAGCGACGGATATGCCGCCAGAAGGGATTTGAGGTCGGCGTCATTTTCGGCGAGGGAATCGAGAAAAGTGCCCAGGCCCTTCGGGCCCTCGGGGAGTTGCTGCAAGGCCTTGATCAGGGCGACCGCCTGGGTCCGGTAGAGGGTCAGGGTCGTCGCCTCCATGAGCTCGGGCTTGGCCTTGATGAAATCCTCGATCCGGGGCGGGTGATCGCTCTTGAGCAGCGTGGCGTAGACGCCATCGGGGCTTCCGTTTTCCTTGATGCGCTTTTCCTCCACGAGGCCTTCAAGCAGCCACGCGGGCGGGGAGTGGAACGCCTTGCCTGCCTTCGGCGGGTGATTCCGGTAAATCCAATCGAGCGCGAGCGCCCGATAGATCTCCGTCTCCAATACCGGGCCGCGAAAGACAGACGCATCGTAGATGTCCACCTGAACTTTCATCGCGCCGCCGTCGCCTTCAAAGACCCCGGTGACCGCGTTGGCTTTGCCGCGCGGCTTCACGCCGCCGATCAGGTCCTGGATGATGATCGTGTGGCCGTAAGTTCCGTCGCTTCCGATTTTTGGGAGCCACTGGGCGCGGGCCTCGTCCGCCCGCTGCGCGAGGTTTGTGCGGCGCGTGGCGTCCTTCGAATAGATGACAAACTGGCCGGAGGCGCTGGTCGTCCTGCTGGCAAGCACGTTTTCACGGGCTTGCAGGGGTGCCGTGAAGAGCGCCAGCAGGCAGAGGCCTGTCAGGGTATGACGTGCTGTATTCCAGTACCCGGCCATTGAAGAGTCGCGTCATCGGGAGTGATGGTCACCGACTTTGCCTTTTTGATGCATTCCAGAGGTTGGGAAAGCCCGGCGATGGTCGGCTCGAAAAGCCGGAGAAACACCGGGAGCAGCACCGGGTGGACCGGCATGCGCCCGATGGCCCCGCCGGTCGGTCTGGCGTCCAGCCCGGACCCGGCAACCACCGGCTCGAACTCCAGGACAAAGTAAAGGTTGGCGCCAAGGAATTTTTGATCGATCGAGAGGGAGAAGTTTCTGCGGTGCAGTTTCACGAACGCCCGCTGGAAGCTGGCGCTCATCCCGGAGATCCCCGAGTCGGCGGGCTTCATTTCTATCGTCGTCTCAAGAAACTGGTTGATCGCCTTGCTGTTCACGGTCCAGCTGATGGGTTTCGGGGACGCCACCAATTCCTTGAGGGTTGTAAATGTCTCCTGGGCGGCAGCCGTGTTGATGCCGACGGCGGGCGGGATATTGTCCGGCGCCCGGACCATCTGAATCACACTGGCCAGCGTTGCGGAAACGACGGCCATCCAGAACAGGCTGGAAATCAAAAAACCGGTCGCGCTCCGCGTCTGGGCGGAAGGCGGAGGGGATGGCATTCTTGATTTTTTTACGGGGACTTTGGGCAGCGGAGGGGCGGTGGCGCCGGACGCGGGGACCGTGGGGAGTGGGCCAGAGGCTGACTGGCCTGCGCCTTCGGCCGGATTTCCCTCGGGCAGTCGCGTGCCGCAATTGCCGCAGAAGACGCGCGTATCGTCGTTCTCCACTCCACAGTGTTCGCAGGCGCGCATGGGATTAATCCGCCTTGGAGGGCTTCGCCTCCTTCTTCGGTTTGGCCTCGGTCTTGGTCTCCGACTTCGTTTCGGTCTTGGTGGATTCCCCGGTGTCCTTCTTCGCGGCCTGCTTGTAGCCCTCGCTGCGGTAGTCGGTGATGTAGAATCCGCTGCCCTTGAAAATGAGCCCTGCCCCGGTCCCCAGGAGCCGGCGGATCTTCCCCTTCCCCCACTTCTTCATCCGGCACTTGTCTTTGGGGCAGGTTTTCAGCGCGTCATCTTTCATGGACTGAAAAATTTCAAACGTCTTCCTGCACTTTTCGCATTCGTAGTCGTATGTTGGCATGCTGAGGGAGCTGGTTCTAGCAGGTCTCCAAAAGGTTGCAAGTGGCGGGGGGTGCAGGACAAATTTCTTCATGCATTTTGAATTCCGTCTTTTTTTGTGTTCAAGAGATATACTTTAGTATATCTTTTTTCCGTGAACACAGAAAAAAACCTTCTTCAGCAACTTGCCGCCTTCCAACAGATGGAGCG
>JAPLTF010000068.1 GCA_026398275.1 Verrucomicrobiota bacterium
CCGAAAAAGTCCTCGCTTTCCGTTGCATCAACGCGAGCCGCAGACTCGATTCCTTCTGGAAAGACCGCCTCAACTCTCAGGCCGCGCAGAACCACTTGCTACCCCTTGCTGCCTGACGGAAGATTTTTGTCCTGCACCCCTCCTTCGTCATGAGAAGAAAAAATTCCTGCGCGCGGCAGAACATTGGCCTACATTCCTTGAATCACATGCAAACTCGCAAACTTGGAAGCAGCAAGCGTGGTGCGGCGATCAGTTTCTGCGCCTTTGCCATGGGGGCGTTCGCGCCCGTGGCGGCATTCGCCGCCAATCTCCCCGTGGGATTTACCGAGACGGTGGTGGCGTCGTTCCCCGCGAGTCCGACCGCGATGGAGTTTTCGCCCGACGGCAAACTCTTCATCGCACAGCAGAACGGCATCATGCCGGTCTGGAAGGACGGCGCTCAGATCTCGGCCAATTTTTTTGCCAATACTCCAATCAACACCGACACGCTCGGTGAGCGGGGCCTGCTTGGCATCACGTTTGATCCCGCCTATGCCTCCAATCGCTACGTGTATGTGTATTACACGGTCAGCGGAGGCGATCATCACAATCGGGTGAGCCGCTATACGGCGGATGCGTCGGGCAGTCTTGCCCTGGCCGGCAGCGGGACTGCGATCTGGAATGGCGATGCTCATTCCGCCACAAATCACAACGGCGGAGCGATTCATTTTGGCCCGGATGGCAAACTATACATCGCCACCGGGGACAACGCGCAGGGAACCCCTGCGCAGTCCCTCACCTCCCAGCACGGAAAGATCTTGCGCATCAACGCGGACGGCTCCATCCCGCTCGACAATCCCTTCCATGACAGCGTCGGGCCGAACGTGGACGCGGTCTGGTCGCTCGGGCTCCGCAATCCCTTCACCTTTGCCTTCCAACCCGGCACGGGCCGCATGTTTGTCAACGATGTCGGACAGAATACCTGGGAAGAAATCAATGATGGTGGTTCGCTCCCGTCAGGCCGCAGGCTGAATTACGGCTGGCCGACGACGGAGGGCGATTTCAATCAGGCCGGTTTCGCCGACTTCACCCAGCCGTTTTTCACCTATAACCACCATTCAGGAACGCCCGTGGGAAATGTCATCACCGGCGGGGCGTTTTATAACCCCACGACCAACACATTTGGCAGCGAGTATCAGGGCGACTACTTTTTTTCCGACCTTGGCGGAGGCTGGATTTATCGCATCGATCCATCGACGAAACAGGTCACGGAATTTGCCACCGACGCGGGGGCGGTGGATTTGAAGGTCTCGGGCGACGGCGCCCTCTACTATCTCGCCTATGGCTCACAGAAAGTATTCAAGGTTACGAAAGCGGGCCTGGCACCCTTGATAACGCTGCAACCGGACGATCAAACCGTGGGCGTGGGGTCCGTGGTGATTTTGAAATCCGACGCGTCCGGCGGGCCGACATTTCAATGGCAGCGCAGCGACAGCGGCGGGTCGTCCTGGAGTAACATCAATGGCGCAACCAGCAAAACGCTGACGTTCGTCCCGGCGCAGCTTGCGGACAACAACGCGCAGTTCCGCGTCATCGCCACGAACTCCTCGGGCTCGGCCGCGAGCAATCCGGCCAAGCTCACCGTGCTGAACAATTCGGCGCCCGGTTCGCCCACGATCACCGTGAACAACGGCCTGACAAATTCCAAATTTGTGGCCGGGCAGACAATCTCGTTTTCCGGCACCGCCACCGACCCGGAGGACGGCGCACTGGGAGCGGGCGCGTTTTCGTGGAAGATCAATTATCTGACCTCGATCGACCAGGGGGACCAGGACTCCGACGGTCTGCCCGGTCTCACACGTCCGTATGACACGCTTTCGAACGTGACGTCGGGCACGTTTACTCCCGCGACCACCGGTCCCTACACGTTGGCCGATGTGGCGTATTCCATCACCCTGACGGTGACTGACAGCTTGGGGCTCAAGACCACGAGCCGGGTGGTCATCTCTCCCAATACCTCCACGCTCACCCTGGCGAGCAGCCCCGCGGGAATGCAACTCACGCTTGATTCCCAGCCGGTGACGGCGGGCGACACCTTCGCTGGTGTTGTGGGCTTCGAGCGGACCATCGGAGCCACTCCGGCTCAGATCTTCAATGAAACCGGCTATCAATTTGTTTCGTGGTCTGACGGAGGCGATTCCAAGCACACCATCATCACGCCCGCAAGCGATACGACTTACACGGCCACGTATGTTCTTTCTGCGCTGCCCGGTCCCTGGGCAAGCGCCGATGTTGGGGATGTGGGGACACCGGGAGGCTCCAGCTTTGCTAACAGCACATTTATCCTCAACGGGTCCGGATTTATCCAGGGGAAGGCCGACTCCTTCCATTTCGCCTATCTCCAGGTCACTGGAGATTTCACCTTTTCGGCGATCGTGAGATCCCTGCCCTACAACGCGCCTGAAAAGAACGCGCGGGCCGGAATCATGGTTCGCGCGGACCTCACCCCGGGTTCGCCGCACATGTTCATCGGCGTGAGAGCCAAGGCTTCCCCGCAAACGGTCTCCCGGGAACGTGCGGATCAGAATGGCAGCACCGGCGGTGCCGGCTCGGCGTCCGCGCCCTGCTGGGTCAGGATCACACGGATCGGCAACAGGATCACGACCCACCGTTCCTCGAATGGAGTGACCTGGAACAAGGCTGGTTCGAAGACTATCGTGCTGGGATCCACGGTTTACCTTGGCTTTGCCGTCTGCAGCGACTTTGATGGCTTGCAGAATGCGACCTTCGATTCCCCGGCTCTCGTCAATTGATCGTTTCCCCCAGGCCGGATATTGGAAACCCACAACGCCACAGCGTGAAGCGCGGCGAGCGAGAATAGTTCTTCATCGCATCACTGGTCTCAACCAAGAGCGGACAGCCCTTGCCGAGGGGGTCACTCGCCCGGTCGTTGTTCAATGGGAGAAGCGCTTCCGGGAGCAGGGAATTGAAGGCTTGCGTGAAGCCAGAAGATCCGGCCGCAAGTCGAGCATCAGCGATCGGATCAAGGAGGAGATTATCACGGAGGTCACTCGCCCCCCTAAAGGATTTACGCAATGGTCTTCGCGCAAGATGGCGCGGGCCAAAGGAGTTTCGCCCAAGCGATATGTTTGGAAGGCAGAAGGGCAGGCCATCTTGGAAAAAATCCAACGCGCCTGTGCGGCAATCGAAAATGGGGAATAATGTATAGCTATTTAACTCTCAGCACACTAGCGAATCTTGAGTTGAACGATGGCGCACACCCGCAAAGATACGCTCACGCGGCCACCGGAATTGTGGAAGCACCTTCGGCCATTCAACAAACGGCGCGTGGCCAAGCGCGAACGCAAGGCTGCGGAAAAGGAGATCGAAAGAGACGCACGATGAAAACCCGAGTGACCCAGCGTCGAATCCGGGCGCCCAAGCATTCGGCCTGCGTCCTTTGCAAACCGCAAAAACGTGGTTGGGAGGACAAACGAACCCCGCGTGACCGGCGTCTTGCCGTGGGGGCTGACGAACAGTTGAAGGCTCAGCGCCTTTGATCATCGCAAGCCATGGGCAAAATCCGACGCGGCGGGTATGTGTTTGAGTGGTGGATCGGAGATCACGATCCCCGTCATATCCATGTCTCCAAGGCGGATGGCCGAATCCTCGGTCGTATCGTGCTTTCCACGAAACTGCCGATGGATGCTTGGAATCCGCCCCGGAAAGTGGTAGAAATCATTGAGGAACTCGAAAAAGAAGGCCGCCTATGAAGTCGAAAACTCAGAATCCGCTCAAAGTCCCGTTCGGCACCGCCAAAGGGGTGGCGATTCGGAATGTGCGCTTCCTCCAATGGGAAGACGCCTTCGATGTGGACTTCGAAGACGGCGTCAGCTTCCTCGAACCCCACGCCACCATCCGCAAGGCCAACAAAATCGCTCCCAGCGCATCGGTGGAATCTGTCGAACTTGAGAACGATCTCCACCACGGCTTCTTCGTCCACTACGACAACGGCCAGACCGCCGAAGTCTCCTGGGCCTTCATCCGGGAATTGCCGCCCAAACCCGCACGTAAATGATCTCTCCGGCTTCGCCCTTCGTCTCTTGGATTTCCGGCTCGGAGGAACCGAGCGCAGCGAGATGGACAATCGGCAAGATCGCCCGCCAGGGCGAAACGAAGCAGGGTCAAAAGTCAAAGGAGTTCGCCGAAAAGGGCGCGGAGGTTCCTGCCCGTCATGGATCCCGTGCCTACCCGATCATCTGCGAAACTACATTTTCGAAATGGAGGGACGGCCGCCGTGTCGTCCCTTGAATAAGCCGGACCGGACAGCGCCGGTCCCTCCAGTCATCCGGAGGGAAATTCTGACAACCGCTCTACTGTGCCGGCACCTGGTTGAGTGGAGATTGCGTAGGATACGGGTCCTCGGCGAGAGGAAGCGTGGGCTGGGACAGCAGGATTTTCCACCAGACCCGGGCGCAGGCTCCAACGACGAGGAGGACAAAGATCAGGAAGAGCGCGGTCACGCCGACATTGACATAGTTGTTCGCCAACTGTGTCCGCCAAATGTGTAACTGCTCCGCAGTTCCGCCTGCCTGGATCTTCGCCGCCCAATCGGATGCGGCGCTGAGAAATCCGAGCCGTGGATCCTTGCTAAAGATCTTCAACCACCCGGCGGATGTCGTGACGACGATCAGCCAGACCAGCGGAACGGCGGCGACCCAGGCGTAGCGCGCGCGGCCCATTTTGAGCAGGACCGTCAATCCGAGCGACAGAGCCATGACCGCAAGAAGCTGGTTGGCCACGCCAAAGATCGGCCACAGGGAATTGATGCCGCCGTTGGGATCGATCACGCCCTGGTAGAGGAAATATCCCCAGGCCCCGACGAATAGCAGGCTGGCGACCCAGCCGGCCAGACCCGAGTCCGTGCGGCCGAGCGGCTTCCAGGCGATGCCGAGCAGATCCTGCACCAGGAACCGTCCGACGCGGGTTCCCGCATCGATCGTCGTGAGGATGAACATCGCCTCGAACATGATGGCGAAATGGTACCAGATCGCCATCGAGACCTTGTTGCCGAAGACCTTTGAAAACATGTGGGCCATTCCCACGGCAAACGTCGTCGCTCCCCCGGTGCGGCCGACGAGCGACTTCTCTCCCATCTGCTCCGCCAGCTCCGCCATCCCGGCCTCGCTCACCGGAAAGCCGAGCGCGGTCGCCGACTGCGTCACCTGCGCAGGAGTGCCCTTCATGTTGATGGCGAAATATTCCCCCGGCTGCAGCGAGCAGGCGGCGATCAAGGCCATGACCCCGACCAGCATCTCCGTGATCATGGCCCCGTAGCCGACGATCCGGATATCCGACTCGCGGGCGAGGAGTTTCGGTGTTGTGCCGGAGGAGATGAGCGCGTGAAATCCGGAGACGGCCGCGCAGGCGATCGTGATGAAGCAGAACGGGAAAACCGCACCGGCAAAAACCGGGCCCGTGCCGTCGATGAATTTCGTGATCGCGGGCATCTCCAGGCGGGGAGCGATGAGGATGATCGCCACGGCCAGCAGCCCGACCACCCCGATTTTCAAATAGCTGCTGAGGTAGTCGCGCGGCGCGAGCAGCATCCAGACCGGGAGCGCCGATGCCAGAAGCCCGTATCCCATGATCGCCCAGGCCAGGGTGGTCCCGTGCCATGTCAGCATCTGCTCCAGCTGGGTGTGCTCGATCCAGCGGCCGGCGATCACGGAGCCGAGGAGCGCCAGCACGCCGAGGAGGCTGATCAGGCCGATGCCAAGCCTCGTGTAGCGCATGCAGAGCCCCATCACGACAGCGATGGGCATCGAGAAAAGAATCGTGGACAGGCCCCACGGGCTCTCCGCAAGCGCCTTGACGACGACCAGCCCGAGCACGGCCAGAAGGATCACCATGATCGCGATGATCGCGATGAGCGATACGAGGCCGGCGAAATCTCCAACCTCCTCGCGGATCATTTGTCCGAGCGACTTTGCGCGGCGCCGCACGGAACAAAAGAGAATCAGGCAATCATGCACGGCCCCACCCAGCGTCGCGCCGACAAGAATCCAAAGCAGCCCCGGCAGGTAGCCGAACTGCGCCGCGAGAACCGGACCGACAAGCGGCCCCGGTCCGGCGATCGCTGCAAAATGGTGCCCGAAGACGACCCACTTGTTCGAGGGCACAAAGTCCTTGCCGTCCTCGCGGGTAACCGCCGGCGTCGCCCTCAGATCGTCCAGAGTCAGCACCTTTGCCATGAGCCATGCGGAATGGAAGCGATACGCAACCGCGAACACGCAGGCGGATGCCACCACGAGCCAGATCGCATTCACCGGCTCGGACCGGCAAAGCGCCAGCACCGCAAATGCCGAGGTTCCGGCGACGACCACCCCGGTCCAGACCGCAACGAAAACCAACCGGCGCCAGGATTTTTCCGACAGCGATAAAATGGTCATATCACGGATTCGTTTTTATCCCGAAAACAGCGGAAGAGGCCCGCGAATCCTGCGAATGGGAAAGGCTTCCAGCAGGACAAGGCAGGCTGCATTTTTCAAGGTTCCCTTTTCGTGTCTTCATCAATTTATTCGCGTTCATTGGCTCTATTCGCGGGCAAAGTCCGAATGCACGTTTAGATGCCGTCGACGCGGAAGCCGGCGGACTGGAGAACCTTCCTCACCGCGGCCGGATTGTCACCTTGAAATTCGATCTCGCGGTCGCGGACCGTTCCTCCGCAGCCGAGCTGCTTGCGGACACCGCTGGCGAGGCGCTCGATCTCCTGCTCGGAAATCCCCGTGTGAAATCCGGAGACGACAACCACGGGTTTTCCTCCGCGGTGGGCCTTCTCCTTCCGCAGAATCACGCGCCCGGGGGATTGGCGCGGCTTCTTTTCCTCGATCAGAATCCCCTCCGGAAGATCCGGGATGGAAAGGCCCGCGAACGGGGATTGAAGTGCCTCTCTTGGCCCCGAAAGCGGGATTCGATTCTTCGCACTCATCTGGTCAACATCGCGGCTCCGAAGACACCCGCGCTGTCGCCCAGACGCGGGCGCAGGATGCGGGTCGAGAGCGTGGGATTGAAAAGAAACCGCTCGATCGCGCGCCTGGTCTCGTCCGAATAGAGCAGGTCGATATTCCCCACCCCTCCGCCGATGACAATCGCATCGGGGTCGAGGATGTTGATAACTGCGGCAATCGCCTCGCCGAATTTGTCGCGGAGGCGCTCCAGGGTTGCAACCGCGACTTTCTCCCCGTGAGCCGCCGACCGCACAATCTCCGGCATGCGCAGCGCCCCGCCGCCGGATTCCCGATGGAACCGCTCCAGCGACGGCCCGGCGATGACGGTTTCGATGCAGCCTTTCCTGCCGCAGTAGCACGGGTGGCTTTCCCCGCTGAGCGGATTGTGCCCCCATTCTCCGGCAATTCCGTGAACCCCGTTGAGCGCCCGGCCATTGACCACGATCCCTCCCCCCACCCCGGTTCCAAGGATCAACCCCATGACGACCGGCTCGCCGGATGCCGCTCCCAGGACAGCCTCAGCGAGCGCAAAACAATTGGCGTCGTTCGCCATGCGGATCTCGCGCGAGAGCAGGCGGGAGAGATCCGCGCGGAGGGGCCGGTTATTGAGGCAGGTGGTGTTCGAGTTTTTCAGGGCCCCGGTCGCAGGCTCGACCGCTCCCGGCGTTCCGATTCCAATCACAGCAGGACAAGGAGTTCCTGCGGACTTTTCCAGTTCGCGCACGACGGCGACGATTTGCGAAACGATGAACTCGTATCCACGCTCCGCGTGCGTCTCCAACCGAAGACGGTGGATCGCCGAATCGGGACGTTCCGCGTCGAGGACGGCCCCTTCAATCTTGGTGCCCCCGACGTCGATTCCCCAGAGCAACCCGCTCACACCGAAACCCGCATCGGCATGATCACGTAGAGGAACGGAGACTGGATTTTCACCACGCCCGGGCTCATCTCGTCGATCAGTTCGAGAAATACCTCGTCATTCGGAAGATTGCGGAGCGGATCCATGAGGAATTCCGGATTGAAGGCGATCGAGATGTCCTTGCCGCGGTAGTTGATCGCCATCGATTCCTTCGCCTCGCCGACTTCGGGAGTGTTCGCGGTGATGTCGAGGTTGTTCTTGGTGAAGTTCAGGCGGACCGAACTGGTCTTGTCGCTGCTGAGGAGGGAGACGCGGCGCACGCAGTTCAGGAAGGCCTCGCGCTCGAGAGGGATCCGCTCCTTGGCCTCGGCGGGGATCACCTGCCGGTAGTTCGGGTAGTTTCCCTCGACAAGCTTCGAGGCCAGAAATGCCCCGTTCAGCTCGAAAGAAGCCAGGTTGTCGGACGTCGAAATCGTCACGTCGCCGTCCTCGCCGAGCAGGCGCTGCAACTCGGTCACCGCCTTGGTGGGCAGAATGAAATCGCGCTCGTGGCTTTTCGGAAATTCGATGTCGCTGTCGAAAAGTGCGAGGCGGCGGCCATCGGTCGCGACCAGCGTGAGCTTGTTGTCGGCCAGGGAAAACAGGATCCCGTTGAGCACGTAGCGTGTCTCATCGGAGGAGATGGCATACGAGGTCTTGCGGAGCCCGTCCTTCAACTCGCTCTGCTTGAGCGTGAAGGATTTCGGCTCGCCGACGGTCGGAAATGTCGGGAACTCCTCCTGCGGAAGCCCGTAGATCTTGAAGAAGCTCGCCCCGCATCGGATGGTCGCCGCATTTTTCGCATCGATCTCGATGACCACCTCCGAGCTCGGAAGCTCGCGCACGATGGCCGCGAGACGTCGGGCCGGCAGCGTCGTGGCTCCCGGCTTTTCGACGTTGGCCTCGATCGAGCAGCGGATCCCGACTTCGAGATCGGTGGTCGTGAGCCTGAGCCCCGCCTCCGTCGCTTCGAGCAGCGCATTGGAGAGAACGGGGAGAGTCGCGCGATTGCTGACCACGTTTTGGATTCGCTGCAAACCTTCGAGGAGGGCTTCTTTGGTGACCGCTAGCTTCATGGTAAAAACATAGTGTCTATGGACACTCGCGACAGTTGTCAACCGCATGTTGCATCCTTGTTGAGAATATCGTTGCGGGCGGAAAGCCCGCCCGGGAGCTTCCCGGCATCCCGGAGAGAACGTCAGTATTCCCCGGGGCTATCGAGGTAGGCTTCAAACATCTGCTCCACCTCATCGAGCCGCTCGCGCACGATGACGCGCCTGGCCGCCGTCGCAAAACAGTTCAGAAGAACCACCGCATTCAGCGAGACATCCTTCTCCACAAACGTGGTCAGGCGCTTGACAAAGGACTGGTTCACGAGGTTGATGTCCTCAAAAAAATCGCCGAACTTCTCGAGGTTCCAGTCCGCACTGTGGCCGTTTTTGAAGCGGAAATATTGCGCCATGAGATACATCGAGATCGATCGGTAGATGCTTTCTTCCGTCGTGGGAAACGGAAGGTGTGTGAGAACCATCGGCTTCAGCCGGTCCATGATCGGACACCCGCTCGTCGCCATAAAGATCCCGATCAGCGAGCCGACCGCATGCGTGATGTTCACCCTCGCGGAATATTTTCGCGACTCCGTGATGACCTCCACGTCAGCCTCCTCGTGCGAGATCACGTCGTTAAAAGCCTCGATCACCCCGACCAGATTGACCGCGATGGGGCAGTTCGGAACCGTTTTGGTCGAGAGCGGACAATGGGGGCACTGATGGTGCGAGAGCCTCGTCCACTCCGGCAGAGGCATGGAGGCATTGCTCCGCATGTGCAACCCCGGCTTCTCAAGCTCGATCAAAAATTCCTCGGATTCCCCATCAGAAAAATCAAACCGGTATCGTATCCAATGCGTGTTTTCCTCCACACCTCGAAATATGCGTATTCGCCGGCCACCGCGTAAAGAAGAACCGGTTGCATAACCAAAAAATCCTCTCCCCGGACTTGATTGGAGGGGAAGAATACGGAGGATGGGCAGGAAATGAACGCGAGATGGTTTGTGAAGGGGGATTGGGATGGGTTTGTCGGACTGTTTATCGACAACCTTCTTCAGCTGTTGCTGATCGCGACGCTGTGCCCGCTGGTCTGCGGGATCCCGCTTGCGATGGTGGCGGGCGTGATCCTGCCTGGTGCCGCGGCCTCGATCGTCGCGGGGAATCTGTTCTATTCCTGGCAGGCATGGAGATTGGCCCGCCGGACCGGCCGCGATGATGTGACCGCGCTCCCCTACGGGATCAACACGGTGAGCCTGATCGCGTTTTTGTTTTTCATCATGGCCCCCGTGTGGCAGGCGACGCACGATCCGGTGAAAGTCTGGGAGGCCGGCGTCTTTGCCTGTCTCCTCAGCGGGTTGATCGAGCTGGCCGGGGCGTTTTGTGCGGACCCCCTTCGGCGGAGCGCCCCGCGCGCGGCACTGCTCTCCGCCCTGGCGGGAATCGCACTGACATTCATCTCGATGGGCTTTGCCTTTCAGATCTTCGCATCCCCGGCCATCGCCATCCTCCCGATGTTTCTGATCGTCATCGCGTATGCGGCCCGGCTGCGGCTGCCGCTCGGCGTGCCGGCCGGGCTGGTCGCGATCCTGCTCGGCGTCCTGATCGCATGGATATTGCGTTGGGCGGGCCTGCCCTCATTTACTTCGCCGCAAGAACCCGTGCCGTTCGGCCTGCACCTTCCTCACCCGGACATCACCGCCTGGCACGCGCTCGTATCCGGCGGAGCGCTCTGGGGCTACCTCACGGTCATCATACCAATGGCCCTTTTCAACATCCTCGGCTCGCTCCAGACCCTGGAAAGCGCGGAGGCGGCCGGGGACCGCTACGAAACCATGCCCTCGCTCGCGATGAATGGGGCAGGCACGATCGTCGCCGCATTTTTCGGAAGCGCATTTCCGACGACCCTCTACATCGGTCATCCCGGTTGGAAAGCCATGGGCGCGCGGATCGGATATTCCGCGCTCAACGGCATCGTGATCAGCCTGCTCTGCTGCTTCGGTGCGGTGACAGCCGTCCTGCATGTCGTGCCGCTGGAGGCGACGCTTGGCATCCTGATCTGGATCGGACTTGTGATGACCGCTCAGGCCTTTCAGGAGACGCCCCGCGCGCATGCGATCGCCGTGGCGGCGGGGCTTCTCCCCTCGCTGGCCGCCTGGGCCTGGCTGCTCATCGACACCTCGCTGCGGGCCGCCGGGTGCCCGCTGGAAAAGGCCCTGCCAAACTTCGGAAACGACCTGTTCATCCGCGGCGTCATCGCTCTGAACCAGGGTTTCCTCATCACCAGCATGGCCTTCGCCTCAATCGTGGCGTTCGCGATTGACAGGAAATTTCTTTCGTCCGCGATCACGTGCTTTTTGTGCGCCGCATTGTCCGCGGTCGGGTTGATCCACGCATTCGCAATCACCCCGGCAGGGGTTGTCCCCGTATTCGGCTGGATGGCGGCCCCGGACTTTGCGGCCGCCTACGCGGCAACCGGGATCTGCCTTTTGTTTCTCCACTGGAGCAAACGTTTTGACGGCCCGCCGAATATTTAACAGATTCGCCGGGTGAACATTTCCCAAATCGCCGTCCAGCTCTACACCGTCCGCGACTTCTGCACATCTGCCGCCTCGCTCGCCGAAACCGCAAAAAAACTTCGCGCGATCGGCTATGAGGCCGCGCAGGTCAGCGGGGTCTCCGGCGATATTGCGGCACCTGAGATCCGCAGGATTCTGGCCGACGAGGGAATCAAAATTTGCGCCACACACGAAAGTGGCGACCTCATCCGGAGCAATCCGCTGGCCGTCGTCGAGCGACTGAAGGCCATGGACGTCGTCCACACCGCCTATCCCTACCCTTCCGGCGTGGACTTCGCCGATGCGGCCGCGGTCAAGGCCATGGTTTCCGATCTCGATGCCGCCGGGGCTGTGCTCCGCGAAAACGGCTGCGTTCTGAGCTATCACAACCACGCGATCGAGTTCATCCGCCTCGGCGACGAAGTTCTCATGGATTACATCGGCCGGGCCACCTCGCCGGAAAATTTGAAGTTCGAACTCGACACCTACTGGGTCCAATTCGGCGGAGCGAACCCTGTGGAGTGGTGCCGGAAAGCCTCCGGACGCCTCCCCGTCCTCCATTGCAAAGATTACGGCTTCGGAGCAAACAACCAGCCGCATTTCGCGGAGATCGGATACGGCAACCTCGACTTCCCCGCCATTGTGGCTGCGGCGGACGCCGCCGGATGCAAGTGGTTCGTCGTCGAGCAGGACACCTGCCCGGGAGATCCGTTTGTCTCGCTTGAGAAAAGCTACCGCACGATGAGCGAGTGCCTCAGCACCCCGGATTGATACCGACAACACCGCGAAACGGGGGGAATGCCACGGGCGGGGCTGGTTTTTCGGAATCCGCCCGGACAGCAGATCCGGAATCGTTTTGCTTGATGCGGACGGAAGAAAAACAGAGAAATCACGGGATGATCGAAATGACGACGAGACAGGCGGACGAAATCACGCCCGCATTTGTGGCGGAAGCGGACGAGCTGGTCAGCCACTATCCGGTATCGAAACGCAGCGCGTCGCTGCCGCTCCTGCACCACTGGCAGAATCATTTCGGATTTGTGGATGACAGTGGAGTGGAATGGATCGCGGCCAGGCTGGACCTCACCCCGATCAATATCCTGGAGCTGGTCACATTCTATCCCTGGTTCCGTCGCGAGGCTGCGGGCAAAGTCATCATCCGGGTCTGCCGGACGCTCGCGTGCGCGATGGCAGGCAGCTACGATGTGAAGGAGAAATTCTGCGAGGCGGTCGGGCTGGACCCGCATTCCGAGCATCATGGTTTCGGGAGCGCGCCGCCCACAACTGCCGACGGAAAGTTCAGCGTGGAATTCGTCGAATGCCTGGCGAGCTGCGGGAGCGCGCCGGTCGCCCTCATCGGCGACGAGCTGGTGGAAAACATCAAACCTGCCGACGTGGCCTCGCTCGTCAAAAACCTCCAATAACCATGGCCTCACTGTTCCAAAATCCGCCGCATCCGAAGGAGCGCCGCATCATTTTTGAAAACCTCGTCAAGCCGGGCTACGCCCCGGATATTGAAACGTATCTGGCCCATGGCGGATACGAGTCGCTGAAAAAGGCAGTGACCATGAAGCCGGGAGAAATCGTGGATGCCGTGAAGGCGGCAAACCTCCGCGGGCGCGGCGGTGCGGGGTTCCCCTGCGGCACGAAGTGGGGCTTCATCAAATACGACGACGGCAAGGACCACTACATCGTCGTGAACGGCGACGAGTCCGAGCCCGGCACATTCAAGGACCGCTACATCCTCCACGAGGATCCCCACCAACTCATCGAGGGGCTCGCCATTTCTGCCTTCGCCACAAACACACGCCTCGCCTACATCTACATCCGCTGCGAGTTCCCCCATGCCGCCCGCATCGTCTGGAACGCGATCAAGGAGGCCCGGGCGAAGGGCTTCATCGGAAAAAACATGCTGGGGACCGGCTTCGACCTCGACATCTACGTCCATCAGGGCGCGGGGGCCTACATCTGCGGCGAGGAGACCAGCCTGCTCGAATCCCTCGAAGGCAAGCGCCCCTACCCGCGCATCAAGCCTCCGTATTTTCCGGCCGTCCTCGGCCTCTATATGAAGCCGACGATCGTAAACAACGTCGAGACGATCTGCCATGTCGCCCACATCATCCGCCTCGGCGCAGCCGAATACGCGAAGATGGGCACACCCGGCGACGGCGGAACCCGCACGTTCGGCGTCAGCGGCGATGTCCTCCGTCCCGGAGTCTACGAAATCCCCTGCGGCGCGGTGACGCTCCGCGAGCTCATCTTTGATGTTTGCGGCGGTCTCAAGCCCGGACGCACGCTCAAGGCGGTGATCCCGGGCGGCAGCTCCGCGAAAGTCATGCGGGCGGACGAGGTTTACAAAATCAAAACCAAAGGTCCGGACGGCACGATGACGGACAAGGAACTCCCGATGCTGGATATTGTCATGGACGCCTCCTCCCTTCAATCGGTCGGCACCATGATCGGCAGCGCCGGCGTCATGGTCCTCGACGACTCCCGCGACATGGTCTGGGCGCTGAACAACCTGAACCAGTTCTACGCTCACGAAAGCTGCGGCCAGTGCACCCCCTGCCGCGAAGGCAGCCTCTGGATGTCGAAGATGACGACCCGCATGCTGGCCGGCGGCGGTCAGCCGAATGATTCCAAAAACCTGAAAAACATCGCGGACAGCATCGCGGGGCGCACGATCTGCGCGTTCGGCGAGGCCTGCTCATGGCCGACGCAAAGCTTCCTGGCAAAATTCCCCGAGGAGTTCCAGAAAACCGTGGATTAGGCGGATCTCCCACAGCAGGGCGGATGGCGCGGTCCCGTTTCAAATGGTGATCTTGTCTTCCCGCCACCGATGTGCCAGTCTGAAAGCTGAAGATGGATCAAAAGGAATCTGGTGCAGGGGGAGAGGATTCGGCCAGGTCTGAGCTCGGGCCCCGGCTCGCTATCACCCCCCGCAAGGCAGCAATGCCATCCGCCGGAGGGGAAATGGAGGAGCCGGGTCTCCAGCTCACTCCCACAAGCAGAGAACCGGTATGGGCGAGAAGGAACCGAATTCTTCCGAAATCGCCGAGGGTGCCGTTTGAGCAGCCGCCCAAGCAGGGGGAGGCTCTGGGAACATCCGTTCCGTCGCGTCGCGGTTCCAAACGCGGAATTATCGCCTTTTTCCGGAGCCGCCGGCAGGGACGCTCCAGGATCCTGAATTATATCGTTCTGCCGATTGCCGTCCTGATCGCGCTCGCGCTGATCTTCGTCCTGTTTAAATTCCGCTGATCCGGGCTTTACAAGAAGCCCTGCGGTATTAGTATGCCCAGTTCTCTATGTTTATCGTCATGCCTGTCCTGATCGCCGTCCACCTCATCGTGTGCGTGCTGATTGTTTTGGTCGTTCTGATGCAACGCCCCCGCAGCGAGGGTCTCGGTGCGGCATTCGGCGGCGGGATGACGGAGAACCTCTTCGGCGCCCAGACCACCCACGTGCTGGCAAAATTCACGACCTGGCTGGCCGTTGTCTTTTTCGCCATCACTCTCCTGCTCTCGATCCTCACGGCAAAAAGCGCTGGGGCAAAAACGGCGATCCAGGAGACGCTTCTGGCAGCACCGATCCCGCAGGCAACAGCGGCTCCATCGGCTTTGCCCGTGGCGAGCCCAGCGGCAACAACCCTGCCGGCTCCCGCACCTGCGTCCTCCCCGGCAGCCTCCCCTGCCAATTGAGATTTTCAGCCCCGCTGAGATGAAGGTCGCAAAATCGATTGCGGTTCTTCGCGCCTGGCGGAAAAGCAAATCCGCACCAGTCGTATTCGTTCCCACCATGGGCGCTCTGCACGCCGGCCATGCGGCGCTGATCCGCTCCGCACGAAAATTGGCCGGCAGCCGCGGCTCGGTCGTCGTATCGATCTTTGTCAATCCCACCCAGTTCGGACCGAAAGAGGATTTTGCGTCCTACCTGCGGCCGTTTCGCAAGGATCTTTCGATCTCCCGCGCTGCGGGTGCGGACGCTGTCTTTGCCCCCTCCGTTGAAGAGATGTATTCCGGCGACCGCTCGGTTGCGGTGGAGGAATCCCGTCTTTCGCAGTCCCTTTGCGGGCGCTCCCGTCCCGGACACTTCCAAGGCGTCTGCACGGTGGTCGCTAAACTGTTTTTGATCGTCCAGCCGACGCATGCCGTCTTCGGGGAAAAAGACTGGCAGCAACTCGCGATCCTGCGCCGCATGGTGCGGGATTTGGATTTTCCCGTGCAGATGGTCGGCCACGCAACCGTCCGGGAGCCGGATGGCCTGGCCACGAGCTCGCGGAATGCGTATCTGACCCCCGCGGAGCGCCTCCTCGCCCCGCGAATCCACGCCGCATTGCAGTCCGCTGCTTTGAAAAAGTCCCCCGCCGCGATCCAGGCCAGCGCCAAAAAATCCCTCTCGGCCATTCCGGGCGCGCGCCTGGATTACGTGGAGGCGGTCGACGCCTTGACTCTCGAGCCCTTGAGGAGCAGGAAATCCCCAGGGCGTCTTGCCTGCGCAGTGTTCCTCGGGAAAGCCCGCCTGATCGACAACATCGCCCTCCCCCCCTTCCATGAAAGAATTTGATTTTGTCGTCATCGGCAGCGGTATCGCCGGATTGAGCTTCGCGTTGAAGGCTGCTGAAAAAGGCAGCGTCGCCGTGGTCACAAAGCGTGGGAAGGCGGACTCGAACACCGCATGGGCCCAGGGCGGGGTCGCGTGCGTGACCAGCGAGGAGGATTCCTTTGAGCTTCACATCCACGACACGCTCGCCGCGGGAGCCGGGCTCTGCCACGAGGACGCCGTCCGCGAGGTCATCACCGGTGGACCGGACCGGATTGCCGAGCTGGTGAAGCTCGGAATGCACTTCGACCGCCGCGAGACGAACGGGGAAAATGAGCTGGACCTTGGCAGGGAAGGCGGGCACTCCAAGCGGCGGATCCTGCATTTTCAGGACTCGACCGGCATGGAGATCGAGCGGACGCTGCTGGAGCAGATCTCTTGCCATCCGCGCATCGAGCTCATGGAAAATCACATGGCGGTGGACTTCATCACCACCGGAAAGCTCGGCTACGCAATGCAGAACAGCTGCGTTGGCGTCTACGTGCTCAACGAGGCGACCGGCGAGGTGGAGACTCTGCGCAGCGACATCAATGTTCTCGCCACCGGCGGATGCGGGAAAATTTACCTCTACACGACGAACCCGGACGTCGCAACCGGCGATGGGGTCGCCATGGCCTGGCGCGCCGGAGCCACGATCTCGAACATGGAGTTCATCCAGTTCCATCCGACGTGCCTCTTCCATCCGGAGGTGAAATCGTTCCTGATCTCCGAGGCCGTGCGCGGCGAGGGCGGGGTCCTGCTGGATGCGCGCGGGCGGCGCTTCATGGAGAACCACAACCCGCAGAGGGAGCTCGCTCCCCGCGACATCGTGGCCCGCGCAATCGATGCGGAGATGAAGCGCAGCGGCAGCAAGTGCGTGTTCCTCGACATCACGCACAAGCCGGCGGATTTCGTGAAAAGCCGGTTCCCGCTCATCTACGAAACCTGCCTGGTGAATGGCATCGATATCACCAAGGAGCCGATTCCGGTTGTTCCTGCCGCCCACTACCAGTGCGGTGGAGTCAAGACGGACCTCAACGGCGAGACCTCCCTCCGCGGCCTCTTCGCGATCGGCGAGGTTGCCTGCACCGGGCTGCACGGCGCCAACCGCCTGGCCAGCAACTCCCTTCTCGAGGGGCTCGTGCTCGCCTCGGCCGCGTTCGACAAATCCACGCGGAACCGCCCGCCCCGGGTCACGTTCGATCTCCCCGAGTGGCGGCCGGGCCAGGTGACGGACGTGGATGAGATGGTTGTCATCTTTCACAACTGGGAGGAAGTCCGCCGCCTCATGTGGGACTACGTCGGCATCGTGCGCACGGACAAGCGCCTGCAGCGCGCCGCGACCCGCCTCCGTAATCTCCATACCGAGGTTCAGGAGTTTTACTGGAATTTCAAAATCACAACCGACCTCCTCGAGCTGCGCAACCTCGTCACGGTCGCGTCGCTCGTCGTGGACTGCGCGCTCAGCCGCAAGGAAAGCCGCGGCCTGCACTTCACGCTGGATTATCCGGCTCGCGACGACGCCAAGTTTCTTCGCGATACCACCCTGCGCCGGACCTGATACCTTTGGAATACTACAGGCCCTTGGCACAAGGGCCTACAACCCTATTTCCAAGAGTTGACCTGAGGAATCGCCCCTTTTGCCTGCGCGGCGAGGCCCGGATCAGAGCCTGACCGGCCGCCTCGTTTTGTCCGACACAAAGCAGGCGTCGAGAACCTTCTGCACCTCGGCGCCGCGGGCAAAATCCGCCTCGCCGGGAGTTCCCGAGCGGATGGCCGTGATGAAGCGCTGGTAGTTCGTGGGAACCGGCTTGCAGGCGACCTCGCGCCATTCGCCTTTGTGCAGCATTTTTCCGTTGCAGATTTTGAAGGCGGTGGTGGAGACTTCCGAGTCGATAAAGATCGTGCCCTTGGTGCCCGCGATTTTCAGGGCGAGCCGGTTGGCATGCCCCCCAACCCAGCGGCTGGTGTGAATGGTTCCCAGGGCGCCGCTGGCAAATTCGACATTCAGAACGGCCGAGTCATTCGCATCCAGCCTGTAGTCGCCGATGCGATCGCCGGGAGCCTTGTGGAATGCGCGCAGCTTGCAGTAGACTTCTTTGATCGGGCCGCAAGGGAACGTCGTGAAATCGACGATGTGAACCCCGACATCTCCCAGCGCCCCCTTGCTGCCGTGCGCGGAGGACAGCCTCCAGAGCCAGGCGGGAGTTTTCCGCCAGTCGCCCCAAACGCTGGAAGCCAGCCAGGCCTGCAGGTAGCTGGCCTCGACATGCCGGACCTCCCCGATTTCGCCGCGGGCGACAGCCTTGGCAGCAGCCTGGATGCACGGCCAGTCGCGATACGAGAAATTCACCATGTTCACGACGCCCGCCCGCTTTGCGGCGGCCACCATCTTCCTGGCATCCCCGTAGTTGACGGCGAGCGGCTTTTCGCAGAGCACGTGCTTTCCGGCTTTGAGGCAGAGCAGGGAAACCGGCGCATGGAAGGCATCCGGCGTCACGATCGTCACGGCATCGACGTCGATCCCCTGGATCAGCTCCTCCGCGCTGGAAAATGTGTGCGGGATGTCGTGGGTTTCGGCAAAGGCCCTGGCGCGCCCGGCGTCCACATCGCAGGCGGCCACAATCCGGCAGGCCGGGTTCTTGCGGAAGTTCTCCGCGTGCCAGTTCGCCATGCCGCCGGTTCCAATGACCGCGAGCCTCACAGGATTTTTTTTCTTGGATTTCATGGGATCAGCGGAAGCCTTCGGTCGGGCGCTCGGTGGCAAACGGGTCCGCCGGCAGGGGTTCCAGAGCCGGGGAATTCGGGCAGGAATCCGGGATGCAGACCGTGGGGCGCGCCCAGAGCACCCCGTTGGCGATCACCGTCTGCACCTCGGCCTGGTGGTAGGTCGGATAGGTTTCGTGGCCGGGCCGGAAGTAAAAAACCCGCCCGTTGCCGCGCTGCCAGGTCGCCCCGCTGCGGAAAACCTCCCCGCCCGTGAACCACGAGATGAAGATCAGCTCGTCGGGTTCCGGAATTCCAAACGGCTCGCCATACATCTCTTCCGCTGGAATTTCAAAGTAGTCCCCGATGCCCTGCGTGATCGGATGGTGGGGAGCGATGTTCCAGATCCGCTCCTTGTCGGTGGACTCGCGCCATTTGAGCGAGCAGGTCGTGCCCAGCAGGGCCTTGAAGATTTTGGCGTAGTGCCCGGAGTGCAGGACCACCAGCCCCATGCCTTCGAGGACCCGCGTCTTCACCCTGGCCACGACCTCGTCCGAAACATCTCCGTGGGCCATGTGCCCCCACCAGACAAGGACATCGGTTTTCTTAAGGATATCGCCGCCCAGGCCATGCTCGGCGTCCTGGTCGAGCCACGCGGTGGCGACATCGAGGGAGGGAATTTTCCGGAGCGATGCGGCGATCGTCTCGTGCATCCCGTCGGGATAGAGCTCCGCGACTTTTGGATTTTTCTTTTCATGGCGGAACTCGCCCCAGACAACGACTCGTGTTTTGGCTTCCATAATAGATTTCCGATCATCCTTCGCCGACAGGAACCAAGATGACAAAGGGAAAAAATGAAATTTCTCCGCGACTTATCAGACAATTCCGATTTTCATTACCTCTGATGCCGGACGAAGCAAATGGATACCTGCAACATCTGGAATCCGCGATTTCGCGGGTGACCGCCGGATCGGCGAGAATCGTTGTCCCGGAATCCCTCGGGCTTCATCGCCGCAGGCCGGGAGCGCATTTTCACCCGACCCCGGAATTTTTTCTGCAAACCGGCGGAGGCTCCGACTTCGAGTGTCCGTCGGGGAAATTCCGTTTGAAGACCGGCGACATCTGCCTGATGCCGTCCGGCGTGCCCCATGCGGAAAAACCGCTGAACCTGAGGACCCCTTACGAGGTCATGGTGCTCATGCGGGCGTCGGAGGGGTTCATTGCCCTGAGGGGCGAGGCGGACGCCGCGGGGCGGATCGAGAGCCGGGACATGCAGGACTTTGCGAATGGAGGGGTGGCGTTTCAATGCCTTGATCAGGCCGCAGGCGCGAACACGATCAGCCGCAGGCTGCGCCGCCGGTATGTCGCCGGCCTCACCACGGCTTTTCTGGCCGCCATCATATCGGTCATCCGCAACCCATCGTCCGGCACGACCAGAAAAGCCCTGCCGCAGGTCATCGAGGCGGAGCGGATCGTGAGGGTGGAGATCTCCAGGCAGGATCTCTCGGTTCAAGACGTGGCCGATCGCGTCGGATGTTCCCCGGACCACTTGACGCGCATGTTTCGAGCCGAGCACGGAATGCCTCTGGGGGTCTGGATGGCAAAAGAGCGGGTGCAGTTGGCCTGCGATCTCCTCGTGCGCCCGGACTACAATATTGCGGAGGTCGGCTGGTCCTGTGGATTTTCGAGCCCTTCCTACTTCATCCGGGTGTTCAAAACCTACAAAGGCATCACCCCGAAAGCCTGGCGGATCGAGTCCACGGGCCTGCGGGCGATGGACCGGGCGTGAGGGAAAAATGTTGGCTCACCCCCGCAGAACTCTCTACGGTTTCCAAGTGACTTTGCGAAATCTTTTGCTGGCGCTCGTGCTGGGCGTGCTTTTGGAGGGGTGCGGAAAACCGCCGGCCCCCGCCCCCGTGGCAAAGCCCACCCCAACCCCTGTCCCGGTCAACGCCATCCCGGTGGGCGCATTCCTTCCGCTGAGCGGCAGCCAGGAAGCGTTCGGACAGGCAGCCGTGGAGGGAGTCAAACTCGCGGTTTCCCAGATCAACTCGGCCGGAGGACTCGACGGACGTCCTGTTCACCTGATCCTGCGCGACACAAACTCCAAGGGCAGCGAGGCCGTGCAGATCGTGAGGAAACTGGTTGCGGACGACAAAGTCGTCGCACTCATCGGGGAGATCGCCTCGGAAAATTCCCTGCTCGCGGCCCCGGTCGCGGCGGAGTTGGGAATTCCGATGATCTCCCCCGGCTCCACCCATGCGGATGTCACCAAGGCGGGCCCGGGGATTTTCCGGGTTTGTTTTGTGGATCCCTTTCAGGGCAAGGTGATGTCGAAGTTCGCCAGCTCGATCGGTGTTACCAAGGCGGCCATTCTGTTTGACCCCGCCGACCCCTACAGCGCAGCGCTGGCAAAGAGCTTTGAAGACGACTTCCTCGCGCGCGGAGGAACGATCACCGCGAAGGAAACCTGCTCGCCGGGGGCCACGGATTTCAGCGCGCAGCTGGAAGCGATCAAAGCCAAACTGCCGGAGGTCATCTTCCTCCCGGTCTACTATCCCCAGGCGGCCGCCATCATCAAACAGGCCAGGCCGCTCGGCATCGACCAGCCGTTTATCGGAACCGACGGATGGGAGTCGCCCGACTTTTTGAAGATCGGCGGCGAGGCGGTGAGCAACACCTATTTTGCCAGCCACTTTTCGGCCGGAGAACCTTCCAACCGCACGCAGGAATTCGTCGGATCCTACCGCAAAGAATACGGGCACGATCCCCTCGCCTTGGCAGCTCTGGGCTACGACGCGATGAATTTCCTCGCGGATGGCATCCGCCGCTCGGGCGGCACCGAGCCCGCAGCGCTTCAGAAGGCCCTCGCAGCAACAGCGGACTTCCCCGGCATCAGCGGAACCATCACCCTCGACGCGGACCGGAACCCCTCCAAATCCGCCATCGTCCTCCGGGTGGATGAGGGGAAGTTTAACTACCTCGAAACCGTCGCTCCCTGAGAATCTGGTCCTCATCGCCATGAACATCCTGCTGGTGGCGGCGGTCGTCACCCAGCTTTTCAAACTCGCGCAAACCGGCAAAAACACCTGACCTCAGCGGCCGGCCACAAGAGCCGGGCGGGCGAGCTGGCGGACATCCTCCGGCAGCTCCTGCAGTCGGTCCTCCTCGCTCATGCGGTCGATGAAGAGGATGCCTTGCAGATGGTCGAACTCGTGCTGGACGGCCCGGGCCAGAAGTCCGTCGGCTTCGAAGGAAATCTCATCTCCTGAGAGGGTTTGGGCTTTGATCCGGATCGAGAGCGGCCGGGGGACATCGCCGCGGAGCCCGGGAAAGCTGAGGCAGCCTTCGCTTTCGATCCGCGTCCTGCCGAAGGGCTCGATCACGGGATTGATCAGGACCATGGGCATGAGGGCTTCAAAATCGGCCTGTTTTCCATCCACCCGCATCGCGCTGGGACGGTCCTTCATCTGCGGCACATCAAGCACGAACATCTGGAGCGGGAGTCCGACCTGCTGGGCGGCGAGGCCGATGCCTTCCGCATCGAGCATCGTCTCGATCATCTCCTCGGCGAGGCGGTGGATTTTGGCGTCCGTTTTTTCGACGGCGCGTCCCCTGGTTCGGAGCGCCGGATGGTCATGCATGGTGATTTCGAGGATCATCGGGGTTCGGGCTGGGTGAAGGTGGGGATGTTTTTAACACCCGCCTGCTTGAGGGCGTCGAGGACTTTGACCACGACGCCGAAGGGCGCCTCCCGGTCGGCCTGCATGGCGATCGCGCGGTCCGGTGTGGAATGCTTGGCCGCCCTCAGAGCCGCCGCGAGGCCTTCGATGGCGATGGGATCCGCCCCGAGCGTGATCTCATCGGCGCTTTTCACGCGCAGGATCAGGGGCTCACGCTGCTCCGCGGCCACCGTCTCGGCGGACTGGGATTCCGGGAGGTTGATCTGGAGCCGGGGCTGGTCCTTGCGGAACGTCGTGCTGACGATGAAGAAGATCAGGAGGATCGCCAGGATGTCGATCAGCGAGACGATGATCAGCTGCGGGCTGCGTTTTTTGCGTGTGTAAAACCGCATGGTCTACTTGATGAGCTGCTTTTCGACCTGGGGCAGCTCCCCGTGCGGGTAGCATTTGGCGAGGAAATCGGAGGCCATCGATTCCATGGCGATCGACATGACCTCGACTCTGCGCTGGAAATAGTTGAACGCGATCAGGCAGGGCACGGCGACGCCGAGGCCGACGATCGTGCAGTTGAGGGCCTCGGAAATTCCGCGTGCGATGAGCGAGGGCTCGCCGCTGGACCCGAGCGTCGCGAAGATGCCGACCAGCCCGGACAGCGTTCCCAGCAGGCCGAGCAGCGGGGCGACGCCGGTGGCGATTTCGAGGAAGACCAATCCCTTTTCCATGTGCGACACCTCATGCCGGGCGCGGGTCTGGACGGCCTCGAGGTTCTCGGATTTCGGCCAGTTCAGATGCGCGATGAGGACGTTCAGAATGCGGGAGATCGACGAGGGGTTGCGGTCGATGGAGAACTGGAGGAGGCCGATGTCGTCGCCCGGCGCAAGCTTCTCCAGGGCGATCGCCACGGCCGGCGGGATCACAATTTTTTCCCGGAGGGCGCGCCCGCGCATCAGCATGACCGTGCAGGAAACCAGGGAGAGAAGCAGCAGGAGGACCATGAAGGGGCCGCCCCTTACGAAAAAATCAACGGTGTGTGCGAGTAGCGATGTCATCAGTTGCTCAGAATGGTGAAGGTGTAGTCGATTTCCAGCCGTCCGTTAACAAGGAGTTTTGCCACTTCGTCAGGGATCGGTGGAATTTCAGCCTCGATAATGGAGTTTACGCTCACGGAGGCAAAGCTTTCGTTCGAGGTGTTTGCAAGGACTTTGATCCCTCCGACCTTGCCGTTGGAGGAGACGACGAACCGGACCTCGACAGTTCCGATGTTCAGGAGCCCGATCTGGTCGTTCACGTAGTAATACCACCGCGAACCGATCGCGTCGGAGACCATTTTTTTGTAGCGCCCGAGCGGAGTTGCCGCGGCATCCACCGAAGCTTTTCCGCGGTTGGACAAATTTCCTTTGATCCGGGTGATCCGCGTCTCCGGCTGGAATCCCGAGGCGGCGGGCGGTTTCGGCTGGGCGGGCTGCGCCGGCTTGGTGTCGGGCTTCTGCTCCTCCGCTTTCGGGCGCGGCGGGGCCTCCCGCAATGCGAGCTGGGTCGGGGCCGGAAGTGGGGGGGCCGGCGTGGCCACCGGCTCCGGCGGGGCGGGCTGGGCTTCCGTTTGTGGCTGCACCATGGGGGTCGCGGCTTCGCCCTGCTTCCCATCCTTGTAGTCCGTGTTTGTGAGCTCCAGGGCCGGGGAATCCCGACCATCGAGCGATGGCATGGGAGCCGTGCCGGTCGGCGCGCTGTCGCTTGCTGCGCGCGTATTCTTATCCGACTCGAACGGGGCATTTTTCGGAGCCTCCGGGGTGTTCTGCTCCGCGGTGGCGACGTAGGATGGCTCCTGGGGTTTTGCGGGCTCGGCGGGAAGAAATGTGACCTCGATCGGCGCATCGCTTTCCGGGGGGGACACCGGAAACTGCCACGCGGGGACAGTCAGCGCCAGCGCCACGCACAGGATGATCGCCAGATGCAGCAGGATCGACGCAATGGCAGCCACAACCGTCTCGCGGCGTGAGTCTGTCCAATCCATCGAAGTCATCGGCCTATTTTGACGAAACCCTCGCCCGATGGAAGAGGTATTGTTGGACATAGCCCGCATACGGGCCAAGATTTTTGCGGGCATAGCGGGCCAATTGGGCGGGGGTCCCTCCCCTTCCCCGCCGCATGGCGATCAAAACGCGATGGATCCAGACATCGATCGGGACCGCGTCGAGCCGCTCGTAAGCGAAGAGGAGCACGCAGTTTGCCACCTTCACCCCGACCCCGGGCAGCTTCACCAGGGCTTCGAGGAGGGCCGGAGTCTCCAAACCCGCGAGCGCATCGAGATCGACATTCCCGCGCGCCACGATCCCGGCCGTCGCCAGAAGATTTGGCGCCCGGTAGCCAAGCCCGCACGCACGGAGGGCCTGCTCGCTTGAGGCGGCAAGGATTTCCGGCAACGGATAGGTATATCCATACTCCGTGGGACGGCCGAATGCCTTCCGCAAGGACAGCGACATCGAGCGGATGTGCGCGACCTGCTTCATCGAGGAGGTGATAAATGTGGCGAGGCATTCCCACCGCGGCTGGCGAATGATGCGGAGCCCGCGGCAGAGCTCCAGAGCCTCCGCACTCATCGGATCCCTGGGGAACTCCGCATAAATTTCCTCCAGCGGGTGATCAAGAGCGAAGTAGTTTTCCGCGAGCGCAAGGCTTCCTCTCGAAACATCCAACAGGCCGTTTTTCTCAGCGACCCGCACCGGAGTATCCCCGATCAGCCCGGTCCACGAGCCGTCCGCTTGATGCTCCCAGTGAAAAACCTGCCCGCTTCGCAGTGTCAGGTCGAGGGAGATGGGGACGGAGTCGGTTAATCGCATTTGTTGACCTTTAGCAGCAGGTCGACGTTATTGCCAGACCCCCTGGATGGGGACCATTTACCAGCACCACCAGAGCGTCGTGCCCCTCAAAAGCATCTTGGTCTATCCCCTCCAAAAAAACTTCCGCGCCATCCTCGCCGCCGAACTCACACGGGGTTCACTGAATATTTACAACAGGAAAGGCACAAATTCGCCATCCTGACGTGATTCCACCGGCAGCGCATACTCAGCCGCCGAGGATCGCGACCAGCGGCTCGTTGATGTAAAAGTTCGTGCGTCCCAGCTTCGTCTTCCTCACGAGACCGGATTTTTCCAACTCCCCCGGATATCGCACCGCCGTAGGCCGGGACACATCACGGAGGATCCGGGAGGAAGTAGCGCCGCCGGGTCTCCTGGTCCATCTTCGCCACATCGAGCTTTTCCACATGCCCGTCCGCGAAGAGCGAAGCCGCACCGCCAGCATTGCGTGGATCGGGGTAACCATTATTGCTCATTCCATTTGCCACAAAATCCGCACCAGTTAAGAGCCACCCGCCGCAATACTGAGCGTCTCCGGGACCGATGCTGCAAAAGATAACTTTCTGACTTGGGCGGGAGATGCTGAGCAGGGATGTCTTGGGATCAGTGCTCCACCATGCATCGGTGACAATCGATCTATTGACGGCGAAAGCCCCCATGGGATGCTGTTTCCGGGAGTTTCCAGCCAGACAAGGATCATAAAAAATCGGCGGTAGCGGACGGTCGCCAGTGCATGGCGCCGCGCCGTAAGCAAATCCTGGAACGGTTGCGTCAGCCAGCGAGCGGGAAAAGAAGACCAACTGCCCTCCGAAGATTTTTTCCCAAACCGCTGCATGAGGAAGACAGTTGTTATTATCGCCGGCCACGGGTGTCCGGTTAACTGAGAAATGAGTTTTTGGAACAGTCATAAAATGAGCGTCTTGCAGATGAAAATGGATGTGACGCATTTGAAATTGGTTCACGCTTCCTGGCATGAATTCCGGCCGATTTGTGTTGACCCAGC
>JAPLTF010000075.1:0-35150 GCA_026398275.1 Verrucomicrobiota bacterium
CTGTCGCTGTAGCCGGGGTCTGTGACCCCGGCAAACACGAGCACCGGCCTCACAGAGGCCGGCTACAACCCCGTCGCTGTAGCCGGGGTCTGTGACCCCGGCAGTTGCGAACTACAACGCCGGCCTAAGAGCGGGGCGAGGAAGAGGAGGCTGGAGGCCAGGCACCATGCGACTCCGGTCGCGCACACAAACCCCAGTCCGGTAAGTGCGGGGTTCTGCGCGAGGGTCAGCGCGCCGAACCCGGTGATCGTGGTCAGGGCACTGATCAGGACCGGCTTCATCACGGCTGGCATATTCGCTTTGATGTCGCCCTTCTCCCGTGCGGCCAGGATCAGGTGAACACCATAATCCACCCCCACCGCAAGGATGAGGGGAAAGGCGAGGACGCTCAGCAGGTTGATGGAATGGCCGGACAGTTTCAAGGTGGCGACCGTTCCGCACATGGCAAGAAACAATGTTGTCAAGTGGAGGGCGAGGACACGCACATCCCGGTAAATCACAAAAAGGATGATCAGGATAATCGCGATCACCGCGCCGCCGAATATGAGGAGCTCGCGCGTTGCCCACGGGACCAGGTCGTTCAGCATCTGGCTCCACCCTGTCACCATGGCATTCGGCAGGGTCGCGGCCACGGCATTTTCCAGGATCTGCCGCGATTCGCGTCCCGAGCCGGCCGGAAGTTGGACGTAATAAATGACATCCCCGGAGGCGGGTGCCAGCATCCGGTCGAGGACAAACCACCAGGGTGAAAGAGCGGGGAGCTGCTCGGTGAGCGGCCGCCGGGACCGCAGGCAATCAAGGAGCCGCGATGCGGAATCGAGGCTGCCTGCCCGCAATCCCGCAGAGCGCTCCGCGTCGGTCACGGCCCTCTCCAACCCATCCCAGTCCAGCGCCTGAAGCCTGGCCATGTTGCGTTTGATCTGCAAGGGATCCTGCACCAGGGCCGAGGGGCTTGAAAATTTGTGGATCACCCCGGATTGTTTGAGCCCGGCGAGTTTTCCGTCGAGTTCGACAAGCGACTGGTAGCTTGCCGGGCCTGGCACCACGATCATCACCGGCTCGAAGGTCGCCGGAAAAAGCTCCATCAGGCGTGCGAGGGCCTTTGCTGCAGGAATCTCACGCGGTTCAAGCGAGTGGGTTGAGGTGTCAAATTCCAGCGCCCGCCAGGGAAGAGCCGCCATCAGCAGCGCGGCAGCGAGGAGCCCTCCCCCAAACCGGAACGTCCATTTGGAATCCATCAGCCGGCAACAAAGCTTCCACACCGGATCCTCCTTGTTGGCCGGAATCCCGCGCTCGAACAGCGGCATGAAGAGGACCATGCCCACCGCGCTGGCCAGCACGCCGATGGCGATCAGGACTCCGAGCTGCGCGAATCCCGCAGAGCCGCTGAAAAGCAGGGAGGCAAAGCCGAGGCCCGTGGTCAGCGCGACCCAGAGAATTCCGGGCGTGCTGTGCCTGGTGGAATCCACTATCGCCTCCTCGCGGGTCATCCCCTGCGCCCTCGCCCCGACATACCGCTGGTAGAGCAGGAGGCTGAAATCGTCGCCGAGCCCGACAAGAATCGAGCAGAACCCCATCGCGACCACATTCAATTTGTCGAAGATCAGCGACCCGCAGGCCAGGGAGATCAGGCACGTCCAGGCCAGAATGAGAACGGATCCCGCCAGCGGAACGAGGGACCGGAACGAAAACCAGAAAAGCAGTGTGACTGCGGCGATCGAAACCAAACTTGTCAGCGCAATATCCCGGTGCATCGAATTCGAGATCTCATCCACGTAGGCCGAGCGCCCGGTCACCGAGACCAGCGGCGCGCCGGGTGTCCGGCGGAACTCCTCCAGAAACGCATGCACCTTCTGCATGAGATCCCGGCAGTCGCCGGCGGAAAGGCTCGGCATGTTGGCGATGACCGGAACGATCCTGGCCCGTCCATCAGTGGAAACCAGATCGACATTTTCCGCGATCGAGAGCTTCTCGGAGAGCCTGCCCGCAACCGGGGAGATCAAGCCCGCAGGGTCGTTCAGCAGCTCGATGCGGGCGAGCGGGGATCCCGCCTGCGCCTTGGAGGCAAGATTCCGGAGCCGGCTTTCGAGGGCGTTCGGTTCGAGCTTCTCAACCGTCCTGTCAAAGTCCTCGTCGCCCTGCCCGAGAATGAGCGGTGCCGCCAGCGCGGGGAGTGTCTCCCGGCCTTTCTGCGACTCCATCGGCGAGGCATCGAGAATCCTCAGAACCCAAGGCTGCCTCGCGAGCGCCTCGACAAAATCGTCGGTGAGCCCGGGGTCGGTGCCGTCCGGCGATTCCACAAGAAACGCGAGCTCCCTCGCGGAGTTGAACTGCGAGTTATAAATCTTCAGCCCGCGCACCGAGGCGGCATCCGAGGGAAGCAGGTTCAAGATCTCCGAGTCAAAGGACTGCCGGCTCTGAAACAGAAAAACCGCCGAGAGAAGCATCAGGATCGCGGCCGCGATCAGGATCCCCGGACGTCGGACTGCAATATGGGCAAGGCTACGCGAGAACATTCCGTGGCATGGGCAGCCTGCCCATGTCTTGATGGATTGTTACGCATGGGCAGGATGCCCATGCCACAAGCATGACATTTTTCTCACCCATCCGAAGCCGGGCTAGACGTTGAAGCGGAACTCGACGACATCGCCGTCCTGGACCACATATTCTTTTCCTTCGAGGCGGAGCTTGCCGGCTTCCTTCGCCTTGGCTTCCGAGCCGAACGTCATGAGGTCGTCGAACGCGATGATCTGCGCCGCAATAAACCCGCGCTCGAAATCGCTGTGGATCACACCTGCTGCGGCCGGTGCCTTGTCGCCGGTGTGGATCGTCCACGCCCGGGTTTCCTTCGGCCCGGTCGTGAGGTAGGTCCGCAGCCCGAGCAAATGATACGCCGCGCGGATGAGCTGGCTCACGCCGCTGTCCGTCACGCCGAGGCCGGCCAGAAATTCCCTGGCCTCCTCGGCGGGAAGATCGGCGAGCTCACTTTCAATCTGCGCACTGATGACAACCGCCTCGCTGCCGAGGTGGGTGGCGGCATATTCGCGGACCGCCTGCACGAATTTGGCGGCGGGCGAATCGCCGGCAAGGTCGTTCTCACCGACGTTGCAGGCAAAGAGCGTCGGCTTCGATGAGAGGAGGAAAAACCCTTTGAGCAGGGCTTTCTCTTCGGGGACGAGGTCGGCGGTCAGCGCGGGGCGTCCGGCATCGAGGTGTGGAAGAAGTTTTTCGGCCAGCGCGAGTTCGGCCTTGGCTTCCTTGTCGCCGGCGCGGGCACCTTTCTGTGAGCGCTCGATGCGCTTCTTCACCGAGGCCATGTCGGCCAGGATCAGCTCCGTGTTGATGATCTCGATGTCGCGGACCGGATCAACCGAGCCGGTGACATGGTGGATGTCCTCGCTCTCGAAACACCTTACGACCTGGATGATGGCATCGACCTCGCGGATGTGGCTCAGGAACTGGTTCCCCAGCCCCTCGCCTTCGCTCGCCCCGGCGACAAGCCCGGCGATGTCCACGAACTCGATCGCGGCGGGCAGGATTTTTTCCGACTTGGTGATCGCCGCCAGCTTTTCCAGCCGGTCATCCGGCACGCTGACGATCCCGACATTCGGCTCGATCGTGCAAAAGGGAAAGTTCGCCGCCTGCGCCTTGCGCGTGCGGGTGACTGCGTTGAAGAGTGTGGACTTGCCGACATTGGGCAGCCCGACGATTCCGGCTCTGAGCATAGGCGGGAGAAACTACAGCGCCCGCGCGCGGGGAGGAAGGACGAAAATAACCCGCCTCCGTGCCTGGGTGGAGCTTCGCTAAGCCGGAGGCAGTTCGGGTGGATATTTCCTTTTCCCCAGGCGGGGGAGAAGGGAGCGGAAGATCCGGCGGGTCTCGGTGATCGGGGTTTCCTCGATGAAATACGCGATCGCCGCCTTGCCGATGGCGTAGGTTCCGGCGCCCGCAATGAAGCCCGAAACCGCATTCCCCCAGATCGGCACGACGCGGACAATCGCCCGGGCCCCCTCGCGCAGGACAAGCCCGGCACCGATATTGAAGCCGAGCGCCCCGAGAAATTCCGCCACGAGCCTCGCGCTGAACGGTCGGCCGGTCGTATGGATGATCATCCCGACCATGAGGGTCTGCAACGTCGTCAGGATCGGCATGTCCGCAAGCGGAATGGGCTGGACCCCAATCACCCCGCAGACCGCGCTGAAGGATTTCAAAAGCGACCCGGCGATGTGGGCCTGGGCCCGGCGGGCATTGGTCAGGCGGGCAAACTCCAACTGTGCGGGAAGCGGAAGCGCCGCGCAGATGGCCTCGACTGCCGCCGGATCGCCGGTCACGAGAACCCGCGGCACCCGCTTCGCGAGCGTCGGCTCCGCCGCCAGCAGACCGTGGAGGCGCAAAGCGCTGGACAGAGAGATCGCGATGACCGGGGATTCGACGAGCCTGCAGCGCGCGACGGCGGCTTTCCAGTCCTTCGCGGGGGCATCGGGCGGCTCCAGAAAAAGCACGACATCCGGATGCTGCCGGGCCAATCCCGTCCGAACGTGCTCCTCCGGGACATCCTGCCGCGCGTCGAGGATCAGGATTTCCCCGCGTCCGGAAACCCGATACGAACGCCAGCCGTTGTCGCTGCCGCCGGTTTCGAGTTCGAGGGCACCGAGCGAGGCGAGGATTTCCGGGGCCGTGCCCATGGGGTTCCCCACAAGCATCAGCCGGGGCGGGCGCTGCTCGAGGAAGACCTGCCGGATGGGGGTCAGCTCCCGGAGAATCGGCTTCTGGAGCCCGCCGGGCAGCTTTTCAACAAGCCCGGTGAGGCGGTCGTAAACGGTCAGCAGGGAGTCACGGTTCAAAGTGTGAGAGGTCGTTGAGCCGGGTAAAATACAGGCCCACCGTGCGGCCCCGGAAGTCCGGGAGCCTCACCGGCGTGCCTTCTCCGTATTCCGCACCCACTGCAATCGGGGAGAAATCCGGCGCCGGGTCGCCGGGAACAAGATCATTGGCCATGGTGGGGACTTTTCACCAACCTCGCGCGGCTTGCAAGTCCGGACCAGCGGTCACCCCGCCACCAGACGGGCAGACTGCACGTCGATCGCGATCTGGCCCCGCAGGGCGTCCACATCCGGGAACTTTTTTTCGGGCCGGAGGAAATGCAGAAACTCCGCCTCGATGTCACGTCCGTAAAGATCTCCTGAGAAATCCAGGAGGTGGACCTCCAGCAGCCGCTCTCCCGCGGTCTTAACCGTGGGCCGAGATCCGATATTTGCGACGCCGCGAAGGAGTTCCCCACCCACATGAACACGGACGGCATAAACTCCATCCGGGGGAAATTGCTCGTTGTGGGCCGCGAGATTGGCGGTGGGGAACCCGAGCTTTTTTCCCAGCCCGTCACCCGGGATCACCGTGCCGAGTATGGAATAGTTTCTTCCCAGAAAGCGCGCGGCCGCCTCCAGTTCTCCCGATTCCACCAACTGCCGGATGAGCGTGCTGCTGACCGTTGTGCCGTCGATCTGGACCGGTTCGACCTCGGTGGTTTCAAAACCCAGTTCCGGCCCGATCCGCCTGAGAAGATCCGCGTCCCCCCGCCTCGCGTGTCCGAACCGCCAGCCCTGCCCCACGCAGATGCGTGCAAGCTTTTTCGCCGACGAACTCAGCCCGCGCAAAAAATCCTCTGCCTCCACTGCGGCAAATTCCTTGTCGAACGGAATGACGAGCACCGCGGAAATCCGGAGCTTGTCCATCAAATGCAGCTTGTGTCGGGTCGAGGTGAGCAGGCGCGCGGAGTTTTCGGGCCGGAGGATTTTCGAGGGATGCGGGTCAAACGTCAGCGCGACGGCTGTCCCTCCAACCCGGTCTGCGGAGTCGAGTGCTGCCTGGAGCACAGCCTTGTGCCCCGGGTGCATGCCGTCGAAAACCCCTGCGGCAACAACCAATGGGCCGGAAACCGAAGCCAGGCCATCCATGTCGCGGAACACATTCATTCCCAAAATCGTAATTTAACCACGGAGGTCACGAAGCACACGGAGGAAAGAACAAAGATCCATATATCTGCCGCGTCAAATACCCCTGCTGGTCTCCGTGTTCTTGTAGGTCCTCCGTGGTGAACAATCGTCGGGATCATTACGCGCCGCGCAGCCGGGAAACGGCAGGCAGGCTCATCACGCGGGCGGCGACGGCCTCCAGCGGCCCGGCCTTCAGCTCCTCGACCGTGATTGCCCCGTCCACATTGAAGCGACCGGATTTTGTGCGGCGCAGGGATTTCAGGTGGGCGCCGCAACCGAGATCCTGCCCGATGTCATGGGCATAGGTGCGGACGTAAAAGCCCTTGCTGCAGACGACGCGGAAATCGATCTCCGGCAGGCGGACCGCCTGGATCTCGTGCGCGTAGACATGCACGAACCGCGGCTCGCGCGCGACCTCTTTTCCCTGGCGGGCGAGCTTGTAGAGCGGAACGCCGTCCTTCTTGATCGCGCTCACCATCGGCGGGGTCTGATAAAAATCCCCGTGAAACTTCGCGAACGCGGCGTCGATCTGCTCGCGGGAAAAGTCTGCCACCGGCTTGCTCCCGGTCACCACCCCGTCGGCATCCTGGCTGTCGGTGACCTTCCCGAGCTCCATGGTTCCCGCGTATTCCTTGTCCTCGCTCATCAGCAGGTCCTGGATCTTGGTGCCGCGGCCGATCGTGATGAGGAGAAGCCCGGTGGCCAGCGGATCGAGCGTCCCGCAGTGGCCGACCTTTTTCGTGTTGAGGGCGCGGCGCGTGATCGCGACGACATCGTGCGATGTCATCCCGGACGCCTTGTCCACCAACAATACCCCGTCAATCTCGTTTGCTGATCTCATCGGTCACAACCTTTAAAAAATCTTCCTTCACCTTTTCGAGCGTTCCCTTGACCCGGGCACCCGAGGCCATCGGATGTCCCCCCCCCTTGAACATCTGGCAGATCTTGCAGACATCGAGAGCAGGATCCTTCGACCGCGCGCTCACGCGGACTTTCCCTTCCGGCAGCTCCTCAAAAAAGATCGCGGCCCGCACGTCATCAATCGATCGGAGTTGGTCGATGATCCCCTCGTTGTCCTCCGGGATCACGCCCAGTTCCGCCACGTCGGCAAGCGTGAGCGAGAAGGTGGCGATCCGTCCCGCACAATGAAACTCGGCCCGGTTGAGGGCGAATCGGAGGAGCTCGAACCGGCGCCTCGGCTGGCTCTCATACATCGAGCGCGAAAGCGACGCCACATCGACCCCGGCCGACACGAGGCCCGAGCCTGCATCAAATGTGCGCGCATCCGTGCCCTGGTATTGGAACGACCCGGTGTCGGTGGAAATCGCCGCGAAGAGGTTGGTCGCGATCGCCGGGGTCAGGGTCACTCCGGCAGCCAGGAAAATTTCGTAAAGGATCTGCCCGGTCGCCGGCGCTGTGGGATCGATGTGGTTGATGTCCCCGTAGAGCTCGTTGCTCACGTGGTGGTCGATGTTGATCCAGATTGCGCCCGGCGCAACCGCCGACGCCACGGTTCCCAGCCGGTTCCGGACCGACGTGTCCAGCGCAAGAAAGACATCGAACTTTTCCGGGGAATCCGGCGGTGCGGTGACCAGCTCATGGTTCGGCAGGTAACGAAACTTCTCCGGCACCCCATCCTCGATCCACGCCGTGACATCCTTGCCAAGGCCCTTCAGCCACAGCGCACAGGCGATGGTCGAGCCGAGCGCATCCGCATCCGGGCGAAGGTGGCTGGCGATCAGGACCCTCCGGGCGTCCTTCAGCGGGGCAAGGATTTCTTCAATCATTTTTGATATCGTCGAGTCCGAGTTCGTCCATGATGCTGAGGATCCGCGAGCCGCGCTCGATCGATGCGTCGAGCTTGAAAAACAGGTGCGGCGTGTGTTTGAGGCTCACCCGCCTGGCGATCTCCCCCTGCAGGTGGGCGCGGCTTCGCTCGAGCTTCTCCAGAACATGGCGCTGCTGGCCGGGGCTTCCGAGCGCCGAAATAAAAACATGCGCCTGCTTGAGATCCGGGGTGACATCCACGGAGCTGACCGTGACCAGCACCGGGGAAAAATCGATCTCGCGGAGCAGGATCAATCCCAGTTCGCGCTTGAGGACTTCGCAGACCCTTTCGAGGCGGTGTTTCACCGGCATCAGAGCTGCTGGGCAATCTTCTCGAGCGTGTAGCACTCGATGATGTCCTCGGGCAGGTATTCGGAGAAATCCCCGAGCTTGATGCCGCATTCCAGACCCGCGCGGACTTCCTTCACGTCGTCCGTGAACCGGCGCAGCGTGGCCAGCCCGCCGTCGTAAATCGGCTGGCGGCGGCGCAGCACGCGGGCACGCGCCGTGCGCGCGATGCGCCCGTCGGTGACCATGCAGCCGGCGACCTTGCCCTTGGTCAGATCGAATACCTGCCGGACCTCGGCATGGCCGATGACCGCCTCGCGGAGCTCCGGCTCGAGCAGCCCGCTCATCGCCTCGCGAACCTGGTCGAGAAGCTCGTAGATAATGCTGTAGAGCTTGATCTGGACGCCCTCGCGCTTCGCGGCCTGCGCGGCGGTGTTCTCCGTCTTCGTGTTGAAGCCGATGATGACCGCATTCGATGCGCTCGAGAGCAGGACGTCGGAATCCGTGATCGGGCCGACCGCCGCATGGATGATCTCCAGCGAAATCTTCTTTTGCGGAATGTCCTTGAGCGACGAGACGATCGCCTCGAGCGAGCCCTGCACATCGCTTTTGACGACGATCTGGAGCGTGGGTTTCTGGTCTGCGGCCAGGTTGGCGAAAAGGTTCTCCAGCGTCGCGCGCTGCGGGGCCGCCAGCTTGTTGCTCCGGAGCCCCTCCAGGCGCTCCTCGCTGAGGATCCGCGCGGATTTTTCCGAGTCCATCACCATCAGCTCATCGCCCGCGTTCGGGAGTCCGCTGAGTCCGAGAACTTTGACCGGAGTCGATGGCCCGGCTTCCTTGATGGCCTTGCCGTGGTCGTTGATGAGCTGCTTGACCTTGCCCCAATAATTTCCGCAGATGAAAGCATCTCCGACCTTGAGGGTGCCCATGCGGATGATCACCGTTGCGGTAGGCCCGCGGCCCTGCTCAACCTGGGCTTCAATGACCGTGCAGCGGGCATCGACGGTGCTGCTGGCCTTGAGTTCCATCATCTCCGCCTGCAGCGTCATCATGTCGAGGAGCTCGGGGACGCCGGTTCCTTTGGTGGCGCTCACGGGAAGGCAGATGATGTCGCCGCCCCAGTCCTCCGGAACCAACCCTTTTTCCTGGAGCTGGGTCTTCACGCGATCGGCGTTGGCCGAGACCAGGTCGATCTTGTTGATCGCTACCATGATCTGCACCTTGGCCGCCTTGGCGTGCGAGATGGCCTCCAGCGTCTGCGGCATGAGCCCGTCATCCGCGGCGACCACCAGGACCACGATGTCCGTGACCGTGGCTCCGCGGGCGCGCATGGCCGTGAATGCCGCGTGGCCTGGGGTGTCGAGAAATGTGATCCGCTGGCCGTTTCGCTCGACGCTGTATGCGCCGATGTGCTGGGTGATGCCGCCCGCTTCCCCTGCGGCGACTCGGGCTTTGCGGATGGCATCGAGCAGGGAGGTTTTGCCATGGTCCACATGCCCCATGAACGTGATGATGGGAGCCCGGCTGTTGAGCTCATCGGCCTTGGGCTTTTCCGGCTCCTTCGGCGCCTCGACCTTGACCTCGACCTTGTGGTGGCCTTTGGACGTGTCTTTCCTCTCGCGCTCGAAAACAAACCCGTGAATCTCGCAGACCTTGGCGGCCACGTCCGGCTCCACCGTCTGGTTGATGTTCGCAAAAATCTGGAGCGCCATCAGATCCTTGATGATCTGGAATGGTTTCAGGCCGAGATGCTCGGCGAGTTCTTTGACGATAATCGGCGGTTTGAGGTGCAGGACCTTTTTGTCCGGCTCGGCCTCCGCGGGCGCTTCGTCGGTTGCGGCGGCGACCGGCTCCGGATCGACCGGGGCGGGTGGCTCCCCGGATTTGGCTGCCGGGGGAAGCGCGACGGCCGCTCCGAGCGGCACGACGAACGGTTTGAGGGCGGGTTTGCGGGCCCCCTCGACCCTCTTGACTTTTTTCTTCGGCTCCAGCAAGTCCACCGTGGCCATCACGGGCTTGGGAGCGGGTGCAGCATCAGGTGCCTCCTTTACCGCTGCTTCAGCGGTTGGAGATTTGCGTGTGACAGAGGAAGCCCGCCTGGGCTTCGCGGCTTTGTCTTCTGTGGGTTTTTTTGTAACTTTCTCTGCCATAAATCAATTTGGGCCAGGGGGCGCGTTTCATCCCCGTCAGGCAGCGGTGGTTTTTTCCCCTGTGCTTGCGAGGGCTGCGTCGAGGATCTTCTGCCCCGCCTCGTTATCCAACCCGAGAATCTCCGCTATGTCGTCGGCTCCCGCGGTCTGCACGGCCTCGATGGAAACCATTCCGCTTGAGGCCAGCTTCTGCGCGTCCTCCTCGCTGATGCCGAGGACGGCTGCGAGCGAATGGGCGGCTTCGGCGGTCCGGGATTCCATCACCTGGGCGGCGGTCTTGTCCTCTTGGATATCGATCTCCCAGCCGGTCAATTTGGCGGTGAGCCGGGCGTTCTGGCCACGGCGTCCGATCGCCAGCGAAAGGTCGTCCTTATGGACCAGGACGTGGATTGTCTTTGTGGCTTCCTCGGCGGTGATGTTGCGGATGTTCGCCGGCTTGAGGGCGGCGGTGGCAAACTTCACCGGATCCGGGTCCCAGCGGATGATGTCCACCTTCTCGTTGTTCAGCTCGCGGACGATATTCTTGACGCGGGCCCCCCGCATGCCGACGCAGGCGCCGACGGGATCGACCTTCGAATCATCGCTGTGGACGGCAACTTTTGTGCGGTAGCCGGCCTCGCGGGCGATGACCTTGAGCTCCACGGTGCGGTCGGCGATCTCGCTCACCTCGAGCTCAAAAAGCCGCCGGACAAAGTTCGGATGGCTCCTGGAAAGAATGATTTCGGGACCACGCGAAGCGTTATCGACAGCCACGACATAGGCGCGGAGGCGGTCCCCCACATTATAGTCCTCGGTGACAACCCGCTCGCGCGATGGCATGACTCCCTCGAACTTTCCCAGGTCGATGATCACGTCGGATTTCTCGAAGCGGCGGACCGTCCCGTTGACGATTTCTCCGGCGCGGTCCTTGAATTCGTCGTAGATCATCTCGCGCTCGATCTGGCGGATTCTTTGATTGATCGCCTGGCGGGCGGCCTGGGCGGCGATGCGGCCGAAATCTTTCGGAGTGACCTCGATCTCGACTTCCTCCCCCACCACGGCATCGGCCTTGACCGCTTTCGCCTTCGACAGAAGGACCTCGTCGTGTGGATTCGCAACCTTCTCCACCGCAATTAATTTCGCCAAAGCCTGAATGGAGCCGCTCTGCGGATTGATCTCGATGCGCAGCTCGCGGGTGCCGGAAGTGAAGCTCTTCTTGGACGCCGCCAGCAGGGCGCTGGAAATCGCCTCAACGAGAATTTCACGCTTGATGCCTTTTTCGCGCTCGAGGTAATCGAGCATCGCAATGAGTTCGGAATTCATAAAAAATCAATATATCCACCGATGAAAAAGGCGGGAACCAATCCCGCCATCTTCATTTAAATGGGAACTGTTCAATATGAGACTTGGCGAACTCGGGGTCAAGTCACAAGAAGGAGGGATTTTTGTCGGCTGGCCGTGTCCGAAAAATTGGGCGGCTCTCCCTCAAACAACGGGGCTGATCGGGGTGGCTGCCTCGCATGGATTCGAACCATGACACACAGATCCAGAATCTGCAGTGCTACCGTTACACCACGAGGCAATTGCTGTGTTTGAGCTCAGCAGGAGTCCGGCATGAGCTGCCGTCCCGTGTGCGCAAAACAGGAAGGGAGCTTACAATCTGGAAAGCGTCGCGCAAGGCAATAATTCCTCAGGGCGTGCCTTGACCGCCGTGGAAGCGTCCCAAAAATTCTTTGATCCTGTCGGGCAGCGCCGCGCTGTCCGGGCCGAGTTCCGGGATGTGGCCTGCGCCGGGGATGGCCAGCAATTCGGCGTTTGGCATCCGCGCTTTGACGGCTTCGATTTCGGCGAGGGGGACAAAGGAATCCTCGGCTCCGTGGATGAGCAGCGTTGGAACGGTGAGCTTGTCGAACCCGAAATCGGGCAGGGCCTTGAGCTGGAGGAGGTCATTTTTCAGGCCGGTTTCCCGCGGGCTGATCGGGGCCACCGTGCTGGCGAGATCCTGAAACCACGAGACCTGCCCGGCGTCCCCGAGAACGCATTGGATCCATTTCATGCGGGCGGATTCCTCCCCTTTCTGCGCAAGGTCGAAGCACCACCCGAGGGCCTTTGCAGGATCAGCCTTCGATGTGTGGACAAGAAACCATGAGCCGACATCGCCGGTGAGACGCTCGTTGAGGAGTTTGGGAAACGGCGGATCGGAAGGCCCGGGGGCGGATTTTTTCGTGACGGCAGAGATCAAAACCAGCGCCCATGCGCGCTTCGGATATCTGATGCAGAATTCGATGGCGGCCGGAGCCCCCAGCGAGACACCGAGCACCGCGACGTTTTCCAGCCCCAGCGTGTCGAGCAGCGCCGCCATGGCGTCCGCCTGCTTTTCCGGGGTCAGCCCGGAGGTGAGTGGCGTGCGCAGGTAGCCGGGGCGGGACGGCGCGATGATCTGAAACCCCTGCTCCGCCAGGCTGCTGCCGAAAAGCATCGCCTGGTCGTAGCCGCCCGGGGTTCCGTGAAAGACCAGAACCGCCGGCCCATCACCTTCCTGAAGAAACTCCACATTGCCGGCCGGGGTCCCCGCGATCGAGGACGCGGAGTTCAGATGGGCGATCCGTTCGGCTCTCCAGGAACTGAACCACGCCAGCCCCCCCCCCGCCGCAAGCAGGACAAGGACCACAAGAAGGAAGGCGAGGCGGACGATGAGGCGCACGGGGAAGGGTCAGCGTTTGGCCAGGCGGGAAAAAAGATACGAGCCCAGCGCAAAGAACAGGACGTTGGGGATCCAGATGAGCACAGCCGGATACGCGGAGGGGTTGTTGCGGAATGTATCTGCCATGATGATGAAGAAAAAATACGTGAACGCGATGACGAGGCTCAGCGCGAATCCGACCGACGTTTCCTTTCTGTGAGCGGTGATCCCGAGCGGAACGGCGATCAGGACAAATGCGGCGCACGCCAGGGATGCGGAAAACCGCTTGTTGAGTTCGACGATCCCCTCGGTCCGCCGGTTTCCCGCGCCCTTTGCGAGGAAATCCACAAGCTCCGGAAGCGTGTAGGAGCTCATGCGCCGGCTGCCCTGGAACTCCTCAAAAAACTTTGAGAGCGAGATCGGGAAGACGCCCTCCTTCATGACGATCCCCTGCTGGATTTTGGAAACGTCGCGGGGGTCCTTGTCGTCCCGCTGCTCGAAGCGCGCGTTGAACAGCCGGAGCAGAAGGCGCGAGCTGTTGTCCGGGTCGGTCGTCAGCACCCCCTCCTTCGCGTAGATCATCTGCTTCGGAACATATTCGTCGTTGAGCTCGAAGACGATGATGTTGAGAAGCTTGTTCCCGTCTTTTTTCCCGACGTAGACGCGGCGGTCGGGAAATTTGTCGACGACCTCATCCGCGCGGAAGAGCGAGGCCGGGTTGCTCGTGGCGATATCCACCACGGCGCGCGTCATCGCCTGCTCCGCCCGGGGGGCGACCTCGATGTTGATCCAAAAGCAGATGAGCGTGAGGACCACGGCCAGCGCGAACGCGGGCACGCAGATCCGAGGGACGCTCACGCCGTTGGACTTGAGGGCGATGAGCTCGTTGTCCGCGGACATGCGCCCGAACACGAGCAGCAGGGCGGTCAGAAAACCCCACGGGATCGTGAACGTCAGCGAAAACGGAAGGACCAGCGCCATGAACGAGAGGACGGTCGTGATCGGCACGTCCGGATTGTTAATGAGGATGTCGAGGAGCTCCTTGAAGATGTTTCCAAGGACAAGGATGAGGCTCAGGACGAGCACACCAAAAAATGTGGTGAGCAAAATCCCGAGCCCGACTGTGCGATCAATAATCTTCATCAGCTTCCAGTCCGTCTATTCCTGGAAGACGCCCATCTTGCGGAATTTGTCGTAGCGCTGCTGGACGAGTTTGTCGATGGGGACCCCGATCACCTCGCGCAGGGAGGTGGTGACGGCCGCCTTGAGATTCGCGGCGGCGGCGGCATGGTCGCGGTGGGCACCGCCGAAAGGTTCGGGAACGACCCCGTCGACAATCCCCATATCGAGGAGCTCGCGGGCGTTGAGCTTGAGGGCCTCGGCGGCCTCGGGGGCATGCTTGCGGTGCTTCCAGAGGATGGCGGCGCAACCCTCCGGGCTGATCACGGAGTAATACGCGTTTTCGAGCATGAGCACGCGGTCGGCCACGCCGATCCCCAGGGCTCCGCCCGATCCGCCCTCCCCGATCACCACGGAGACGACCGGCGTCCGGAGCACCATCATCTCGCGGATGTTCACGGCGATGGCCTCGGCGATATGCCGCTCCTCGGCCCCGACTCCGGGATAGGCCCCCGGCGTGTCGATCAGGGCCACGACCGGAAACCCGAACTTTTCCGCGATGCGCATGAGGCGGAGCGCCTTCCGGTAGCCCTCGGGGTGCGGGCTCCCGAAATTCCGGAGCAGATTCTCTTTCACGTCGCGGCCCTTCTGCTGGCCGATCACCGCGCACCGGATTCCGTCAATGCGGGCCAGGCCGCCCGGCATCGAGGCATCGTCGCCGAACAGCCGGTCCCCCTTCAGCTCGACGAAGTCGGTAAATGCGAGCCCGACGTAATCGAGGAAAAACGGACGGGCCCCGTGCCGCGCAATCTGGACCCGCTGCCAGGCCGACAGGTTGCCGTAGATCTCCTGGCGGGTCGCCTCGATTTTCTGCTCCATCCTCAGCACCTCGGGAGCGAGGTCGATATTCCTCTCGGCAAGCTGGCGCTTCAGTTCCTGCAGCTTTTGCTCGAGCTCCAAAACGGGTTTTTCAAATTCCAGCGGTTGGTTGTTCATGGTCGGGTTACTTGATCGTCACCGGCGTTCCGCGGGTGGTGAGAACATAAATCTCCGAGGCATCCGCAGGATCGAGCACGATCCCCGGAGGCATGGGCGCTTCCGTCCCATCGGCAGCGGGCGGCGGCGTGCCGCGCAGGATGACGCCGGCCACGCCGAGCATCACCAGGCGATCGCTGCCTTCGTAGTCCTTGGTGCCGAACGCCACGCGCGCGCTTCCCTTCATCGCCAGCTTCTCGCTGACCTTCGTCTGCACGGTGCCGGTCGATGCGGCCGGCGGGAGCTTCAGGGCCTTCATCGGATACTCGCGCACGAAGGCCCCGGCGTTCTGAACCGTGACCGTCTTGGCCGTGCGGTCGATCACCAGGGATGTGTCGAGCTTGGGAACGGCGAGCTCCTGCCCGATCTGGAGGTTGATCGTCTGCAGGTGGTTGACGCAGTAGATCAGCTCCGCGCCGGTCTTGAATTTCGCGGCGATCTTCACAAGGGAATCCCCCTTGGCCACGGAGTAGATGGTTTTTTCCGGAGAGGGTGCCGGGGACAGGATCTGCGCCGCGTTGATCCGGCCCAGGGCCGCCCGGGCCGCAGGAGCCATGGGGGATTCGGGATAGCTTTCGAGAAAGGCTGAGATCGCCGACTGCGCGTCGGCCGTGTCGAGCTCGAGGGAGGGTTTGAGCCTCTCGAACGCCGGCAGGCTGGGATCCGGCGGCGGGGTGGGAGCAACCGCCGCCTGCTTTTTTTCCTCCACATCAAGCTTCTTGGGCTTGAGGTAGAGCTCGTAACCAAAAAAAGCCGTCCCGCCAAGAATGGCGGCAACGAGGAGTAAAATGACAAGAACCCTGGCAATCATGGTTCGAACCTACCCGATGTGTCGGAAAAATGGAAACGCGGAAATCATATCAATCCCCGCCGCTTCCACTCGTCCACATTTCCACCCGCCGAGCGCTGGATCATTTCCATGGAAAATTTCAGCAGGCAGACTTCCCAGGCATCGTCCACACCGGCAATCAGCGCCGCAAGCGGATCGTCCCCGGTGTCGATTTTTTCCTTCAGCCGCTCGAGGGCGGTCTCCATCGGCTCGCGGACGACATGCTCGGAAAGATCGGTTTTCCGGAATTGGAAGCCGTAGCGCAGGATCTTGAGCGACCCGCCATTGGATTCCACCCAGTCCGCGTATTCGCGGGCATTATCGCCAAAGCCGTCGAGGAGCAGCTTGCTGAAGTGGTGGGGCGAAACGATGCGCGGTCGCTCAGCCTCGATGCGCCCGTTCCGGATCCGGACCGTGTCCACCTCGTCCAGCAGTTCGCTCACCAGGGAGAAATGGAAGCGCGTCGTCCCGAACGTCTCGATGCCGGTTTGCGGACTGACCACCACACGGGTGTTTTCCATCGCGTAGTGGAAGTCGTGCTCTTGATACATTTGTTTACAATACCGGGCCAGCCTCCGGCTGCAATCCCGCTTATTTTTCAACCTCCATTTGACAAACGCGGGTTTTTCGACTTTTCACATGGCTGCATGAAGCATAAATTTTTGATCCTGCTGGCGCTCGCGGCCGCCGCCCTCACCGGTTGCGAGACGGTGAAAGTCCACCCCACCTACGACCCGGTCGGCTACAAGCCGAAAAATCCGGGCAACGTCGTCGTGAAGGTCTCTCTTCAAAACCGGATGGTCTACGTGATGGAGGGCAACAAGCCGCTGCTCGTCACCGCGACCGCGATCGGGCTCCCCACCAAACCCACCCCGAAGGGCAATTTCCGCGTGATGGAAAAAATCGAGAACAAGCGCTCCGGCTCCTACGGCTTCTGGGTCAACGGCAGCAACATCATTGCCGGCACGAGCGGCCAGTGCCCGGGCGGCGGCTACCACTATGTCGGGTTCCCCATGCAATACTGGGTCGGCTTTTGCCCCGGCTACGGGTTCCATGTCGGCTCGGTCTGGCCGGTTCCCCGCACCCATGGCTGCCTGAGGGTCCACCAGCATGCGGCGCGTGAGCTCTACGAGATCGTCAGGATCGGCACCCCGGTGAACATCGCCCAGACACAGCCGGAGGACGCCACGCTCGGGAAAAATGCCCCGCGCCCGCAGGACTACAACGATCCCGATCCTCCAAAATCGATCACCATCTCCTCGGAGGCATTCAAAAAATACCCGAGCGACATCCCCCGCGATCAGCCCTGATCCGGCCCTCGAATAAACCACGGATTTCTCGGATCGACACGGAGGATCTTGGAGACAGGAAAACGCGTTTGATTCACAAGAAAATCCGCGAGGTGGTGATCTCGCACAAATGATTGGTTGCCTGACAATCACCGGTCTTCAGCTTGCACTTCTCTTGAATTTCAAACACGCCGACCTTCGCTGGAAACGCATCGTGCATTGAGCCTGACGGGCAAGTCGCTTTCATCCGTGTCCATTTGTGAAATCCGTGGTTCCAGGTATTTTTTGACATGAAGCCCGTCCCGCCCGCCCCCCCGCGAGTGAACCTGCGCACGCCGGACGTGATGTCCCACGTCCAAGCCCAGGTCGAGAGCCATTACCGGAGCGCGCTGGTGGAAAAAATCCGCTCCGGAGGAGGAGTTCTCCGGGTAGGGGAAACCACGATCCGGCTCGCGAAGCAATTCGGGTTTTGCTACGGGGTCGAGCGCGCGATCGACCTGGCCTACGCCGCCGGAAAGGTCTTCTCCGACCGCCGGATTTTTCTGCTCGGCGAAATTATCCACAACCCGGACGTCAACGCGCAGATGTCAGCGCTGGGAATCCTGACCCTCCCCCCCCGGCCCAGTGCCGCCGAACTGGAGCAGCTCGATGCCAGCGATGTGGTGATTGTCCCCGCTTTCGGAGCGGAGGTGAAAACGGTCCAGCAAATTCGCGACCGCGGATGCCAGGTCGTGGACACGACGTGCGGCGACGTGATGAGCGTGTGGAAGCGCGTCCGGCAGAACGCCGCAGAGCAGGTGACCTCGATCATCCATGGCAAAGCCACGCACGAGGAAACCCGCGCGACCGCTTCCCGGGCTCTCGGAGCGGACGGCTCCGGTCACTACCTTATCGTTCTCGACCTCGATCAGACCCGGCTGGTCTGCCGCTTTCTGGAAGACGGCGGGGATTCCGCAGAATTCCTGACGCACTTCGAAGGGGCCGCGAGTCCGGGCTTCGATCCGCTGGTCCACCTGCAGCGCGTCGGCGTGGCCAACCAGACCACCATGCTCCGGAAGGAAACCGAAACCATCCAGGCCCTCCTGCGCGAGGCCATCGCGCGCCGGGATGGCGGCAGCACGTCGAACTTCCGCTACTTCGACACCATCTGCGGAGCCACGCAGGAACGCCAGGATGCGCTCTTCCAACTCCTCGAGGCGCCGCTGGACCTCCTGATTGTGATCGGTGGCTACAACAGTTCCAATACGACCCACCTCGTCGAAATCGGTGTGAAAAACCATCCGACATGGTTCGTCCGCAATGCCGGCTGCCTCATCTCGGCTCAGGAAATCCGCCACTACGATCTCCACAGCAAATCGGAGATCCTCTCATCGGACTGGCTCCCCGCCACCCGCCCACTCACCATCGGCGTCACCGCCGGCGCCAGTTGTCCCAATAACCTCATCGAGGAATGCATCCGGCGGGTGCTCGAACTCCGCGGCGAAGAAATCGCTGGCTGAACGCCAGCCATTTTTTTCCGGAGATTCTGAACGAGCCGCACAATTGGAAATTTCCATTCCGATCAGCCTTGCAACCGTTTGCATGCTTTTCCCACTTATTCTGCGATATTGTGCAACGCATTAATTCTGACACCTGTAGATATCAAATTATTTAAGAGCTTTTGCGGCGATTCAACCAGTTGCAGTTTTTACGAAACTTTTTGTTGACATCTTCAAGAAATTCGATAAAGTTCCAACAAGATGAAAACAAAAACCTGTCAGATCCTCTCGGTCAGCTTGATCGCCTGTGCCATCACGAACTTCAGCGCGCAGGCGGGTTCGGTGGACATCACAGTCAACGACGGGAGCCCGAGTTCAAACTACGGCACGGACCCGCGGCCCGGGATTGGCGAATCGGGCGAAGTCGAAGCGAATTGTGTTTCCAACGCCAGCTGGGATCTGCGGGCGATGGCGTTCGACCTGACCACCCACAAATTGACGGTTGTCAGCGGATTCAATCCCCTGACGCTCAACGATGGCATCGGGATCGGCGACGTCTTCATCGACATCAACAACTCGTTCACGGTTCCATCGCGCCCGAATCTCGGCAACGGCTACTTCAACTACTCCAATTCCGCGGTCGGATATGAATACGCCATCGACCTGATTGACCCGTCGAACGGCGGTCTGGGCTACAACATCGTCGCGCTCAGCGCCGGCTCGACGCTGCAATCGGGCGGCTATACCCAGAACGCCCTCAGCGACCCCGCACGCCTGGTCGCGAGCAACGCCGATAATATCCTTTCGAGCGGGGTGTTCGCGGTGACAACCAAAACCGATGCCCAGGTCCTCGCGGATCTCGGCATCAATGTGGGAACGAACGGCGGAACAAATTATGTTTTTTCCTTCGACCTGTCTGCCGCCTCGCTGGCGAACGGCGCGACCTTCCGGCTCACCGAAACCTGTGGGAACGACCTGCTGGTCGGCCACCTCTCGGCCTCGTCCGTCGCCGCCGTGCCTGAGACAAGCACCTGGGTGATGGGATTCCTCGCGCTGGGCGCCGTGGTCTTCATGGTGCGCCGCAACGCCGGAGCACCGGCCGTCGCCTAACGCCGGTCGTCGGAGAAGGATCGCATCCGGGTGGCCGGCACCGGCGTCGGCGACTCGACGGCGGGGGCCTCCGGCTCGGTGTTTTGCTGAGGAGTTGGCTCGGGCTTCGCATTCGGGTCCACCACGGAAAAGGTGAACAGCGTTTCGACGGTCACATTTTTGATTTTGTCCGTGATCGTCACCTTGAGCGTGTAGTCGCCAAAAGGATCCTTGTCCTCGATCTGGAGCGCCGACCGTGCCTTGCAGAGCCCGATCCCTTTGCGCGGCGCTCCGTTGACAACCACCAAATCCTGCAGGTGCTCGTAGATTGAACCGTCGGGGCGGCGAAAGAGGAGAGTGTAGACGATGTCCGCATTGCCCTCCGCATTCAGCGCGTTGGTGGAATACATAACCGCCGGAAACACGATATCTCCCCGCTGGAACGAAGTCCGGGTCCGGAGCGGCGGAGGCGCCCCTTCTCTCCAATCCGCCAAAAAGGTCTTGGGATCCTCGAGCAGGGCCACTTTCAAATACAATCCGTCTTTTGCATAAATACACTGGTCAGCAGACTCGATCAGCCCATCCTCCCCGCGGGAGACAAGGGGCACCGACAAAAGGAAAAGCACGATCGCGAGGCGGGTCATCGTCCGGCATTTTTATTCCCCCCTTCCACCGGCACAAGCAAAACCACTGCCGAACCAACCGCAGCACAACGTTGCGCTGCAGGCAACGTTTGCTGCCCGGCACGCAACGCATTTTGAGGACAATTCGAAACTTTTATGAATTTTGCGCAAGGAATACAATCACACAACCAGACGCAAACATATTTCTCATTTTTGTTGACTGTTCTCGTCGCCCTTGATAAAAGCCCGCCGTAATGCGAACTCAAACATATCAAATAATTGCTGCGGCTTCTGTCGCTTTGGCACTTTCGATTTACCATGTGCACGCCGGCTACGTTGACATCACGATCGACGACGGGGGGCCGAAGTCCGGATCCTATACCGTGCAGGACGGCCCAGCGGCAGGCCACGCTTCATCCGACCCAAGAGGAATCAACGAGTCTGGCTCGGTTACGGCAAATTGCGTAAACAACGCCACTTGGGATCTTCGCGCGATTGCCTTCGACGTCAGCACCAACAAATTGACGGTTGTCAGCGGCTTCAATCCGCTGGCGCTCAATGATGGCATTGGAATCGGCGACATCTTTATTGACACCAACAATTCCTACTCCGTTCCATCGCGTCCGGATGGTGTGGGAAATGGTTATTTTAACTACGCGAATTCGACAGCTGGTTACGAATACGCCATCCACCTCATCGACCCTTCGACAGGCAATCTCAACTACAACATTGCCGCGCTCAGCGGGGCTTCGGTATTGCAATCCACGGGGTATGCCCAAAACGCATTCAGCGACCCGGCGAAGCTCATCCCGAGCGGCGCCGACACAAGCGTCTCGAGCGGACAATTCTCTGTCATCACCCTCTCGGATGCCGGTGTCCTTGCCAACATGGGAGTCAATGTGGGAACAAACGGCGGAACAAACTATGTGTTCTCGTTTGACCTGACCGGGGTGTCGCTCGCGAACGGTGCGACGTTCCGCCTCACCGAGACCTGCGGTAATGACCTTCTCGTCGGCCATCTCGCTGCCGGCGTCGCCATTGCGGCCGTTCCTGAAACGAGCACGTGGGTGATGGGGTTCCTGGCGCTGGGTGCCGTGGCTTTCATGGTTCGCCGCAACGCCAGGCTCTCCGCCTGATTGCTTTTGGTTTGTCCGGCTCCCGGCTCTCCCTGAGGGCCGGGGGTCTTTTTTTGCCCGGGTTGCACGCCCTGCGGAGCGGTTCACGGCCGCCTCTCCCTGACTCGGAAGTTCGGCTTTCTTCCTGAGCCGGCTCTTTCTGTTTGCGCAGTCAGCCATGGCTCGGGATACTTGCGGGCGTCGATGAATCACCACGGCACATGAGGGAAGCTACGGAAAATGGCAGCAGACGGACCGATCCCTCGCCGCCTGCGGAAAAGATTCTGGCGGGCGGCTCGCCCGGCATCCCGCACTGGTGCCTCGTGCTTCTGGGCTTCGGCTTCACCCCTTTGCTCGCCACGTTTTTTTTCAATCTCTGGAAGCAGCCGGAGTATCAGTTCTTTCCGCAGGCCCTTGCCGCCGCCGGATTTCTGGCATGGGACCGGCTGCGTGAGGTTCCCCGGGGCATGCTTCGGGGAAAGCCGGCACCTGCCGCCGTGCTCCTGCTGCTCTCGTTGACAATGCTGGCCCTCGCCGTCCTCGTCTGGTCGCCGTGGCTCGCGATCGTCGCTTCCCTGCCTGCTGGAATCGCTGTTCTGTGGCTGATTGGCGGGGGTCAGCTCCTGCGGAATGCGGCCCCGGCCATGGTGATGGTCCTGACGATCATCCCGCCGCCGCTCGGGCTGGATCTCCGGCTGGGCCTGTTCCTGCGCGAGCTGGCCACGATCCTGAGCAGCCGCACATTGGATCTGCTGGGGGTCATCCATTCCGTGAGCGGAAATGTCATCGAGCTGCCCGGCCAGAAGCTGCTCGTGGAAGAAGCCTGCAGCGGCATCAACTCGGTCCTCTTCGTCACGGCGTTTTGCCTGTTCTACCTTTTCTGGCGACGCCGCCCGCTCTGGTGTTTCCTCATCTGCCTGCCCGCTTCGCTCGCATTCGTCGTGATGGGAAATGTGGTCCGGATTTCGCTCGGGGCCAGCCTCAGGTATTACAAGGGAATCGACCTCCTGACGGGCTGGAAGCACGAGACGGAGAGCATCATTCTTGTGGCGTTATACGTCCTGCTGGTCGTGAGCCTCGAATCTCTCTTTCCGCGGAGCAAAACCGGCGACCGCAAGGCGCTGCCGCCGGCCGCCGGGCTTTCATCCCCGCTAAACTTTCCTGTTTGGTTCAAGGCCGCGTGCGCGGTGTTCGCCGCTCTCGGCGTGCTCTCCACCTTCCAAGTGTGGGAAAAATCGAACGAGGGGATCCAGCCGCTGCGGGCCGCAGATTCCCGCCTGGCGGACGGTGCGGTTTTCTCGCTGCCGGGGCGGATCGGAGACTGGTCCCGATCCGAAACCGGGCCGCCAACGGTCAACAAGATCGAGACGCTGGGCCTGTCGTCGGCGATTTGGAACTTCCAGCGCCCGGGAATGCAGGCGGTCATCGCCTTCGACTACCCGATCTGGCGCTACCACGATGTCGAGGGCTGCTACTCCAACAACGGATGGACCGTGGAGAGAAAAGAAATTTTTGTGCCGAAGACCGGTGCCCCGCCGCGCTTCCAGATGGAGATGAAAAAGGATCCGGGGATTCGGGGGACCCTCTGGTTCGCCACGATCAACGAAAAGGGAGAGTGGGTGGACCAGGCAACGGTGAAGCACGATTTCATCAGCCGCATCGGCCTCTTTGAAGGCCCGCAGGAAACGACCTACCGGGTCCAGCTCCTTCTTGCAGGCGACAAGGCCCCGGACGCGGCCGCGATCGAAGCGATGACCCAGTTGTTCGAGGAAGCCTCCGACATCCTCTCGCGGCAGATGTTGCAGCAAATCCGGAAATGAACTCCTCCCCTCCCGCAGCGCCTGTCGCAAGTCCCGCCTCCACCTCGATCTGGATCAAAATCCCGGCGATTCTCGCCATCGCGTTCTGCCTGGCCCTGGGCATTTCGTTCCTCCGTTGGAATCCCGCCATGATCGCTTTGCGCTATCAGGCGATCGCCCTGAACGCTCTCGATCGGAAAGATTATCCAACCGCCATCGTCGCCGCCAGCCGGCTTCTGAGTCTTGGAGGGGAAACCCGGAACGATGCGCTCTTCAAACTCGCATTGGCGAACCTGGGACTGGGCCGGAACGCCGAATCCTTGGGGATCATGCAGATCATCGCGCCGGTCGACAGGCCGGTCTATGCGCCCGCCCACCTCTATGTTGCACGCACTCTGATGGCACGCGCCTACCGCCCTCCACAGGTGGAACAGGCGATCGCCGCGCAGTTGGAGAACGCGCTCAGGCTGGAGCCGGATTCCTCCGAAGCCAAGGAACTTCGGGACCGCCTGCACAATCGGAGGTAAGCGCCCCCCCGGCCGGATGACAGGATGGCATATTCTCCATTGCGGGCCGGACCAGAACCCGTAATATAATTGCCGTTCCCATGCAGCCCCCCATCCCATCCGATAAGATCAGGCTCCGCCTGAAGAGGTCTGTGCCCGGAGGCCAGGCTGACGGCGAGGAATCCGCAATCACGCTTTCCGACAAGCTCAGCGAGCTGTTCGGCGCGGGATATGTCCGGGATGATATCTACGGGCTCGTGATCCCGCTTCTCATGCAGGGAAAGGTGAGAATCGACCTCGATGGCCGGTCCGAGCGCCTGGAAATGGAGGATCAAAGCCAGAAGCTCCAGCGCAGCAGCGCGATCCAGGTTTTCGAGGATTACCTTCAGGTCTACAGGTCGGCGACATCGAACGGAGCGCCGCTCGCCCGGCCTGCCGCCTAGTCCCGGTGCTGCTCAGTTAAGGGGGCGGATCCGTTGTGGCGCAGGCGTCCTGCCTGCGAAACGATCCAGAACGCAGGCGGGACGCCCGCGCCACCCTTGTCTAAGTGAACGGTATTGCGCCTCGTCCGGATAATTCACGGGGGAGCTGCTCACCGCCCGCAGACTTCTTCGATCGCGAGCCCGATCGCCGACACGGCGCTGCGCAGCTGGCTTTCGCTCGTGCAGAGAGGAGGCATGAGAACAATCGTGTCGAGCACAGGACGAGTGAGGAGTCCATGCTTCCTGGCGGCTTCGCAAATTCTTCCGCCGGTCCGCGCCTGCCAGGGAAACGCCTCACCCCCGCGATCCCGGACCTCGATCCCCGCAATGAATCCGCACTGGCGGATGTCGTGGATGCACGGATGCGATTGCAATTCCGCGAGCAGGCGGGACATCGCCGCAATTTTCGGCTGCAATGTTTCGAGCACATGTTCCTCGCGGAAGACATCGAGGCTCGCCAGCGCAGCCGCGCAGCCAAGCGCGTTGCCGGTATAGCTGTGTCCGTAATAAAACGTCTTCTGCTCGTCGAACTCCCCGAGAAACGCTGAGAAAACTCTTTCCGTGGTGAGGGTGGCCGCCAGCGGCATGTATCCCCCGGTGAGGCCCTTGGCGAGGCAAAGAAAATCCGGGATCACATCCTCCTGCTCGCAGGCAAACATCGTCCCCGTCCGTCCAAACCCGGTCAGCACCTCGTCAAGAATCAGGAGCGCCCCGATCGAGTCGCACTTCTCGCGCAGCCGGCGGAGCAACCCCTTCGGCCAGACGCGCATTCCCGCGGCCCCCTGAATGAGCGGCTCGATGACAACCGCAGCAATCTCCCCGCCCGGCAGCCGGTCGAGTTCTTCCGGATCGGAGATCCGGTCCACTGGAAACTGATGGCCGGCAAATCGTCCGTGGAATGCCCCGATGCCGCCGAGGCTTGCCGCCCCGGCCGTATCCCCATGGTAGGCCTGATCAAATGATACGAAGCGCCGGCGCTCCGGCGCTCCGCTCAGCTGCCAGAACTGGATCGCCATCTTCATCGCCGCCTCGACGGCGGTCGACCCGTCGTCGCTGAAGAATACCCGCGGGAGTGCCTGCGCGGGGAAGAGCCCGGCGAGTCGCCCGGCAAGCTCGGCCGCAGGAGCGTTTGTTGTCCCAAGAAAAGATACGTGCGCCACGCGGTCGAGTTGGCCGCAGATGGCCCCCGTGATTTTCGGATGCCCGTGCCCGTGGATATTTGTCCAGATCGAGGAATTTCCGTCGAGGTATTCGCGGCCCCGGCTGTCCCGGAGCACCGCCCCCTCGCCACCGACCAGAATGACCGGCTCATGATCGTCCGCGCACCAGGCCTTCATCTGGGTGAACGGATGCCAGCCATGCGCCTTGTCCAAGGCGGCCAATGATTCTGTGTTCCAAACGTCTCGCATCGCGGCGCAAAATACCGCATACCCTCGTGCAGGTGAAATCAAATCCCGTCATCCTCCGCGCGCTGGCATACTTTTCGGGGGTCATCCTGCTCGCGTGCCTCCTCTCCCCTCCGCTGTATTGGGCGGGCTCGGCTCTCGCAGAGAAGGGCGTTCTGCCATTTCTCAAAGGCTTCCCGTTCCACCGCTACTTCAGCCGCTGCATGCAACTCAGCGCCCTGCTCATGCTCTGGCCGGCATTCCGGTGGATCGGGCTCCGCCGCACCGGCGAGCTCGGGATCGAACGCAACCCGCTCTGGCGGCGCGATCTTCTCGTCCGCCTGGCCATCGCGCTCATCCCGGTCATCGCCCTGGGGGCGGGATATCTGGCTTTCGATGTTTATGATTTGAAAAAAAGCATCCCGGTCGCCGGCGCGCTCCGGATTCTGGCGACCGCCGGGTTGGTTGCCATTCTTGAGGAGTTTCTTTTCCGCGGAGTCCTCCTCGGCCTCTGCCTCCGCTCGATGAAGCCGCTGCCGGCGGCTCTGGTTTCCTCGGCGGTGTTCGCAATTGTCCATTTTCTGCGCGTCGCGAAGTCCGCCACCGAGCCGGCCGTGAGCTGGCTCAGCGGGTTCGCACAGCTCCCCCAGGCGTTCTCGAGCGCACCTCCATGGCCGCTGCTCGGCTGGGGCATGCTCTCCCTGCTGCTCGCGGGCATCGTCCTCGCCATGGCCACCCTCCGCACCCGCTCGCTCTTCCTGCCGATCGGCCTTCACGCCGGGTGGATCCTCGGACAGCAGGGGCTCCAGTGGCTCGCAAAATTCCGCATCAAGCCGCCGGATGCTTTGCTGCCGTGGGTCGGCCAGAATGTCGTCAGCGGCGCGGTTCCGACCGGCCTCATCCCCTCGGGCATTTTGTTGCTCACGATGGCCCTGGCATTCTACTATCTGGGCCATGTCAGGGATCGCCGCACCTCTTCTTGAGCCGCTGCTGTCGCTGTTTTTCCCGGCACATTGTGCAGGGTGCGGACGCGCGGTTCCGGATGGCATCAACCTGTGCGCGGCCTGCGATGAGAGCATCGAAAAGATCCGGCCGCCCCGGTGCGAAGTTTGCTCCCAGCCCTATGCCGGGAACGTCCCGACTTTCACCTGCCCGAACTGCCATGGTGACGCCTTCCATTTCGAATGCGCCATCGCGGTCGTGCGCAGCAGCGGGGTCGTGCGCGAGATGGTCCACCGCCTGAAATATGGAAAAGAGATCTGGCTGGGCAGGGTCCTCGCGGGCTGGATGAACGAGGGCCTCGATGACCCGCGGCTCAAGAACTGGACTCCGGACGCGCTGGTCCCGGTCCCGCTCCACCCGCGCCGGCTCAGGGAAAGGGAGTTCAATCAGGCGGATATCCTCTGCCACGAGCTCTCGCGGATCTGCGGGATCCGGGTCTTTTCCCCTCTGTCGAGGCACCGCTACACCACGACCCAGACCCAGCTCGACCGCAAGGGCCGAAGGCAAAACTTGCGGGATGCGTTCATTCTGGGCAAGAATGGGGACGTGACGAATCTGAATCTCCTGCTGGTGGATGATGTCCTGACCACAGGATCAACCCTCGACGCCTGCGCCGCCGTTCTTCTGGAAGGCGGCGCCGCTTCTGTGCGTGCGCTCACCGCCGCCCGCGGCTAGAAAAATCCCATGGCTATTTTCAAAAAACCCATCCTCCGCCCGCGCATCGGCAAGGCGCGCGAAATGCCCGAAGGCCTCTGGACAAAGTGCCCGACCTGCGGCGAGGTCATCCACAATCTGACGCTCTCGGAAAATTTGCATGTCTGCCCGAAGTGCGCCCACCACTTCACGCTCGGCTCCAGGGATCGCATCGCCAGCCTCGTGGATCCGGATTCCTTCGAGGAGATCGATGCCGCGCTCACGTCGGTGGATTCCCTCGAGTTCAAGGGCGTCGCCACCTATGCGGACCGCCTCGCCAGCTACAAAGAGAAAACCGGACTGGTCGATGCGATCATCACCGGGACGGCCCGCATCGCCGAACACCCGCTCGGGCTCGGCGTGATGGATTTCAACTTCCTGGCGGCGACGATGGGATCGGTCGTCGGCGAGAAAGTCACCCGGATCATCGAGCTTTCGACCAAGCGCAAAATGCCGGTCGTCCTCGTCTGCGCCTCCGGGGGAGCGCGCATGTATGAGGGGATGCTGAGCCTCATGCAGATGGCGAAGACCAGCGGGGCGCTCGCCCTTCACGCACAGGCCAGGCTTCCCTACATCGCCGTCCTCACCAACCCCACCACCGCCGGGGTCATGGCCAGCTACGCCTCGCTCGGGGACATCATCATCGCCGAGCCCGCCAGCATGATCGGATTCGCCGGCCCGCGCGTGATCCGCGAGACCACCCACCAGACGCTCCCGGCAGATTTTCAGACGGCCGAGTTTCTGGAAAAGCGCGGCCTCATCGACATGATCGTGCACCGCTCGAAAATGCGTTCAACACTGGGCGACCTGCTCGGCTACTTTTCGGCGAAGTGACATTCGACGATTCGCTGACGTGGCTCAACAGCACGCAGATCTTCGGCATCAAACTCGGGCTGGACAACACACGCCGGCTCCTCGGCCACCTGGGGAATCCTGAGCAGAAGCTCCGGATCATTCACGTCGCCGGCACCAATGGCAAAGGCTCGGTCTGCGCGATGCTGGATTCGGTCTTCCGCGCAGCCTGCCTGAAATCCGGCCTCTACACCTCCCCTCACCTCTGCGACTTCCGGGAACGGGTGCTGGTCAATGGAACCATGATTTCCAGGGAGTCGGCCGCCGACATCCTCACCCGGCTCCACGATTTCTGCAGGGACTGGCCGCATTCGCCAACATTTTTTGAAATATCAACAGCCCTCGCGCTCGCCCACTTCGCCAGCGAGGACTGCGATGTCGTGATCCTCGAAACCGGGATGGGCGGGACCCTGGACGCCACGAACGCCGTGACGCCGGTCGTCTCGGTCATCACGCCGATCGCCATGGACCATGCCGAGTGGCTCGGGGATTCCATTTCAAAAATCGCCGCCGAAAAAGCGGGCATCATCAAGCCGGGTGTCCCGGTGGTATCCGCGCCTCAGACCGGTGCCGCCGCGGAGGTCCTGCGCGCCCGCGCAGCGGAATGCGGAAGCCAGCTCACCTTCGTGGAGCAGCCCTATGAGGGAGAGATCGGGCTGGAAGGCGGCCACCAAAAATGGAATGCCTCGCTGGCCGTGGCCGCGCTGAAAATCTCCGGACCGGCGTCCAGCCATGTGGAGCAGGCGTCCCGCCTGCTTGTCCCTCTTCTGAATGGCAGCCGGGACGGCCGCCCCACATCCAGCCATGCACCCATCTCCACCCCGGAGGCCGCCATCAAAGCCGGACTCCGCGACGTGAACTGGCCGGCAAGATTCCAGAGGATCGGAGACAGAATCATCCTGGACGGCGCCCACAACCCCCATGCCGCCAGGGCGCTGGTGGAAGCCTGGCGCAATAATTTCGGGCCACAGAATCCCACGATCATCTTCGGGGCGATGAAGGACAAGGACTACCGCGAAATGCTGGCGATCCTTTCAACAATCGCCTCATCGTTTCTTTTCGTGCCGGTCGTGAGCCCCAGAAGCTCCGATCCCGCGGAACTGCTGAAGTGCACCCCATGCCCCGCGCAGACAAGCCCCTCCCTGTCTGCAGCAATCGCTTCCGCCATGGCAAAAACGCAGCCTGTCCTCATCACCGGCTCACTGTTTCTGGCGGGAGAAGCCATCGATATCCTGGCTCGAAAAACTCCGCAGCTCCGGGGAGCACACGCGGGCCGCGTGTCGTGAATGGCGACCCGCCATTCACCCGCTCCAAGGTCCATCCGGCCGGCGGGTCGCCGACCTCCACACGCGGCTCGCGGATGCTCCCCGGAACCCGGATGTCTTACGGCGCGAGCCGCGAGATCGTCCAAACCCCGCCGGAATTTGTGTAGAGCAGCCGGTCATGGAGCCGGTCCTGACCGCCCTGCCAGAACTCGACGGTTTCCGGAACAACACGATACCCGCCCCAGCCCTCGGGCTTCGGCACCTCTCCGCTGGCGAACTTGCGTTTCAACTCCTCGTATTTCGCGAGAAGGATCTGGCGGGACGAGATGACGGCACTTTGGTCCGAGACCCACGCCCCAAGCCTGCTGCCGAACGGGCGGCTCATGAAATAGGCCAGCGATTCGGCGGCGGAGATTTTTTCCACCGCCCCGGCGATCTCGACTTGGCGCGCCAGGGTCACCCATGGAAAGAGCAGCGATGCGCGGGGATTTTCGGCAATCTGCCGGGCCTTGCGGCTCCCGTAGTTTGTGAAAAACACGAACCCCCGTTCATCGTAAGCCTTCAGCAGAACCGTGCGGCACGAGATGTGGCCGGACTTGTCGGCCGTTCCGAGCGTCATCGCGTTCGGTTCCGGAATCCCCGAGGCGCGGGCATCTTCAAACCAGATCCGGAACTGCTTCACCGGGTCGGGATCCAGCTCCGACTCCGTGAGCGGCTCGCGATCATAATCGCATCGCAGGTGGTAAATGGCTGACTCCCCGGACATAGACCGAGCAAGCTACGGGGAAATCCGGCGGCAGGAAACAGGATTCTGAGGGCTGGCGTTGAGACTGGATCGCGTTATAGTGCCACACCAATGGCATCGAATCTTTCCGAGATCCGCGGGCAGTTTCCTTTTCTCAAGGAGACGGTCAACGGTCATCCATTGATCTACCTCGACAGCGCGGCGAGTTCGCAGAAGCCGGCGCGGGTGATCGGCCGCATGAGCCGGTTCATGGAAAGCGAATACGCCAACGTGCATCGGGGGATTCACCTTCTCAGCGAGCGCGCCACAGCGGCTTATGAAAATGCCCGCACGAGCGTCGCGAAATTGCTGAATGCGCCACGCGAGGAGGAGGTCGTCTTCACGCGCGGAACCACCGAATCGGTCAATCTCGTGGCCAATACCTGGGGCCGGGAGAACATCAAGCCCGGCGACACGATTCTGCTCACCGAGATGGAGCACCACAGCAATCTGCTCCCCTGGCTGAAGCTTGCCCGCGATGCCGACGCAAATGTCGAATTTGTGCCGGTTCTGGAAAACGGCGTCGCGCTGGATTTGGATTCGGCGAGGCGCCTGCTGGCGAAGGGTCCCAAACTCTTTGCGTTCGTCCACATTCCCAATACGCTCGGTTTGGAAAATCCCGCGGCCGACCTGTGCGCATGGGCGTCGGCTTCCGGAACGACAACCTTTGTGGACGGCGCGCAAAGCGTGGGGCACCAGCCGGTGGACGTGCAAGAAATGGGCTGCGATTTTTTGGCCTGCTCCTCACATAAAATGTGCGGGCCCAGCGGGATCGGCGCCCTGTGGGGCCGCCACGAAATCCTATCCGCCATGCCGCCCTGGCAATATGGCGGCGAAATGGTGGACCGGGCCTACTATGACAAACCCGCCACTTACCGCGAGCCCCCGGCTCGCTTTGAAGCCGGCACCCCGCCGATCCTCGAAGCGGCGGGATGGGCGGAGGCGATCGCATTTTTAAATGACACCGGACTGGAGGCCATCCGGGAACATTCGGTCTCGCTGGCGAACGCCGCAGTCCAGCAGCTTCAGAAAATCGACGGACTCCGCATCTTCGGTCCGGTGGCCCGCCAAGCAGGCCTCGTCACATTTTCCATTGAGGGCGTTCATGCCCATGACGTCGCCTTTTTCGCCAACGAGCGGGGCCTCGCGCTCCGGGCCGGTCACCACTGCGCCCAGCCGCTCATGCGCATGCTCGGCAGCCCGTCCTCCAGCCGCGCCAGCTTTTATCTCTACAACCAGCCGTCGGATGTTGACGCATTGGTTGCCATCCTCCACGAAGCCGTGGCATTTTTCCGGTGATGGACAACGAACTCTACCAGGCCGTGCTCATGCAGCACTCGAAGCAGCCGAGAAATTTCGGGCCGCTGGAAAACCCGACCCACGCGGCGGACGGGCACAACGCGCTCTGCGGCGATGAAATCTCGGTCGCCCTGCGGATCGATGGCAACACCGTCGCCGAAGCCAAATTCACCGGCAGCGCCTGCGCGATCTGCACCGCATCGGCCTCGATCATGACCGGCGAGGTCAAAGGCCTCACGTGCGACGCGGTCCAGACGCTCGCCGGAAATTTCCGTGCGCTGCTCAAAGACGGCACCGGCCCGGAATTGCCAAAAAAACTCGAAGTCCTCAGCGGAGTCCACCAATTCCCCCAGCGCGTAAAATGCGCCGCCCTCCCTTGGGAGACGCTCGTCAGCGCGATGCAGAGCCCGGTCGGCTGAACTTCTTACGGGCAGGATGCCCAGTTCTGTTTACTTAAGACTTTTTTGGCCAGGATGTTACGCAGAACATCACGGGGTATTCCAACAGCTCCCTATCAGGGCATCCATGCAACTGAAATTCTTGGTTGCACAACCAAAAACATGTGAAATATTGTTGCATGTTGCGTGAACGCTTCTCCCCAATGAAGAGCATATTTCTCGTTTTTGGCAGCGCTTTCGGAATCCTTTTGCTCGCGGCAGGCCTGTGCCCGTCGGCTCAGGCCTCCCAAATCACGGTCACCATCACTGGAACCGGAACCGGGACGCTGAATAGCCCTACATTGGGTGTAACGGAATTCTTCGACACTCCATTCGTCTGGACGCTCACCTACGACTCCGGCTCATCCTATAAAGACAGCAACACAGAAGCTTGGGGCACAAATCATGCGATCTTTCTGAATGCAACCTCGAAAATCACAGTGGAAGGGGTCACTGACCCGATTCATGTCACTCAGGAACATGGACTGTGGGTCTACGATACGTTCCAGGATGCAGGGTTCGCGTATTTGTACATGGCCCCGGTATTTCTGGCCAATAATACCGCAACTGGAAATATCCTGACCATTCAGGGCAGCATCGGCTGGACCGGATTCACGACTCCCTACGAATCGAGAGGCCCGGTCACTGGATATTTTAGTCCATTTATCGATCTGGCAACCGATCAGGGTCTGCTCACAATGACAGCCGGATCCATCACCTCCGTCACCGCGAGCGCCGGAGGAACGCCCTATTCGACCTGGGTGGCGGGCATTACCTGGAATGGGGGAGATTCCGCTGCGACTGCCGACCCCGACCACGACGGCCTTTCGAATCTCATGGAATACGCTCTCGGCGGGAATCCGGTCTCAGCGCAGAGCGCCGTGAAGCCGCAGCCGGGCGTATCAGGGCAAAAGCTGCAGATCAGTTTCCTTCGCGCCCGCTCCGAACTGACCTACACGGTGCAGGGATCGTCGAACCTCATCTCGTGGACCGACATCGCCTATACTCCGGTCGCTACCGGTAACACGCAGACTGTCACCGACACAGTGACCCTCACCGGCAACGCCAGGCGATTCCTCCGGCTGCAGGTCACCCTGCCGTAAGGAGCCGTCAACAAATAACGGCATCAACCTTAATTTCTTGACGGCTCCTAACTCCGGAATCCGCCGCTACTCCAGCCGGACCCGCGGATCGACGACCGCGTAGAGGATGTCCGAGAGCAGGTTCCCGAGAAGGACAAGGGCGGCCACGATGAAATTCAGCGCCACCAGAGTCGGATAGTCCCGCTCCAGAACCGCCTCATATCCCAGGCGCCCCATGCCGGGATACGCGAAGATCGTCTCCACGATCACCGCCCCGCCGATCAAGGCTGGCAGGAGCGATCCGATGCCGGTGATCAGCGGACGGATGGAATTTCTCAGCGCGTGCTTGTAAAATACCACGTCCTCCTCCAGCCCTTTGGCGCGGGCGGTGCGGATGTAGTCCTCGCGCAGCGTTTCGAGCATGCTGGCGCGGATGTAGCGGGATTGGACGGCGATGCCGCCGAGCGAAAGCACGACCGCCGGCAGCGCAATGTGCCAGATCCGGTCGAGGCCGGCGGCCAGAAAATTCGGGAAATCGATCCCGTAGGACTGGGTCCCGAGCACCGGCACCGAGGAGAACTTCACGAGGCCGATGATCGCCATGTTCGCAATCCAGAACGTCGGGACCGCGATAAAGACAAACGCCAGCAGGGACACCCAGAAATCCGGCGGCTTCCCCGCATATCGCGCACAATAAATTCCAAGAAGCAGCCCGAACGTCAGCGAGAGCAGGATCGAGGCGATGTTCAGCGTGATCGTCGCCGGAAGCCGCTCCAGAATTTTCTGCAGCACCGGCCGGTCGTCCTTGATGCTCTTCAGCCGGCCGGTGAACAGGTCGCGCATGTTCAGCCAGTATTGCTCGTAAAGCGGCTGGTCGAGGTGGAATTTTTTCCGGAACATCTCCTTCACCTGCGGCGTGATCTTCGGGTTCAGCTCCCCCCACGGATACGGGCTCCCCGGCGCAAGCGTGATCATGAAAAACGAGACCAGACTGATCCCGAACAGCAGGACAAAGCTGATCAGAAGGCGCCGGATAACGAAATTTAACACGCGCGGATCATGGGATCATCCGCCCAAAAGAGCAAGCGCGGGAAGAGCGCCGACAGGCAAAACGGCGCATGGTATGAAATCTCATCACACTTGATCGCCCGAATGGCAAGCCCCCCCCCCTCTCCCGCTTCATCGTCCCAGTAAAGCGGTCAGATGTGCTGAAGAAACTCCGGAGTAACGCCGGCAAGGGTTGGAACGGCGGCCGTGGCCAACTGGAGTTCCCCGAGCGGGTTGGTCGTGGCGACGGCGAGGACTTTCATGCCCGCGTGTCTGGCCGCCTCGATGCCGACGTGCGCATCCTCGATGACGAGGCAGTCTGCGGGATCGAGCCCGAGGCGCCTGGCGGCGAGCAGGAAGACATCCGGGGCGGGCTTGCCGTTCGTGACATCGTCCCCGCAGACAACCGCGCTAAAGAGCTCTCCGAGGCCGGTGGCAGCAAAGATGGCGTCGAGGTTCGAGCGGGGAGTCGATGATCCGACGGAGCGCGGGATCGAGGCCTTCTGCAGGCCGACAAGGAGCTCCCGTGCGCCGGGAAGAACCGCAACCCCCTGCTCGCGGACCAGCTCCCGGTAAAGCTCTTCCTTGCGCTCTCCGAGCCTCCGGATCTCCCCGGGGTCATCGCTCCAGCGGAGCAGCCCCGGGATGATCTCCTGGTTCTTTTTTCCAAACCCCGCCTTGAAATGTCCGGGCGGCAGGGGCTTTTGAATCTCCTCCGCAAGCAGCTCCCACGACCTCTCGTGCTGCGCCGAGGAGTCAATCACCACCCCGTCCCAATCAAAAATCACGCCTTTCATCTGAATTCGGAACCATTCATTTTCACTAAATCTCACTGATGAACAGAGGAAAATCATCGCCCCCGCTGGGTGATGGAAGTTTAGAACCTGTGAAATCATTAGGAAAAGCCGCGCGAGAGTAGAAAAGGCCGGATGGCAAGGCGCTCGCGAAGGCGCATCCCCTCAGCGGGCTGTAACTGAGCGAGCAACGCCGCCAGACGGCCTTTTCTGCTCTCGCCCAGAG
>JAPLTF010000075.1:35233-59986 GCA_026398275.1 Verrucomicrobiota bacterium
ACAGCCTGCCGCAGGCAGCCCGGAGGGCGATGCGAAGCATCGGCAACACCGCTGTGGGTATTGCCGCCGCCTTCGTGCCTTGGCCAAGCCAAAAATCCTCAGCAACGCGGCTTTTTCCTAATTATTTCACAGGTTCTTAGAAAAGTTGCCCTGTTGCTTCATATTTTAGTGATCCTTAGAATTTCACCTTCGGATAGGTCGCAAGATACGATCTGACCTCGGCGGCGAACGCCTCCCCGAATTCGGCCATCTTCTTTTCCCCGATGCCGCTGATCCCGCGGAGGTCGTCAAACTGTTGCGGATATTCCCGCGCCATGAGGCGCAGCGTGTTGTCGCCGAAGATGACGTAGGCGGGGACCCCGCGCTCGTCGGCCAGCTTTTTCCGGAGCTTGCGGAGCCGGTCGAACAGCGTCTCGTCGCACGCGATCTCGCCCGCGCGGACCACGGGCGCTTTTTTCTTCACCATCGATTTCGTCAGCATGATGATGCGCCGGGATTTGAGCACATCGACTCCCTCCTCGGTCAGCGCGATGGTGGGAAACTCGCCCTTTTCCTGCTCGATCAGTCCCATACGGATCAGCTCTCGGCCGATGGACGCCCATTCCGGACGGCTGAGATCGCGGCCGACCCCGTAGGTGCTGAGCTGGTCATGCCGCCAGCGGCGGATCTTTTCGGTGTCAGCCCCGGTGAGGATCTCGATGAGGTGGTTCAGCCCGACGCCGAACCGCCCGCCCTCCCTTACGCGATAAACGCAGGAGAGCAGCTTCTGTGCATTGGTCGTGGCGTTGTAGGACTCGCGGGGTTCGAGGCAGTTGTCGCAGGACTCACACGTCGGCGTGGGATATTCCTCGCCGAAATATTTGAGCAGCTCGCGGCGGCGGCATGAGGGGCACTCCGCGTAGTGCATCATCAGCCGGAGCTGCTCGCGGGCGATCTGCTGCTCCTTCGCACTGCTCATCTCCTCGATGAAATGCGTCTGCTTCGCCGCGTCTCCAGGGTTGAAAAGCAACAGGCAATCCGCCGGCAGCCCGTCGCGGCCGGCCCGGCCGGTCTCCTGGTAATATCCCTCGATGTTTTTTGGCAGGTTGTGGTGGATGACCCACCGCACGTTCGGCTTGTTGATCCCCATGCCGAACGCGATGGTCGCGCAGATGATCCGGACTTCATCCCTCAGAAACAGCTCTTGATTCGTCGCTCGCTCGTCGGCTGTGAGCCCCGCATGGTAAGGGCGGGCCGGGAACCCCCGGTCGCTCAGGCTCTCTGCCAACCGGTCCGCAGTCGCACGCGTCGCGCAATAGACGATCCCGCCATCCATCGGACGCCTGCCGACAAACTCGGCAAGCTGCTTCACCCCCTGGTCCTTGGGAATGACCCGATAAGAGAGGTTCGGACGGTTGAAGCTCGCGACAAAAACCGCAGGATCGCGGAGCTTGAGATGCCGGACAATATCCTCGCGCACCCGCCCGGTGGCGGTCGCAGTGAGCGCCGTCACCGGCACATCCGGCAGCAGTGTCCGCAGGCGTTCAAGCTGGCGGTATTCCGGGCGAAAATCGTGCCCCCACTCCGAGATGCAGTGTGCTTCATCAATCGCCAGGGCGGTCACATTCCAGACGCGCAGGTTCTCCTGCCAGTTGTCGAGCATGAGCCGCTCAGGAGCGGCGTAGAGCAGGCGGAATTTCCCCTCGTGCAGCCCGCGCAGGCGGGATTTCGACTCGGCAACCTTCAGCGAGGAATTCAGAAATGTCGCCGCCACCCCGGCCGCTTCGAGCTGATCCACCTGATCTTTCATCAGGGCGATCAACGGCGATACCACAACCGTCAGCCCCTCGCGCAGCAATGCGGGCAACTGAAAGCAGAGGGATTTTCCCCCGCCGGTGGGCAACAACGCAAACGTGTCCCGCCCGGCCAGTGAAGCCTCGATGATCTCGCGCTGGAGCGGACGAAACTCGTCGTATCCAAACGTCTTCTTCAGGGTCTTTTGAATGGCGTCCATGCTCAGGATTCTAGGGAGAGAATGGACACCGCTCCATCCTCCCTGCCGATGGCCAGCCAGTCATTTTCCGGATGCCACGCAAGCGCGCTGATCCCGGCGTCGAGGCGCAGCCGTTTGCGCAGGACCCTGTCGCCTTGAAATGTGAAAATCAGGACCATGCCGGTTCCGTCGCCGGTGGCGAGCTGTCCGGTCTTTGGCGAAAATGCGGCTGCCACCACCTCGCCATCGTGCCCGTCGAGCTGGATCGGAGTGACTCCTTCGGGCCCCTTTTTTCCCGTGCATGGCCAGATCGTGATGATCGGCCCTCCCCCGGTCGCGAGCCGCTTGCCATCGGCGGAAAACGCCATCGCCCGCACCTTGGTCTCGTAGCCCTGGATGTGCAGCGGATAGTCCCGCGTAAAATCGTAGATATGCACGCTCGCGGTCTGGTCGGCGGTCACCAACCAGCGACCGCACGGACTCCACTCGCCCCTCAGGCTCGCGCCACCCCAGTCGAACCGCGCGAACGGCTCGCCCTCACCGAATTTCCACATCCTCGCACCGCCTGCTCCGACGACGGCGACCTTTGAAGAGTCGGTCGGATCCCAGGCAAAATCCGCAATCGACGCAGGAAGCCCGGCGAGTCCTGGCGCAGCGCTTCCCTCGCGATCAAAAACCAGCAGCGCCTTGCCCTGGCCTGCCCCGAGAAAATCCCCATCCGCGCTCGCCTTCACCCGCTCGATGATTCCGCGTCCGGCGTGGACCTCGCGCCCGTCCCACCGGATCTTTCCATCGTATCCGCAGGTCGCGAGCGAGCCATGGAACCAGGCGGAATCACCGTTCCCGAGCCCATGTCCACCAAGCGGGGAAACCTCCCGGCTCGCAGCATCAAGGATCAGGATCTCGCCGGTCGAGGGCGTCGCGGCGAGCGAGTCCCCGCCCCAGGCCAGACTGATAATGTTGTCATCAGCGGTGACGGCAGCGAACTGTTTCATGCGAGGCAGGCGCGGAATCCGGAGTTGAGGGCGGCGCGGTCGAGATTGCGGCCGATGAAGACGAGGACATTCCGCCGTGGACGGTCTCCCCATGGCCCGCCGTTCGCCGCATCCATGATCATGTGGACTCCCTGAAAAATAATCCGGTCCGGCCCACCCTTGATTGCAAAGACTCCCTTCATGCGGAAAATATCGATCCCCTGCTCGCGCACGGTCGTGCTCAGCCACTCGTTGAGCTTCTTTCCATCGCAGTCCCCGTCGGCTTCGATCCCCACGCTGGTCACATGGTTGTCATGGTGGTGATGATGCCCCTCATCCAGGAAATGGGGATTGACCTCCATCGCGTGATCGAGGTTGAACCCGCCAACATCCATCACCTTTTCAATCTCGATCCCGGCATTCGTCGTCCGGTGGATCTTTGCCAGCGCGTTCATCGAGCGGATCCGCTTCTCCAGCTTGTCCAGGTCCTCCTTCGAGACAAGGTCGCACTTGTTGAGCAGGACGACATCCGCGAACGCGATCTGCTCGCGGGCCTCGTCGCTGTCGCCGAGGTGCAGGAGGATGTGCTTCGCATCCACGAGCGTCACCACCGCGTTGACAAACAGCTTCTCCTTCATCTCGTCGTCCGCAAAAAATGTCTGCACGACCGGCCCCGGATCGGCGAGGCCGGTCGTCTCGATGAGGATGTGATCAAACTTTTCGCGGCGCTTCATGAGGTTGCCAAGGATCCGGATCAGGTCGCCGCGCACGGTGCAGCAGATGCACCCGTTGTTCATCTCGAAGATCTCCTCGTCGGCGTTGATCACCAGCTCGTGGTCGATCCCGACCTCGCCGAACTCATTTTCGATGACGGCGATCCGCAGCCCGTGCTCCTCGGTGAGGATGCGGTTGAGAAGCGTGGTCTTCCCGGCTCCGAGAAAGCCGGTGAGAATCGTGACGGGCGTGAGGTCCATCCCGCTAAACAATCCGCCCTTGGGATTGATGCAAGATTCTTGTGAAAAAATCAGCCGGAAATTTGGCTCCGGCAAAACAGCTGGTTGATTCTGCCACAGCCAGGGCGTAGGTTCGCGGCCACGGCCTCATTCCACCATTTCTCCTATGAAAACAACACTGTCCCGCCTGGTTGCCGCCACCGTACTGCTTGCCTCGATCCAGTCGGCATTCTCTCAGACCGGGGAGCCCATGCCACCGCCGCAACAGGTCATCGTCGTCGTGCGACATGGCGAGGACCTTGATAATTGGATCAAAGTCACAGACAAAAACCATGAAGGTCTCAAGGGATGGAAAATGATCGTTCCTGACTGGCCGACATACTCCACGTCTTCGGGGGATCTGACCGTCACCCTGCACGGGTTGAGCCCAAAAGGCGAAGAGCAGGCGGTTTTCCTGCGTGATAACCTGCAAAGGTTAATGAAAACAGGGGGCTGGGCTTGCATCACCAAGGTCATTACGAAAACACCCTGCGGCAAGAATGAGAAAGGCGAAGACGTCACCCCCAACCCATTCGACACAATCTACCCGTTTCTCAAGGGGGACCCCAAAAACCCCGGCAATCCCAAACCCAATGAGCTGATCCTGATCAAGCCCGGAAAGGCCGGGAATCCCCTCTTGGACGCCGGTCTGGTCGAAAGGCTTCCCAATGAGTTTTCCACGCCACCCAAGATGGATAACACCGTGTTGCCAGCAACCGGCTCCACTCTGCTTTGCTGGGACGCGGAGGGATTGTGGGGGGAGTCCGTCGGAGTCGATCCGAACAAAACCCGTCCTTTCGATGAGAACTGCATCCTTCGAATGATGGGCGGAAGAACCCTCGGGGATAAATTCAAAAACAACCCGGCAGAAACCGGAGGCGGATGCCCGAAAAAGGCGGCGAGGATCTATGTCTTTATGAATCGGCCGGGCACCGGCACCGGGAGCAATCCCCAGATCCCCCAGAAATTCGACTGCGAGGTGATCGATGTGAAGAAGGACGGAAATGGAAAGCTGGGATTTTACGAGATCGCTGAAATGCGGGTCGACGAGAGCACCGGCAAGGCAATAATCACGGAATCGAAGGCCGGAAATACCCACGAGATCATCCTGGAGGATCTCCCTTGATGGGGCGCCTCCTTCCTGGCGGCCGTGGTTGAAAGCGTAACTGTCTTCGGGAGCCTTCTCAGAAGCATGGAGCTGCAAGCAAAGTGACCATCCGGCCTCGTCAGGCGGAGTTTTTCCCCGATCCCAAAAACCATTCGTAGGCGTTCCGAATGCCGTCCCGCAGGGAGATTTTCGGACGCCAGCCGAGGCTGAACAGCTTCTGCATGTCGAGCAGTTTGCGCGGTGTGCCGTCGGGCTTCGACGGATCAAAGACCAACGCCCCCGTGTATCCCACCACCTCGCAGACGGTCTCCGCCAGCTCGCGGATCGTGATGTCCTCCCCGCAGCCGATGTTGATGATCTCGGGCGAGTCGTAGTTTTCGAGAAGGAAAACGCACGCGTCCGCCAGGTCATCGACGTGCAGGAATTCCCGGCGCGGATTTCCGCTCCCCCAGACCGGAACTTCTGCGACTCCGCCGGCCTTCGCCTCGTGGGCTTTCCGGATCAATGCCGGCAGCACGTGCGAGGTGCGAAGATCAAAGTTGTCGTTCGGGCCGTAGAGGTTCGTCGGCATCGCGGAAATGAAGTTCTTCCCGTATTCCTTTGCATAAGCCTGACAGAGCTTGATGCCGGCGATTTTGGCGAGCGCATAGGCATCGTTGGTCGGCTCCAGCGGCCCCGTGAGGAGCTCACTCTCCGGGATCGGCTGCGGGGCCATCTTCGGATAGATGCACGAACTGCCGAGAAACAGCAACTTCTCCACACCATGTTCAGCCGCCGCGCAGATCACGTTGTTCTGGATCGTGAGATTCTCGACAAGGAACTCGACCGGCTTCTCGGAGTTCGCGACAATCCCCCCGACCCGGGCGGCCGCATCCAAAACGATCTCCGGACGCTCGGTCTCAAAAAATGCGTTCACCGCACCCCTGTCGAGGAGGTTCAATTCCGCGCGCGTCCGCAGCAGCAGATTGTGATAACCCTTCTCCTTCAGGCTCCGCACAATCCCGCTCCCCGCCATCCCCCGGTGGCCGGCTACAAAGACTTTTGAATTCTTGTTCATGACGGATTTTTTAATGGAGTGGCGAGCCCCTCGGCGTTGGCCAGACAAATCTGGTTGGCATCAAAAGAGAGGAATTCCCTGGCGTCAAGCACGAGCGCCGTTGCAACGTGGAGGATGTCAAAACGGCGGTGCCCGCCGTCAAATGTTCGCAGTTTTGAGATCCGCTCACTGGTGATGAGGATGCTTGGGAGGTCGCAATCCACCAATTGAACCAACCCCTGGTTCATGTGCTCGGAAAGCTTTTCATTCATCCGTTCCGCCTCCTCGATAGGATATCCCATTGCAGGGTCCCTTCTGTGTCGGAAAGCCTGGAACCGTGAGGCCTGGCGGAATTCCCAGAGCAACAGTCGCGTGACGTGCAGGGGTTCCTTCATGGCTTTCCGGAACGCCACCGCACGATCCGAGTTGTTCTGGGGGCGATAGAGAGCGCACAGAAACGACGCGTCGGGATAGGCGTTCAACTCATATCCCCCAGTTCGGCTTCCCGCATTTTCCGGACCTCTTCCGCAGAGAACACCCGGTCTCCCCAGGTTTCCTTCATCCAGCGCCGATGTTTTTTCGCGTCAAATTTCGGGGCCCTTTTTTGCCTGGGCAACGAAAGCATCGCGACGGGCTTGCCATGCTTGGTGATCTCGATTTCCTCGCCATCGGCAAGCCAGGCGGTCACCTTGCCAAAATCATACCGCAGATCCCGGATTGTGAGCGTTTGCATAGTTGTGATGATTTAATTCATCACAGGCTAACCTGCGGGGCCCACGCCGTCAAGAGTTCCGCCGACTTCGATCAGAGTTTTTATGGTGACATCTCAACCGGGTCGCAGTGAATGTTCACGCATGAAACCCCGGTCATTGGTTGTGGTGCCGGACAGTGCGGGGCGTGGACATGCGCCGGATGCGGCCGCCTTCGGCGACGAAGGGGCGGATACGTTCGGGCATATGTGCAGGAACGCGGTCCTCGGGGAGATCCGGGGGTTCGGGTATGTGGCGGCGCGGGTCGCCCGGCACTTTCAGCTCGCCTGGAGCGCCATGGAGAGCGTGGGAAACCGGTAGGGATATCCGACCTTCCGGGCGATGCCGGGGGAAACACGCGAGCTGTCGAGCATCACGTGGGAAAGCTCTCCCAGAGCCGCTTTCAGGACGAACCCCGGCACCGGAAATATCGCGGGCCTGCGGACGCTTTCCGCCACGGCTCTTGTGAACTCCGCATTGGTCACCGGCTCCGGCATCACCGCGTTCACCGGTCCCGAGACGGCATCCTGGTGGATCGCCCAAAGAATCATACCGGCCACATCCTCGACATGGACGCAGCTCATCCATTGTTTGCCGGACCCCAGGCGCCCCCCAAGTCCCATGCGGAAAACCGGCCGGATCAGCCCCATGGCCCCGCCGCTGCCGATGACGAATCCGATCCGCAAGAGAACCACTCGCACTCCGGATAAAACCGCCCCGGACGCAGCAGCCTCCCAGGCCTGGCAGGTGTCAGCCAAAAAGCCCGATCCGCGCGGGGCTCCCTCGTCCACCAGGCGTTCTCCGGTGTCCCCGTAAAACCCGATCGCGGACGCGTTCACAAGCGTCCGCACCGACGAGCCTCCCGACGTGATCGCCTCGACGATCCGGCCGGTCCCACTCACCCGGCTCTCAAGGATTTTTTGTTTCCGCGCCGCCGTCCAGATCCCGAGGATCGGCTCCCCGGCCAGGTTGACGACCGCATCCAAACCGGACAGGTCCCCCGCCCCGCGATAAACCCGGAACCCCGGACGTTCGCTCCTCGAAAAACAAACCACCTCGTCGCCGCCGCGCAGCGCCAGCGCGCGCAGCGTGGTCCCGACAAATCCGGAGGCCCCAAAAATCCCGATGCGAAGCGATGGCATACCCGCGAGCATAGCGCAAAATCCGGCGCTTGTCCGCGACGGATGCGGATTTCTGCCCCGGCAAGCGGGTCTCGACAAACCGCCCCGCAAAAAGCCATTCTCAGAGGTATGCCAGAGATGCCCCGCCGCTCGATTTCCCAGCTGAGACAGGACTGCCGGCCCCGACCGCTGAACTGCCGGATCCGCGGTCAGGTGGACGAGCTGAACAAAAAGGAATCCGCAAACGGCAAGCCCTTCTGGGAGCTCAAGCTTCGGGATTCCTCCGATGCCCTCACCCTGCGGGCCTGGACCGATACCGCGGCTTTCGATTCCTGCGAGGAGACCGACCGCGGAGCCTGCGTGGAGATCGAAGGCGAGTTTCTGATCAATGGGGCATTCGGCCTCGACGGCCGTCGCTGGCGCATGCGGGCGCTCAAGGCGGACGAGGCACAGGAACTGTTTGAAGGAACGCCGGAGACGGCGGCAGCGATCCAAAGGGATTTCGCCTGCCTGTGCGAAATTGCCGGCGGGATCGCGGACCCTCGACTCAAGGCCCTGTGCGATATTTTTCTTGCGGAGCACGGCGAGAGATTCCGGCGGGCGGCGGCGGCGCGGTTCAACCACCACGCGCACCGCGGCGGCCTGCTCCGGCATACCGCGCAGATGATGCGGGCCGCATCCGCCCTGTGCGAGGTCTACCCCCATCTGAACCGCGACCTCCTGCTCACCGGGGTTCTCTTCCACGATTCGGGAAAGCTCTGGGAAATGTGCCCGCCCGAGCTCGGCTTCGAGATGCCCCGCGAAATCCGCGGCGAGCTCCTCGGCCACATCACCATCGGAATCGAGCTGATCAATTCCCTCTGGAGAAAACTCCCGGTCGAGGAATGGAAATCGCTCGCGCCATCATCGGAGGACGTCCGCCTGCATCTCCTCCATCTGGTCGCCGCCCATCACGGCGAGCTCCAATATGGATCCCCGATCGAGCCGAAAACCCCGGAGGCCGCCCTCCTCCACTTCGTCGACAACATCGACGCCCGCCTCGAAATGTTTGCCGCTGCCTACGAAAAACAACCGGAGATCGCTCCGGGAATCCATGAGCGCGTCAGGGCGCTGAACACCTCGCCAGTCCGCCCATTGCCCCGGCCGCAAACGCCATCCTGACCAAACGGAAAAATGTCCTCAGGTGGAGTCGAACCACCATCTGAGCTTTAGGAGAGCCCTGCTCTATCCACTTGAGCTATGAGGACGTTTGAGATAAGTGCTTTACGTGTTCTTGATGCTGAAAACCATGCAAGGTTAGACCACTGGTTGGACCACGCGCTTCTATATCCGGTGATGCTTACCAGTGCTCAAACCCCTTGTAAAGCACATCAAATGGACTCGATACGAACTTGCGCAGCCGGATCTCGCCGCCTCCTTTTGCGGGGCGTGCTCCTCGGTTGCTTTTTCGTAACTTCTTTGAGGACTGCCGCCGTAGCGACAAGCACGATCCCGAGTATTTTGACCGGCATGGTAATAATTGAACGCCGGCTCGACAAGGATCGCTCTGGGCCGGTCGTCCATGCGCAGGCCTACCAATCACCCGCGGGGGACCTTGAATATCGAAGACCCAAATCGCTTGGACAGTTTGTGCGCCACCAGCGGCGGCAATCCGGCGTGACGCCGCCCCTGCTTCCCGCGCGGCTTTTTGCCGGGATCGAAGCCCCGTTGTTGGCCGGCCTTTTTTCCGCAGCGGAGAAAATCTTCGGCGAGCATCCCCCGTGCATCATCGGCGGGGACGCGGCCCCGATCGCGCGGGATTTGATGGCTGCCGGTCCCGGTTATGTGATCGCGCCGTCCGAGACCGACCAGAGCGCGTTTGTGGAGGCCGCCCGGAAATTTCCCGGGATCCACGTGCGGATCAATCTTCCCGCCGCGATGCTCCTGAATCCGGACCGCAGCGCTCTGGAATCGGCCGCAGCCGATGCGGTTCGCCTGGCGCGATCACGGGAGAACACCTCGCTGGGATGCGGGGTTGTGCCCTACGAGGCCCGGCCGGAAGACGTCCATGCCCTCGCTCAAATGATCCGGAACCCGAGAGAGATCTTATGAAAACGAACACACCCGAAATCCTGACCACAACCGTTGGATCGTATTCACCCATCGACTGGCTGGCCGCTCTCCCGAGCGAGCAGGCAGTCCTTGACGCGACATCGGTCGTTATTTCCACCCAGCGCCGCGCCGGCATCGACCTGCCGACCGACGGCGAGCTTTACCGGTTCGACGTCAACCACCCCGACACGAACGGGATGATCGAATATTTTATTTCCCGGATGGGCGGAATCTCGACGGCAGTCGGTCTCACCGACGCGAGGGCGTTCCGCGCGAAGCAGGAGATGAGTTTCCGCCGCAAGCCCGCCGGAGTGGTCCGGGGACCGGTCAGCGAAGGCGTTCTCGACCTTGCTGGGGATTGCGCCCGATCGGCCTCGGTGGCGGGCGGCGACTTCAAGTTCACGCTCACGAGCCCCTACATGCTGGCCCGGACGCTCCTCGACAACCACTACGGGGATTTTGAAAAACTCACGATGGCGATTGCCGACGTGATGGCTGCCCAGGTCGCCGACCTGCCCTGCGCGTGCGTGCAGGTCGATGAGGCGAATATCCCGGGAAGCCCGGAGGGCGCTCCCGTCGCGCAGGCGGCAATCAACCGCATCCTCGATCAGGTCACCGTGGAAAAGGCTGTGCATTTCTGCTTCGGAAACTACGGCGGACAGACCATCCAGCGCGGGGAATGGAAGCCGCTCCTCGACTTCCTCAACGGACTCCATGCCGACCATCTTGTTCTCGAACTCGCCCACCGCCCCGAGGCCGATCTTGACGCGCTCGCGGACATCGACCCGAAAATCAAGCTCGGCATCGGAGTCATTGACATCAAGGTCAACCACGTCGAAACCGCCGATGAGGTCGCCTCACGGATCGAACGTGCCGTCCGCAAAGCCGGACCGGACCGCATCGGCTGGGTTCACCCCGACTGCGGGTTTTGGATGCTCAAGCGCTCGATCGCCGACCGCAAGAACGAGGCTCTTGTCAAAGGCCGCGACCGCTATCTGGGGCGCTGACAAAGCGGGGCGGCAAGGGCTTTGCATTCGCATAGACGCTCGGCTGAAGTCCGGTTTGTTTTTTGAACCACCGCGAAAAGTAGTTCTGATCCAGAAAGCCAAGCTGCGCACATACATCTTTGATCTGAGATTTTTCTCGCAGTAGACGGATGGTCTTCTTGAGAAGCAGGGCGTCCCGGTATTCGCGGAGCGTTTGCCCGGTGGCCTGCTTAAAGATCCGGTTCAGGTAATCCGTTTGGTATCCCATGCTTCTGGCGAGCCCGGCTATTTCCGGCAACGGAGTTTCGCCCTGGTTTAAGAGGCGTTCAAATTTCCGGACGAAGGCCGGAGTTTCGCGCTGGTGGGCGGGGAGACCGCCCGTGGCCCGAAGCTGGGTGTCCAGGATCCGAAGGATGCCTGCGGCGGCCAGCAGCCGGCAACTGGCATGGCCGGGATCAGAAACCTTCGCCAGTGCGGCCAGTTCCCTCTTGATGTCTCCGGCCTGAGACTGGCTCAGGCGGTTAAGGAAAAAGCCGTGCTTCACCGCGCCCCTCCAATCCAAGTCCAGAACGAGGCAGAGTGGCCGGCGGCCGGAAGTTTCCCGGAAGGAATGCAGGCAGTGAGGAGGAAGGAATGCGACGGACCCCGGTCCTGTCTCATAGGTTCGTCCGTTCGCAGTGATTATCCCCTTGCCGCTCAGGTAGCAGAGGATCTGGGTGAAGGAGTGGCTGTGTTCGGCAAGTTGGTCCACCTCCGGCAGATGGCGGTTCATGCGCAGCCTTCGCACCCGCAGGCCGGGAAGCCTGACGTCAATCTCCTGAAGAAGCAGGGGGCGGTAATTTTTCATGATATTTATAGCAAATCAGCAATATGACGAAAAGAAAGTCGTTTCTGTGCTAGGAATGACCGTCGCTGTGATAACAGCCTTCTCTGTTTTCGCGTAGATTTGCGCGCATGACACCAGTCGTTCTTGTTACCGGTTCCAGCCGCGGTCTCGGCCGCGGAGTGGCCGAATCCCTTGCCGCCGCGGGCTACAGCGTGGCGGTGCATTATGCCAGCAACAGGCAGGCCGCCGAACAAACCGCGGAGGAATGCCGCCGTCTGGCGGTCACGCCGGATCAAAAGTTCTGCATTGTTGGCGGTGATGTGGGCAACGCGGCTGCCCGGCAGCGCCTTTTTGATCAGACACTGGAAGTCTTCGGCCACCTCGACGCCCTGGTGAACAATGCGGGGATTGCCCCGCGAGTGCGGGCGGATATCGTGGATGCCACGGAAGAGGTTTTCGACGAAGTCATCGGAGTCAACCTCAAAGGGCCGTATTTTTTCTCCCAGCTGGCCGCGAGATACTGGCTTTCCAAGCCCGGCCAGTCCCGGCTCTCGACGGGCTACAAACTGATTTTCGTCACCTCGCTTTCGGCGAACACGGCTTCGGTCAACCGGGGGGAGTATTGTATCTCCAAGGCCGGGCTCTCGATGGCCGCCCAACTCTGGGCCGTGCGCCTTGCCTCGGAAGGTATCCAGGTCATGGAACTGCGTCCGGGCATCATGGCCACTGATATGACATCCGGCGTGAAGGAAAAATACGACAGGCTTTTGGCCGACGGGATCGTTCCACAGAAACGATGGGGCGAGCCCGCCGATGTCGGCCGTGCGGTCGGATCGATTCTGGCCGGACATTTTGCATTTTCCACGGGAGACGTCGTCAACATCGACGGCGGATTTCATCTCCGCCGCTTATAACCAACCATGATCCACATACGACACGATCTTGCTCCCCGGCAACTTTCCTCAAAGCTGGCTGGTCTTTGGGAGGCTTCCGCCCCGAAAATCCTTTCCATCGATGCGTGCGAAACGCCTGGCGCAGCGACGCCGGTCTTCACTGTCAGAGGGCGCTATACCGCACGCGGCTGGACAGAGTGGACGCAGGGGTTTGTGTATGGCTCGGCCATCCTGCAATACGATGCCACCGGGGATGAACGGTTTTTGAAAATCGGACGAGACCGCACGCGCGACCGCATGGCCCACCACATCACGCACACCGGGGTGCATGATCACGGGTTCAATAATGTTTCCACCTACGGAAATCTGCTGCGCCTCATGGTGGAGGAACGGATTCCGTTTGATGCGCGGGAGAAGGATTTCTACGAGCTGGCCCTCAAGTGCTCGGGTGCCGTCCAGGCAACCCGCTGGACAAAAACTCCGGACGGCGGCGGATACATCTACTCCTTCAACGGCCCTCACTCGCTCTTTGCCGACACCATCCGTTCCCTGCGCGCCCTGGCGGTTTCTCATGCACTCGGCCATGTCCTGATGGGCGAGAAGGATGCGAAGATCTGCCTCCTCCGACGTCTGCTGGATCACGCAAAGACCACGGCTGATTTCGCCGTGTATTATGGCGAAGGCCGCGACGCCTACGATCTTCGCGGGCGTGTTGCCCACGAAAGCATCTTCAATACCGACGACGGCAACTACCGCTGCCCAAATTCCCAGCAGGGCTACTCGCCTTTCACCACATGGACACGAGGACTGGCGTGGATCATCGCCGGATATCCCGAACAGCTCGAGTGGATTGCCACGTTGACAGATTCCGACCTCGAACCGTTCGGCGGGCGGGATGCCGTCGAGGGCATGCTTTTGCGTCCGGCGCTTGCAGCCTGTGATTTTTATATCGAGCACACTCCAGCCGACGGCATTCCCTATTGGGATACGGGCGCTCCCGAGTTGCACCGGATTCCGGATTATCTCAACCGCCCGGCGCAGATCGAAAACGACTTCGAGCCGGTGGATAGTTCCGCAGCAGCCATCGCCGCACAGGGGCTTCTGCGCCTCGGGCGCTATCTTCAAAGCAAAGGCGACGCCTCAGGCGACCGCTGCTGGCAGGCCGGGCTGACGGTTGCGGACACCGTGCTCTCGGAGCCCTATCTTTCCACTGATCCGGAGCACCAGGGACTCATCCTGCATTCGATTTATCACCGTCCAAACGGCTGGGACCACATTCCCGAAGGCAGCCGGATCCCGCGCGGCGAGTCCTCGATGTGGGGCGACTACCACGCCCGGGAGCTGGCCCTCTATCTCCAGCGCATCATCGAAAACAAACCCTACTACACCTTTTTCGGCGGAGTCCGCTCCTCTGAACACTGAAAACTTCTCCTATGATCATCTCGGATCTCACGCAAATCGAAGGCCGGCGGTATCCCGCCCGGCGAAGAACCCAAAACCTCGCAGGGGGAGTCGCTCCCATTCAGGCGAAAAACTTCAGCATGGGAAATGTCACGCTGGACCCGAAAGGCGGACAGGTTCCGTGGCACAACCAGGAGCAGGAGGAAGTCTATTTTGTCATCGAAGGCACCGGAGAAATGTGTCTTGGTTCCGAGCGCCGCACAGTGACCGGCGGCCAGATGGTTTACATCCCCCCCGGCGTTTTTCACCAGCTCACCAACACCGGAGAAACACCCCTGCGGATGATCTACTGCTACGGCCCTGCGGGAGATGTCGCCCATTGGCGCCAGGAGCTCGACGGCACCCTGCCCAAGGCCGGAGTCGAGGCACCGCCCCTGCCCGATGGCGCCCGGCCTCAATGCACTGAAAAACCCGCCGCCTAGTTTTTTCCAAATACCACCACTTATGAAAATCCACAAAGTCGGCATCATCATGAACGGCGTCACCGGACGCATGGGCACAAACCAGCACCTCATCCGGTCGATTGACGCCATCATCAAACAGGGCGGGGTCAAGGTCAGCCCGACCGAAATCATCATGCCCGATCCCGTGTTGGTGGGGCGCAATGAAATCAAGCTGAAGGAGCTCTGCGGCCGCACCTCGGCCGAGAAATGGACCACCGATCTGGACAGCGTGATGAAGGATCCCGCCTACACGATTTACTTTGATGCGCAGAGCACGCTGCGCCGGTTTGACGCCGTGAAGCAGGCAGCCGAAGCCGGCAAGCATGTCTATTGCGAAAAGCCGACCGCCATCACGACGGAAAACGCCTATGCGCTTTACAAAATCTGCCGTGATGCCGGAGTGAAGAACGGGGTCGTCCAGGACAAGCTCTGGCTCCCGGGTCTCGTCAAGTTCATGCGCCTGAAAGAAAACGGCTTCTTCGGCGACATCCTCTCGGTGCGCGGAGAGTTCGGCTACTGGGTCTTCGAGGGCCACAGCGTTTCGCCCCAGCGTCCGAGCTGGAACTACCGCAAGGAGGACGGCGGCGGGATGGTTGTGGACATGCTCTGCCACTGGCGCTACGTCATCGACAATCTGTTCGGCGAGGTGAAGCACGTGTCCTGCCTGGCCTCAACCCACATTCCCGAGCGCATTGACGAACAGGGCAAACCCTACAAATGCACCGCCGACGACTCCGCCTACTCGACATTCGAGCTCGAGAACGGAGTGGTCTGCCACTTCAACTCCTCGTGGAACGTGCGGGTCCGCCGCGACGACCTTCTCACCATGCAGGTGGATGGAACCAAGGGCAGCGCCATCGTGGGACTCCGCGACGTGTGGATCCAGCACTACGGCAACACGCCGCGGCCGACCTGGAATCCCGACGTGCCGCAACCGATCAACTTCTTTGACGGCTGGAGCAAGGTGCCCGAGCAGGAAACTTACGACAACGCGTTCAAGATCCAATGGGAGCTTTTCCTCCGGCACGTCGCGCTGGATGAGCCATTCCGATGGACCCTTCTCGAAGGTGCCAAGGGGGTGCAGCTTGCGGAATTCGGCCTGAAGAGCAGCGAACAACGCCGCTGGCTGGACCTTCCGGAACTCACTGCTTAATCTCCGCGCCATATGAATTCTGCCTTCGATCCCGAATGAGCGAAAACCATCCAAGAAACCGGCATCGTCGCGGTCCTGATGATCGATGACGCCAAGGACGCGGTGCCGCTGGCACGGGCGCTCCTGGCCGGTGGAGTGAATGCGAAGAACATGGCCACGTATCTCGCCGACAAGAATATCGCCGCTCTTGGTGGTTCGTAGCTTGCGCCTCAGGAACTGATCAAAGCGGGTGATTGGGGTAAAATCACCGCGCTTTCAGCGGAAGCAGTTCAGATCATCAAGTCCACCCGCCAGCAATGAGAACAGTTGTTACATTTGGCCAAGTGATGGGCCGCTTTGCGCCCGATGGTTTTCTCCGTCTTCGTCAGGTTCTGCCCGGCTCGCTGAACCTTACGTTCGGCGGGGCCGAGGCAAACGTGGCGGCGTCGCTGGCTCAACTCGGCGCTTCGGCGCGGTTTGTGACCGCCCTTCCGCAGAATCCGATCGCAGATGCCTGCGTCGGATTCCTCGCCGGCCTGGGCGTGGACACCTCCGCAATCGTGCGCTCGAAGAATGGCCGCCTGGGTCTGTATTTTTTTGAAAACGGTGCCAACCAGCGTCCCGGCAACGTGACGTATGATCGAGGTGATTCCTCGATCAGCCTCACTGCTGCCAAGGAATATAGCCGGGAAGCCGCGTTCGATGGTGCCACGTGGTTTCACACCACCGGCATTGCGCCTTCTCTTTCCCAACTCTCCGCCGATGCCACCCTGCAGGCGGTGAAAAAACATATCGAGGGCTGGAACCGGCATGGAGCAGTCGCTTGTCAAGGCGGGGATCGGGCCGGAAAATACCCGCGAAAGCAGCGCCCGGTCGATGGTTTAGATGAAATCTTTTTGCCGCCACCAAACTCTGAAATCCCGTCGCGGAGTTCGCCCTCGGGCAAGTCCTCCTGGCCGGGGCGGGATACTGGCGCAACAGCCGCGAATGCACGAACTCTGAAGCCTCCCACATGCTGAACAATCACCGGGGCCATGGCAATTATGGCGCACGGGTGGCGATTCTGGGCAGGCATCCTGCGCACCTGCTCCTCCGTGAGTCGCGGCATGTCCCAGGTCGAGAAAATCACCTCCAAATCAGCCAGATTCCCGGCATGTTCCTCGAAATTTGCGGACGTGATCTGTTCCGGATAAAGGTCGGTGATTTCCGCGAGCCTTGCCCGGCGGCCGGCGGCAAACACCTTGTCAAAAATCCGCCCCTCCTTGATCCACGGCACGTTGTCGTTGAATACGGCTGCCTTCATATTCTCGTGGACTCCGATTTCATCTTCAATGCGTTGCGTGTGCCGGCGTTCATTTTTCCAAATCTTCATGCAGAAAGCAGCGGGCGGCAAGGGGGGGCGCTGCCCGGCGCAAGGAAATCGTGCTTTAGAACCTGTGAAATAATTAGGAAAAGCCGCGCGAGAGTAGAAAAGGCCGGATGGCAAGGCGCTCGCGAAGGCACATCCCCTCAGCGGGCTGTAACTGAGCGAGCAACGCCGCCAGACGGCCTTTTCTGCTCTCGCCCAGAGGGTTGCGTGTCTTTTTGGCTTGGCCTGCGTTGCTCAGGCGGGGCAAGACCGCTGTGGGTATTGCCGCCGCCTTCCACGGCCCGCATGTCCTCCCGATTTAGCAGAAAGCGCAATCCGTCCGGGGGCGGTTCCCGAGGGCTTGTGCATCCGGCTCACGCTCCGGAGGATGGGTGTCCTCCGCCATGCCTCCGATGAAGCCCCGTCGGAATCCTCTGCTTCGCGCCAGGATTGCTCAGCGGATGCCGATGCGGTTTCGTGCGCCGTCATCCCGGATCGCCCGCGGGGACGACGGTTCGAAGAGATTGTCCGCCACGGTGTTGTCGTCGGCAAAGTCGCGGTTATCGATGCTGCTTCCAAAATCGTAGCCCGCATCCTCCTTACAATAGGATCTCCTCCCCTGCCGGGAGCCCAGCCAAACGCCGTAGCTTGCCGGCCGCAGACCTGAGAGGTTAAAGAAGTTCCTTTCGATCCGGTTTTCCCGCGGTGTCTGATGCCGCACAGTTCCCCCCTCCCCGCAGTTGCGGTAGAGGTAAATCCCGCCGTAAGCGGCACGCGCAAACCGGTTCCCGACGATCGTGTTCTCTGCCGAGCCGTCGACGGCCAGCACCTCGCGGCCCGCGCGCACGTCGAAGGTGCAGTTTTCAATCGTGTTTCTGGCGCTCTCCGCGTCGAGGTAGAGCGTTACGGAAGCGGACGATCCCGTGAATACACAATCCCTGACCTTCACCCCGGTGACCCCGGGGCCGAGGTAGAGGGGGATTCTGTGATCGGCCTCAATTTGCAGGTCCTCCAGCACGATCCCCCGCGGGGCAGCCGCCTGGGCGCGGCCCGTATGGCCCGGCCGATGGGAGGACTCCCGCACTAAGGGAGCCTCCCCGTTGGCTCCCAGCCCCATGATGCGGATTCCCCCCCGAAGCCGGCCATTGCGGATGGTGAGGTTTTCTGGAACTTCCCAGCCCTCCGGCGTCTGAACCGAACGGATCACGATCTCGGTGGGCTTGCCGTCGTTGAAGCAACCGCCTTGCAGGTCGATCACCGATCCATTGTGACTCCGGCCGGCAATTTCGTATTTTTCCACATGCGGGGCCGGCAGAAGCTTCAGGAGCGGCGAGGGAACGAACCGCCACCAGCCCCAGGCCGCCAAAACAACCAGCCCGGTGAGGAAGAGGAAGCCAATCTGGATTCCTGTCCGGCCCAGGACGCCGCGCTGACCTGATTTTACTCTGCCCGGTTTCACAAACGAGGAGTGTTGTCCCCCGAACCAACCGCTCCGGGGAGGGCTTTCAAGGAGTCCAGTTCTGGACGGTCTCGATCATGGTGATGACATTTTCCGGCGGGGTGCCGGCCTGGATATTGTGGCAGGAGCTTGGGATGTAGCCCCCGTTGGCACCGAGTGTTTCCAGGCAGGTGACGACTTCCCTGCGCACATCATCTGTCGTGCCATGCGGAAGGACGTGCTGGTTTTCGACCCCGCCGTGGAAAATCACTTTGTCGCCGAAATCCCGCTTGAGGGAGGAGCGCTCCATCCCAGGGCAGACGTGCTGGATCGGGTTGAGGACATCGACCCCGGATTCGATCAGGTGCGGGACGAAATCGCGGGCGGCACCATCGGTGTGGAAGAGAACCTTCTTCCCGTGGGAGTGGATCAGCCCGCACCATTTGGCCAGCCGGGGCTGGAGGTGCTCCTGCCAGGCGGCGACGGAGATGAGCTGGCTTTCCTGCGTGCCCATATCATCGGAGATGAAAACCAGATCGATCAGGCCTCCGAGTTCGCGCAGGAAGCGGTCGAGCATCGCCGTCTGGATGGCATCGATCCTGTCGAGCGTGGCATTCAGAAATTCGGGCTCCGCGATCGTATCCATGAGCGCGTTCTCCATGCCCCGCATGTGGCAGTAGATCTCGAAGTGGGACAGCCAGGGGCCGATCGTGGCAAAACCAAATGCGCGGGCGCGTTCGGCCGTGGCCTTGGCGGCGGCATAATTGAAGCGCTCGGGATCCGGCCACAGGAGGTGCTCGTCGATCTCATCGGGGCTGGCCATCTCGCCAAGCGGCGGCGTTCCATACTCCTGGTATGTCGCCAAACCGGATCGGACATTAACGGTTGGAACACCCCACGGGTCGATCCCCTGGCTGACGTTGGGATCATATTTCTCAGTCCCGTAACCGGGAAAAACCCAGGCGATCTTGTCCACACCCAATTTGCGGTAAAGTTCATATTCGTCCGGTTCCCCCACATGTTTGCTGAGGCTCTCGAGGACTTCGGGAGTCAGCCAGACATCGACCGGAGTCCGGTCTGCTGCGCGGCGGTCGAGGGTGGCGAGGATGCGTTCGTGGGAATTCATAAGAGTCAAAGGTGGGATTTAGCGGATGCAAAACAACTGCGCGCGAGCCCGGCAGGAAAGAGAGAGCCCACCCGCAGGTCGGTGAGGTTGTCGAGATTGAGGTAAATGCGCGGTTTTGGCGCATTGGCAGATCCGTCATTGAGGGAGCTTGGCATGCGAAGGAAAGGACTGTCAGAATTCGTCGTAAGCGATTTGTTCCGGGGCCACGCCGAGCGCGGCGAGCATTTTGGTGCAGGCTTTGATCATCATTGGCGGACCGCAGAGGTAGTATTCCACCGCCTTGGGATTCTGGTGATCGGCCAGATACTTCTCCAGGACAACCTCGTGGATGAACCCGGTATCGCCTGTCCAGTTGTCCTCCGGGAGCGGGGATGAAAGCGCGAGGTGAAAGCGGAAGTTCGGATGCTCTTTCGCGAGATTCTGAAAGACATCCTCGTAAAAGATCTCCTGCCGCGAGCGGGCGCCATACCAGTAGGACACCTTGCGCGCGGTGCGCTCGGTTTCCAAAAGATGCGAGAGGTGCGCGCGCAGCGGAGCCATGCCCGCGCCCCCGCCGATATAGACCATTTCGCGCTGGGTGGGTTTGATGTGAAAGTCTCCGAATGGCCCGATGGCGGTCACCTGGTCACCCGGCTTGAGAGAAAACACGTAGCTGGAGCCGATGCCGGGCGGGCAGTCCTGGCCCGGGGGAGGCGTGGCAATTCGGACATTGAAGCGCAGCACGCGCTCGGTGGCCTGGTTGCTGGCGAGCGAGTAGTTGTTGCGGCTCGGGCCTTGCGGGTTGCGGGCGACGAGATCAAAAACATGCTGTCGTTCCCAGACCTCGCCGTAGGGCTGCGGAATGTCAAAATCGCGGAAGCGGATTTCTTCGTAGGCCGGGATGTCGATTTGGAGGTAGTCACCGGGAGTGAAGGTGACGTTTTCGGCGGGATCCACAGGTTCGAGGATGAGTTCCTTGATAAATGTCGCCACACTGCGGTTCGAGACCACTTGGAGTTTGTAGGTTTTCTGTTGCCGGGCACCGGCACCGCCCGCGCGGGCGGGGTTGAGCCAGAGCCGGCCCTTGCGCTCCTCGAGGGGATACGTGGCCAGGCCCCGGCAGATCGGGGCGCGGGCAGGAGATCCGTCCGCGATCTGAAACCGCCCATTGTGCTTCGGGCACTCGATCTGCCCCTCCTTCACCAGCCCGTCCGCAAGGTGCGTGTTGCCGTGCGTGCAGATGCCGTCGGTGGCGTAAAGGCGGCCGTCCTCATCGCGGATCAGCGCATAAGTCTTTCTGTCGTGATCAAAGCGGAGCACATCCGCCGGGCCGAGGTCGGCTGCGGCGCAGATTTCCAGCCAACCATCGGCGTCCGGGAGCGCGCTGGCGGCTTGAAGTCCCTCGGCGACGCGAACTTTCGGGGAAGGCAGCTGTCGTTTGACGTGATAGGCGGGGTCTTTCACCTGCCGCAGAATCGTGGGCAGAATCTCGCGCCACGCCGCCAGGATGGACAGATAGGGCGGCGGGCAATCGTCCTTCACCTGCTCATGAAGACGCGGCAGCGCATGGTAGGGAACGAGCGGGAACATGTGGTGCTCCACATGGTAGTTCATGTTCCAGTAAATGAACCGGCTGATCGGGTTCATGTAAACTGTCCGGCAGTTGAGCCGGTGGTCGAGGACGTTCTCCGCAAGACCGGCATGCTGGGTCGTGTTGTGAATGATCATCAGCCAGGTGCCGAAGACGTGCGGGAGAATGATCAGAAAAATCGGCAGCCAGGACTCCAGGATGACGGCCAGCGCAATGGTGGCGGCGTAAAGGCAGAGGATGATGCGTGCGTTCCGGTAGATCTTTGGAAATTCGGTCTCCGGGATGAACGTGCGCTCACCGGCGGTCATCTCCCCTCTCGCATGGAGGAGGAGCGTTGGGAAATACCCGCGATAGACGCCGAGAGCGAAAAAACTGGCGGCGTGGGCGCGGAGATCCGGCGGACGGGAGACCTGAATCTCGGGGTCGCGGCCCACGATGATCGTATCGCTGTGGTGCCGGGTGTGGCTCCAGCGCCAGACCACGGACTCGCGCATGACCATGAACGAGGCGATCTCGTAGAGGAGATTGTTCATCCAATCCGTCTTGAAGGCGGTGCCATGGCTCGCTTCGTGCCAGCGGGAATCGGACGCCGTCGCATAGAGCACCGCATAGGCAAGGTAGGGCAACACCGCCCACCATGTGCCCCAGAGGGCGATGGTGCCCATCCCGGACAGACCGAGCAGACCGAACCACAGCAGCGTGTCGCGGATGGCCGGCCCGTTGCGGCGCTCAAGGAGCCCGCGAAGCCGGGCTCGTGGAACGGGCGTCTGATACCACTCGGCCTCGGCGAGACCCCGCTCAATGGCTTTCGTCGCATTCTCGCCGGTCAGCGAGTAGTCGAGATGCACCGGCTTCTTGGTGAGGGCTGCTTGGCTCATAATCTGGTGGCAGGGAAAAAAGCGCTGATTGGGACGCTGAAAATCATCCTACGCCAAAATGAAGTGCCGGCAAGTTATTGAAATGACTATTTTGCGACAAATGATTCTTGTTTTGCGCCATGAGCATGGACATTCTGAATCCATGTCAGACTGGCAGGGATTTTCCTATCCGGAGGTTGCGGCAACCGACATTGCCCGGGAATTGTATTTAACCAGCCTTGGCCGAATCCTTTATCCTCCTGCGGCCGTCTATCCCACCCCGGGTCATCCTCCGGAATATCAACTGAATCAAAAGTCAGGAAGGCGGCTCGGGGATTTTACCTTGCTATGGATTGAGCAAGGAGCGGGCCATGTGCAAACGGCTTCCACGGGACGCATGCCACTACAGCCGGGAATCGTCCTTTTATTGCCACCCGGAGCCTGGCATCGCTACCGCCCCGACCGGGCGGTCGGCTGGGTTGAGCGCTGGGTTTGCGTGAATGGAGCCTATCTGCACAGATTGAGCAGCAATAACGTTTTTCCGACAACTCCAGAACTGCGTTTGATCCAGGACCGCGAAGCGCTCAATGCGGCTTTTGACCGGATCCGGGCGCATTCGGAGCGGAATTCCCTGCTGGTTTCCGCTCTGGCGCTGACGGCCATCGCGCTCGCCCTGGGCGAAACGGAAATGGGCCAGGCCAGGCCCATCCGGGAGGCGGTGTCCTGTGATGGGATTGTGGATGCCGCCATCCAGTTCATCTGGACAAATTGCCACCGGGCTTTGGGCGTCAACGATATTGCAAAACATGTCGGAATATCGCGCCGGATGTTGGAGCGACGCTTTGCCCGGACCTGGTCGCGAAGTGTTGCCCACGAGCTAGTGTTGCCCACGAGCTTTCCGTGGCCCGCGTGCATCGTGGAAGGGAGCTGCTTTCGGAAAAAGTCCTGACGGTCAAGGAGGCGGGATACGCGGCGGGATTCGGAGGCAGCCGGCGGTTCATCTCAGCGCACCGTCGGCTGTTCGGAACAACGCCCGGCCTTGCCAGACGCCAATGGTAGTCAAAGAGAGAACGCGGGGTTTCCAGCCCGGCAGAATGGCGGCTTTCAGACCTTGCTGCCGGATGCTCACATCAAATCCCTCGGCGAATTGAGCCCGGTGCGCGAACCCGATTCGAAGCCCACCGCACTCTGCTCGATATTCCAAAAGTGTCTCTTTCGGTATCAGTGTGCAGCAGGGAGGGCACCGAGATAATTGCCGTAGCCAACGATGACGGTGGAGCCGATCAGAACAGCCAGCCCGATGCCGATGAGCACATGGGTGCGCTTGCTGGTGCCCTTCCACTCGTGCAGGACGATGCCCCAGAGCGTGCTGAAGATGATGATGCTGGCCATGTGCAGGGTCCAGCTGGAGAACTCGTAGGTCCCCATCTTTGTCTGCCCCATGCTGTAGAAGAAAAACTGGAGATACCATGTGATGCCGGCGAGTGCTGAGAAGAAGTAATTGCGGAGCAGCGGGGCCGGGCCGGCGTGAGACGAGGGTCCGGCAGGTCCTCCGTGGCTGGAGGCGCTGGCATCCTGCACGACGGACTCTTCCGGCGCTGCGGAGAGCATGACCCCTTCCGCTGCGCTGACCTCGCCCACCGCAGACGACCGCATGTTCAGGTATTCGTAGCTGGAGCGGTTTTTGATGTTGAGGATGACGCACCAGAGAAAGTTCGTCGTGAACCCGCCCCAGAGAACGATGACCAGCACGGGCAGATTCTGCCAAAGTTCGCTTCCTCCGTTGCGCAAAAGTGCATCCCTGGAAAGCTCCCCCAGCGGCTTTCCGGCGGCCAGGCCGTAGGCAAAACAGGAGCTCATCACCCCGGAGAAAGTGGCAACCAGCATCCCCTTCTTAAAATTGAACTCCTTCACCGTCGCCGCCTTCTGCTCGGGCGAAAGTTCCTTCTCCTTGGACATCCCGGCCAGACCGCTCACGCCGATGCCGGCCAAGCAGGCTAGAACGCCCAGGAGGATCATCTGCCCGGAACCCGTGGTCAGGATTTTTCCAAACTCTCCGGCAAAGACCGGCGGGACCAGCGTGCCAAAGGCCGCACAGAATCCCAAAGCCACGGCCACGCCGAGGGCGATTCCGAGATAACGCATCGTGAGGCCAAAGGTGAGACCCCCAATGCCCCACATCACGCCAAAGAAGTAAGCCCAGAAAAGGGCTGATCCCGGCGTGGCGGCGATGGACTTCCAGAGCTCGGGCACCAGCAGGGACGCCAATGCCATCGGCGCAAGGATCCAACTGAAGAACCCGCCGACAAGCCAGTAGGTTTCCCACGACCACTTTTTGACGCCGCGGTAGGGAATGTAAAAACTTGCGGAGGCCAGACCTCCGAGCCAGTGGTAAAAGACGCCGACCAGGGGATTAATCATAGGGTGGTTTTTCTACAATAGGGATTGGTGGTGGATCGAATCGCTTGTCCAAATGCTTCGGAGAATCTTTAGCCCCACTTCGCGGACTGGAGGCGAAAATCAGCTATTTTCAGCCCTCCGAGGCCCGCAGACCCGCATAAACACAGTGGGGTAGTCCTCAAAAGGGCTTGTAGTGCCGACCTACCCCCTTGCGCGTTTTCGGCAGGAAC
>JAPLTF010000111.1 GCA_026398275.1 Verrucomicrobiota bacterium
TGCAGAGTTGTCGCAAAACACTGAACTTGGATGCCGATGGGCGGGGTTGTTTTTTCACACCCTGCCAAGTGGCAGGTTTAAATGTCCCCGTCCATCAAACCCTCAACTTTTTCAGCTCCTCTGTGGGACGGCTGTGAAATCGCTTTGTGAATTTCGTCCACCCTGATTTGCGCCTCTGCTTCGTCTTTCTTCTTCAACTCTGTTGTATTTTCCGGCATCGTCCCGTGCTGCAGTCGATATTCGTAGGTCTGATCGTTCTTGCATCGGTTCACAATCGTTGTTTTCTCGATGGGAGAGCCCATAGTCCAATAGACCATGCCGTCGTGGTCGAAATAGGTGATCGACTTCTCATAAAACCTGGCTTCGTATCCGTTTGCACGGATATGTGAGACGAGATCAACAAAACTGGCCTCATCAACCTTTTCCCGCACGATGTATTCGTGCGGCCATGTGTCGGCATAGGTTTTTGCAAATGTCCATGTGCAACTGGCAATGAAGTCTTGCAGGTGCTTCGGCAGGAGCTGGGGAGGCGGTTCATTCATGGAAATCTTAGGTCAACGATCAATGGAACATGGTCGCTGATCTGTCCCCACTCGGAATAGGTGCCAACTTCAACGCGCTCGATCATCGGAATCCATGCCTTCGGGAGGAAGCAGTAGTCGAGATGAAAAGGGTTTTCTTCTTTGCCATGATGATAATGTGTGGGGCGTGTCTCCTTTCCAAATTCTTCGTGGAAAAAGTGGTGGTAGGCACTGACAAGCCCCATGCTATTGGTGATCTCAAGCAATGTTTTCATTCCGTCGCCTCGAAATGAGAGATTCTGGTTGAAATCACCCATAATGACGGTTGGAACTTTGCCAATCCATTCGCTGTTCTCCGTCAGACCCTTGTGGGCCTGCCGATAGAAATTCTTTCTGATTTTCGTAGCGTATGTCCATACCGCGACCAATTGAAAGCAGTGTGACTCATGGGATGCCTCGAATCTGCGAAAGGAGAAGGCTGGGTCGGGATAATCAACGGGTTTCACATTGGTATGCGTATAGGAAAAAAGTCCAATTGATCTGGTTGGATATTGTTCGCAGTGTGCTCTGTCTCGAAAGGTCGGTTGAACCTCACCCGCAAAAACCTTGACTCGGTCAAGCGGTTCAACTTCCTGCACGGCGAGAACATCAGGCCGATAGGGTGCAATGTGGGCTGATTTCTTGCGAAATCCTCCAACCCGACAATTCCATGTCATCAATCTCATCGGAGCCTATGATTGTTCAACTATCACCTTACGCAGATCAATCGGTGGGGCGTTGATACCCTCAAACTCTTTCGCGTAATCGGGATGATCCTTCGTGATAGTTTCCATCGCATCCCCGATGACCCCATCCCCGCTGTCCGCACGTATTGGACGTTCTATGTCCCCATTCTCCAGCAATATCGCTATCATTGCTCCTCCCGTTCACATTGATAAGCATGCATGTGCGACCAAAGCTTTGAATACGCCGTAAGCTTGTTCTGCTGGTCGGCATTCTCGTGGATGTGGTTTTTGAAGTTGGAATAGTCCACCGAATCACCAAGCGTCCGCATGATGTCCAAAAGCGCGCCGGGGATGGAGTCCGGGATGAAAACTCGGCTGATGTAGTCGGCATCCCTGGTGGTATGCACGAGCAACTTTTCGAACTCTCCGCCAACCGCGTTTTGCAGAAGCGATAGATCCGTTTTGTTCCGTGCCCGGACGTGCCATCCACCATCCTTTTTTACAATACTGAAAAACCCGAATTTACTTGCTATCCACATATTGTTCCTTATTGCGCGAGGATGCTGAGGTGGATCGGATCGGCAACGGACGTGTCGCGAGTCTCGAAGCGGAGCTGCGCTTTCGCCCGGCGTGTCGAGAGCCGAGTCCTTGGTGGAAGGTTTTCATCTTCGGAGGCTGCTGCTGAGGCCTCTTCGAGCCAAGCAGAAACCTCAGCAATGTCACGGAGCGCTTCCGCGGGCTGTTCAGACCGCTCGCCGATAGCCTCGAATGCCGCGGCACGGAGGAGTTTCTTCCAAACCTTCCGGAACAAAACGGGTCCGCCATAAATGTCAGCGTGGCTGAGTTTACCGTTGATGGCCCAGACGACTCCAACGCTGTCAGTGGACAGGGCGGACCCGAGGCCAGCAAGATACTCGTCCAAGGAAGCCGCCTGCTTCTCATAGGAGAGTTGAAGGCTTGATGGCGACTCGGCGCTGGTCGCATCCGAACCCAGGGACTCGCTCAACTTTTCCTGCTCCTCTTTCACCGAGGCCCATACTTCGCCTTGGCTCTTGCTCGTGCGGAGCGCGGCACGCAGTTTCTTGGAAGATGCGTAATCGCTGGATTTTGAAAAATGCGCGTCGGGTTCGTTCTTCCGCTTGTGCCAGCGGGCCGCCTCAACGCAGAAAACCGGAATCGGCACCTTGCCTGACTTTGCGGGAACGATGAAGTCCGCGCCGAGCGTCCGATCCTGCCTGCCGCCTTTAACGATATCCCCAGCCTGGATGAAGAGGTCATGGTCGCCTGGATTTTCGATCAGGAGTTGGTTGACGTTCCCTGTTTCGTGAAGAAGGCCGGTCAGGTTTTCCATCGCTTCTTCAAGGACGGTGTAGTCCGGGATTTGCTGCCCGGGAGGGACGGAAACAAACCATGCGGTGAGATTGCGTGCGGTGACGGGCTGGGTGAGAGTTCTCATATCGCCTGACACTGTAAAGTAGCATGTAGGTCAACGAGTGTCCTACCATAAAACATTTTTAATTATTTATCATCCTGGCTGCCGGTTGATTTCTTCCAAACAATTCAAGCAACTCGGACTCTATTGACGTCCATGGCTGCTGGAGATCGACCGTTGCAATCCGAATTCGATGATGACCATGAAGGGTGAAAGTGTGATCGAAACTGTATCCGTTCGAGGGATAGAGCAACATGCCCTCCACATCCTCCCAACCCGGTTCCACAGCTTTGTTCGTGAGGTATGCATGGAGCTGGTAGAGATTTCCGGAATCAAACCTGAGTGCGTCGTAGTGCGTAGTCATGGCCTGCTGATAGTATTTACAATCGAGAATCAGTTTTCGGTCCGACCATTCCACAGTCACATCCGTAATCATGCCCGGCAAATAACCTTCAGTCGTCTCTCCAAAATTCGTAGCATGCCATTTTATGTGCATGGGCGAAATCTTTAATGCCGCGAGATGGCGGATGGCGAAATTCCGGATGAAGTTCTCAAACACCTTGGGCATCACCTTTTCATCCCGAGTGAAATCCCGAAAGCGGCGTGTGCCTGCCTCTGCTCTGTCTGGCAGAAGAGAATCATGGATCAACTCGCAGAGGTGTATGATGAAACGATAAGCACGGTTGTTCCGGTGAAGTTGCACCCGGTGAAAGTGATGAGGAGTCACCTGGAGGTCGCTGACATCTCGAAATACGTCCAAAGTTTTCGCGAGGCGTTTTCGGGACTCCTTGTTAACTTGTTGGTCATTCCTAAGCAGGCGAATTGTTGCCTTGAGGATCTGGTTATGGAGAACGTCTGGGCTGAGATCGTCATAAATGCAAATAAGCCTCCCGCGCGTGCGGCTCAGTTGTTTCTCGCTGGCTGAGATGTCGATTCGACCGCGTATACGAGCGGTTTCTTCCCCGAAGCCGATATAAGTTTGATCCAGCCCCCGGCGAACCAGACGATGTGCAGCGCTATCGAGGACTGTAGCGAAGAAATTATTGAGATCAGGACACAATTCAGCGTCAATGGGCACTAACTCCGCTTCGCTGAGACTATGATCCCATGCGTAAGCGAGCAGGTAGTAAAGATTCGCGATGGGAATCGCCATCGCCATCAGGGAATGTTTTTTACGAGGCTTGCCCGGAATGTTACTACTTTGTCGGGAACATCGATCCAGTATTCTTCCAGAAGTGGCAATATCTCGTAATTCACGATCGACTGATACCACTTCCGAAAGTCTGTCACCGCGGACACGGGTGTGAAGAAACTGTGTCCGATCCGATAGCCTACCCCAAGATTCGCCTCATCGATGACGATTTCGTTGTTGAGCGCTGCCATTTGTGCGCGGATATAATTGATTTGCACTGGAGTGACTCCATAACGCGACAGGTGTGCAGCAAACGCGTCTGTCCCGAAACCCGGATTGAGAGTTAAAAAAGCGAAGCGGCGGCGCAGTGCGTAATCAACAAGGGAAAGCGATCGGTCCGCAGTATTCATGGTGCCTATCAGGTGGATGTTTGCAGGCACAGTGAAGGGCTCTTCGCTGTAGGCGAGCGTCAGGGTCTGCCCACGTTTGTCCGTCTCGATTAACATCATCAACTCTCCCAGGATCTTGCTGAGGTTGCCTCGATTGATCTCATCAATGGCGAGGAAGAAATCCTGGGCGGGGTTGGCTAGGGCTCGCCGGCAGAGCCGATAAAAGCAACCGTCCTTCACAGCAAAGTGTCCATCCTTTGTCGGTCTCAGTCCTTGTACGAAATCCTCGTATGTATAGGACTGGTGAAATTGAACCATTTCGACAGCGGAGTCGTCTTTCACCCCCATTTGCAGCCAGGCAAGTCGCCGGGCGATGAAGGTTTTGCCTACGCCCGGAGCACCTTGAAGGATGATGTTTTTCTTCCGTCTGAGCTGCTCCAGTATGTGCTCCAACTCCTCGCGTTCCATGAATAACTCAGACAACGCCTCTTCGACTCCATATGCATTGACCAAACCGATCTCTGAATCGTCGGCACTTTCTTCTTCGGAGTCTGCTACTAGGCCAGGAACTCCTGAATAGTTTCTGGCGAGAATCTCCAGCAGTTCCTTGTCTCCTGTTATTTCCGTGAGAGGGTTTACAGGGAGCAGCTTTCCCTCGGGAAGTTTTATGGCTTTCTGTTCCTGCCACTCCATGGGCAGCAGGTTTGGGCCAATTGGACTGTCAATCTGGTCCGCAGCATACGAGTAAGCGCCACTGACTACTCCCCACCCAAGAACCTCGGACCGACCCATTTTTGCAAAGACAATATCCCCGGGAGGGATCTCCCTCACGAAATTATTGAGCATGAATGCCATTCCAGACACATTTTTTTCGGGATTGAGGTCTTCAAGGGCACTTTGAAAATCTTCCTGCGATTTGTACTGGTTGAAGTCGCCAATTTCTTTCCAACCTATTGTGGTAACATTATTATCGATCCAATGCGCCCAGTTTTCTGCGGATATCCCCGGTGAGATCATCCAATAGCGACGCATTTTGAAACTATCTGTTGCTTTTGAAAGAATCCTTTCCAAACCTTCCCGTAAAATTGTTGGCCGGCTTTCAAGATCGGCGATGAGATTATAGAGTTCCTTGCGATGGAATCGCTTGTAAGGGGTGCCACGCATACCGCTAAAGTGGCGACAGGAATTGCGGACAGCCTTGTCGAAATCGGGTTGCAGTTCCTCGAACTTCTCAAAAAATGTTTCTTCTGAAAATGAAGCCCAATTTCCAGTCCTATTTTGCCGTGTTAATTCCGGGTGACCTTTTGGTAAAGCAATATGAATAATCGGGCCCGGCTTATGCTCAAAATATATCACAGGCCACCTGCCAAGATTCAATACGAGTTGAGCTATGGGCAGTTTGCTATTGCCAAAAGTAACGGCAATTAGCCGATCTGGTTCAGGCAGTTCGTCCGCGATAATCTCCAATGCTTGCTTAAAGACATTTAAGACTCGATCAGCTTGTCCGGGTATAAACATTTTATCAAAGGGGGAGCCGTAGTCGCCGTCGTCCTGTATCGTCGTGGCCCACAAATGCGCCTGCTGGGAAAACTCCACAGCATCGCCACCAATGACGGCCCGGATTTTCGGGAGCCATTTTAAATACTCGGTTGCGGTTCTCGGCTCGTCCGAAACTCCTTTGGTCTCTGCAAAACCAAGGTTTTTTTTGTCCGTGGAGATCCATGTATTAGGGCACGCCCAAAACATGCCCATCGTAAGAATTGGCAGAGCAACGTCCGGAAGATTGAGGCATTGTTGCATGAGATCAACATCGATCGACTCTGGCTCAACGAGTGACATGATATGCTCGAAGAATCTCCAGAGGAGCGGCACATGCTCTGACGATCTCATATTCGCGTAGGGCATTAGCCACGATTTCATTGTGGCGGCCAATGGTAATCCGTCAAAATCCTGCGGCACCGCTGATTTTAGTTGCCACTCGTCCTTCAAAACCTGCCAGAGTGCTTGCCGGTTATTGTCCGTGGTTCCCCTGTTGAAATTGGCGAAGAAGGTAAATGGATCAATCTCCATAAGCTGGAATTGACTGCCGTCTGCTCCTTTGTCTGTGATTTTTGTGGTGGGCAGTCCCTTTTCTTTCATCCGGGCCAAAATCGCGACCAGTTCCTCGCTTCGATCTTTGTATTCGAGGAGTTTTTTGGCGGTTTCTTCGTGAATGGGAATCCAGGTGAACATAAATAGGTTTTCAGTTGTGGGAGGCTGGCAGTGGGGCGATCTCCGGCTTATTCAAACCCAAGAAGCACTTCCATAGCCCGACCATTGCCAGGGTGTCGAGCTTGCAATACTCGGACAATTGCCCCCGGAGCTCCTCTTTTCGCTCAGCGGTCGTTTTCTGGTCAATGGCCTCGGCGAAAGCGTTCACGGCCATGCCCCCATCTCGCACACCTTCAAGATCGTTGTATGAGAGTTCTGGCACGGCGGCCGGGAGGACGCTTTTGATGCTCCAACTTCCACATTGGCTCGGGGCGTAGAAACACTTCTCCGCCACGGGGAGCAGGTCGATGATTCGATTGATGATTTCATGCAGTGCCGGGCTCAGGTCAAGAAAGCGGGCCGCCAGTTCGCGGAGGATCCGCTTCTCAAACTTGGCATTGTAAACGAAGACCGGACCAACCTCGCCACACGCATCGATCACCGCCTCGGCAAATGGCCTGGAAGGATCATTACCCGAGAGATCCAGAAATTGGCTGTGTTCCAGCAGAAGGGAATCCATCAACTTGTGGAGACTGAACTGGAAAGGGATCTGCTGATACGGCCGGTTGCCCGCCCAAATGGGAACGGGCCGGTTACTTGTCTCAAAATCCAGAAAATACGCAGGGAACCCGCTCCCGCTAATCGCCATTTTGGCGGTCTCCCGGTCAAAGAAGACCTCATTTCGGAGCGTGTGGTCGCGAACGAGCCTCTGTTTCTGACTCAGCAGGTGTTCCGGCACGTCCCGCAGGTCTTCCGCGCCTGCCGTTTTGAAAGCAATGCGTTGTTTTGGTGTCACACGCGGGAGCCAGTCCACGGGAAATTCGGGAGGCACCTTATCCCTGTTGCAGTATCCGCAGAAACCGCACTCGAACGGGGTGTGGCATTGGTCCCCTGTCTCGATCTCTGGTTCCAAGTTTGAATCCGCAATTTTATGGGCACCCGAGATCCAAGCCGAGACTTCCCCGGCGCGTTCAATCGTCTCACCGGTCAAATCGCTCTCGGCCAGCAAACCAACGTAGTCGCCGCGGCCAGGATAAATCCAGGAGCTGTCGATATGAGCCACGCAAGCAGAAGAGAGATTCACGCCCATCGCCCGCGCCAGAAACGACTGCACCGCGACATCATCCCGGTGATAATCTTTCACGCCGGTGGAAGATTTGACCTCGACCATTTTCCACGACCGGCACTCCCCTTCGACAACGGGAATCATCACATCGGCGAATGCAATAGTCCCGTCACTCTTGAAACCGGCTTCGAAAACCGGACGTGCCCCCTCTGCGAGAAGGCGCGCGCTTTGTTTGAATGCGGCCGGGAAGCCATCCTTGGTCACGTCGATGCAAACGCCCGCTTCAAATGGGTCGTAAATCCGCCTCGCGATATCCCCGACTTGGTATCCGACTTGGAAACTTGCCTGGGTGGCCGGTGAATCCTGCCGGAGTTCGGGCCGATGGACTTCGAGCCACAGCCGCTTCGGGCACTGGCGGAAGGCGATGATCTTTGATTTGGAGAGAGTCGGCATCTATTTGGCGCATCCTGGCTCATCAACCCGGTCAAAGAGTGTCCTACCCCGAGGATTCTTGGAAACTTTGTTCACCGCGTCCGAACGTTGCCTGAAAACCGGGAGCGACACAACCATTGCCGCCTCGAAATCGAGTCCGCCCGCGCTCGTGTCAACTGGCGGAGTGAAAAACACGGCGAGTTGAGCAAGGAAATCTATTACCTATCAATGACTTAGGCCACGGGGACAGCGACCATCCCCCAAATTCCATGAGAACCTGTTTTTTCAGCTTTACACTATTTTTCCTGACACCCCACCAACCCACCTGATTGTGCTTGTTCCTGATAATGAGCATCCTACGCAGCAAAAACGCCTGATTTTCAACCCTCAAAAACCCCCTTTTCGATGTAAAGTAACCCCCTCAACTTTACATCTACTTTACGTGGCCGGGGGCGATCCGGGCGGCGTGAGGGGTGGCGGAAAAAACGTCGGCGCGGGGCTTGTGGCGAAGTTTCAGCAAGCCCGTTAAAACTGTGAGCGCGGTGCTGTGCAGGCGTTGCCACAACCTCGCAGGGGGCGGTTTTTGAGCCGATTTTCGCCCCGTTTTGGCGGTGTGATTTTTGCCGGTTTTCGCCCCGTTTGGGAACTGCCGCCGGTTTGTGGCACGATTGGCGCAAGATTGTGCCGGGGTTGGGGCGGCGTTTTCCTCTGACCGCATGGGATTGAACGCCTGCCCTTTGCGAATGTCAGATATTTGAGCGCCTGCCCATTGAACCCGGTGGCGCGAATGCACCATGATCCTCCCGCTCATTGCCTTTGCGATCCTAGCCGTCCTCGGCCTGTCCTGAGTCGTGGCCCCGTTTGTCGGTTCGCCCCGGTGAGCCAAAGTGCCTCGGCAATTTGAACGGCGGCCACCCGAACCGGTATCCCGGCGCGAGGATTAACGTCGGAATTGGCTACGGTAATCTTTTTGTAGATGGGGTGTCGGAATTACCGACTCCCTGCTTTTGCCGGAAAGGGTGTCAGCCCGAATGACTCCCTTGTGCCCCGACGCTACCAGGTTCCCAGGGGACCGTCTCGACCGCCGCCCGGGAAGCGCCGTCCCCCGAACTCTGAGCCGACTCGCTTCGATTTCCCGGCGCGGAGGGATTTTCATGCCGACATTTCCGGGATCAAGCTTCCTCGGCGGCCCAAGAATGGCACCGGATTTTGCGCCGTGCGCCATGTGCGCCATGTCAGGGGGTAAATCGCCGAACGGCTACACTGAGAGAAAGAACTGCCGTTTCATTTGCGCCGTGTGCGCCATGTGCGCCATGGAGCAGAAACTTCTGTTAAAATCTAATGGAGAGTGAGATACGATGGCTTTTCTTGCTCCAGTGTAGCGATTCGGCAGTTTTACCCCTGACATGGCGCACATGGCGCATGGCGCATTTTCAGGGTTTTGGCCGTGGCGGATCGGATCATCGCCGGAAATCGAGGCGCGGGGGATCGGGCCGGATTGTCGTTACGTAACAACCTTTGCTCGCGCAGTTGACACCGAAGCTGGGGCATGACCTCCACGCTCGACCTCCTTCCCCGCTACGTGAGCCTGCACCAGCTGGCCCGTCGCTCAGGCATCCACAGAAACGCGCTCACCCTGTTGATGGCACGCGGTCAGCTTAAGCCGACCGCAATGCAGAACCTGGGCGACGGGCGTGAGGGGTTCCTGTTTCCGGTCAGCACGATTGAGAAGCTGACGAGGCCCGAGGGCGACACTTCACTTCTGTAACCAAAAACAATTCATGAATACTGAACTCCACACCATGTTGAAAACGCGCGGCATCACACTGCTGGGCAAAGACGAAATCGAGCAACTCCAAGTGCTGGAGACTGCCTGGCAGGCGTTGAAGGCGCGGGAGGCGAACGTGATGCCCCTGCGCATCGCCGAGCACCAGAAAGCCGCCCGCGCCACGTTCCTGGCGGACATGAGCATCGAGAACGAGATACGCGTAGCGATCCTGGCTGACACGCACCAGACGCTGATGCGATACGCGGCGAGGAGGAACGTGCTTGCCGATGGCATGAAACAGCTCGCGAGCGAGGCCGGGCAATTGCTCAGGCCGCTGTGCGATCAGGTCAGCCAAGCGCTCGAGGAGGAGAAGGAACTGCGGAAGGAGCAGAAAACGACGTGCTGGGCCGATAGCGACCCCCGCGTGAAGGAATGCCAGAAATGGGTTGATGCCATGGATCGGGCGGGATCGCGTGTGCTTCTCGCCACGAGCCGGGAGTGCGAATTTTCACCGATGGAACTCGCGGAGTTTTTCCTGCCCGCCGCGCCGACACCGGAGGACGGAAAGTGACCAGTTCCCACAATCCAAGGAAGGCGTTTGAGCCGACCGATGCCACGCGCCGGTGGCAGGCGCGGATTGATGCCGCAAAGCAGGAGGTCGCTGCGGCACAGGAAAAGGTGCTCAAGGCCGAATCCGCCGCCGAGCAGACCTGGCTCTATCGGGAACTGGAATCGAAACAACGGGCCGTTGAAACGGCGATGCAGAGCCCATGTGGATGAAAACTTCCGCCAAAGCCCCCGCGCCCGTGGTTCGGACTCCCCCGGTGCGGCTCGCCCTGACACCGGGCCAAGTGAAACGGCTGGCCGGGGAGATCGAGGCGAGCCGGAAGTTGATCGCTGAATCCGACTGCGGCCTGCTCTGCGTTGTCGGCCAAATCCATTACCGGGACAAGAAATCCGGGAAGATCGCCGCCCTCCTCACCGTTCGCGCCATCCCCAGCGACAAGTTCGATGGTATTTGTGCGATCCTGAAGGATTGCTGATAATTTCGTAGATGGAGTGCAAGTGGCCCCGCTGCTGGAAACGGCAGCGGGGTTTTTGCGTCGTCTGCAATTAAGCCGAAAATAATTTAGCTGCCTTTGCCGCCTTGGTCATCGCCACGTCCAAGTCTGAGCGAAAACCAACTGCCCCGCCATCACGCAACTGCTGAAAAAACACATTGAAGCTCGTTGGAGAAATCATGTTGAACTGGTAGCGGGTCGGAATCTTCTCTTTTTCGAGCCACCGGTTGAGGCGATTGAAGTGGTTCGTCGCGTATTCGTGCTTTTTGACATTGTCGGCAGACGGATCCGCGACCTCCTCTTCTCCTTTAATTTCAACGACAAAGATTTGATCGCCCTGCTTGATAAAAAAATCGGGGCTGAACTGCCCGCGCTTGGCCGTATTTCCCTTCTTCCACGCATACTCGACCCAATAAAAGCCAACCGGAGTGCTCTTGAGCCATGCATCAATCTTTTGTGCGGTATCAGGGTTCGTGAGTTCGCGCAGGAACGTTCGTTCCGGTTTCGCATCCACGATGGCCAGATTCGCAGGCGTCTTGAAAAGGCTGCTTTTCGAGATTTTGACGCGTCCGGTAACGAAATCTCCGTCCTCGTCGATCACCTCGCGGAAGAATTCCTTTTGCTCGTCCGCCAGAGTGCTCTCGCAACCGGGCACATAGAAAACGGTCTTCGCGCCCCGCCTCAGCTCAGCGGCGCTACAGCTCTCGACTTGTCGGGTGGAAGTGCTCACGGCCACAAGTGCCTTGGGCGACAATTTGTAAACCACTCGTTTTGCCGCTTTGCGCCGGAGCGTGCCCAAGGCCTGCCAGAACCTCTGCCGGTTGTCGTCGGTGATCTTCCCGTCTTTGATTTTCAGCCGTTTCAGTGACGCGGCGACAATCTCTTCGCATTTCACCAATGGAAACTTCTTCGCGTAACTCGTGCGCTCCGTTGGGTCATCTTTTGATTCCTCATCGATCGCCTTCAGTTTCTGATACATCTGCTCGGCAACTTCCTCGACCGTCCATGTTTTGTGCTGGATCTTCGTTTTGAATTTGACGTGCTCGCCGGAAACCGCGCGCTGAAACCCGACCGTCACGTCCTCCGCTTGCACCTGTGCTGGAAGATCGACATAGCCGTCTTCGAAAATCTTGTATTCGCCTTTTTTCGCATACGTCGTGGTATCCTCTTCACGGGTGTAGTCGAGATTGTGGAGCTCAAAATTATACGGCGAGGCTGGGTCTACCGTGGAGGTCAGGCGTCGCTCGATCTCCAATATTTCGTTTACCAGATGCTTGATCCGGCCTGACCAGGAATCGTGATTGAACACCGTGACGACCGGTTCCTCGCCGTTCCAGCCATCGGGTCGTCGCAGGCCGCGGCCGAGCACTTGGGCGATGAGAAGCTTGCTGTTGAACGCCCGCTCTTCGTGCGGGACGATCTGGAAGACATTCTTTACGTCCCAGCCTTCACTGAGCATCGACACAGAAACGATCCATTCCACCTTGCTCGCCGGGCTGTCCACCGTTCTGAGTTTTGCAACGTTCGGTTGGTGCTTGGTTGCAGACGTGACACAAAGAACCTTGTCGGCCGCCTGGTCCGCCGTGAGTCCTTCCCATTCCTGTAGAAAATCCCGCAATTCCTCCGCGACGCGCTCGGCGTCGGGGATGCCTTTGGTGACGACAATCGTCAACGGGCGGATGCTACGGGATTTGAGCTTCTTCTTCCAGTCTGCGTGCCGGTTGTAAACCAACTGCCACTTCTCCTCGGGCTTCTCTGCAGAGGGCGGGAGCTCGTCCACATACTCCACCGTCTTGACAAACTTTTGCTCGATAGCCTGACGCAGGGAATACCGGTGGACAACATCCGTGAAATAATCGTCGCCCACGTAGCATGTGCCCGACGCGCCGACGGTCATCCGGAACCCGTATTCGGCATCCTCCAAAAATTCTTTCCACCGTTTGGGGGTCGCTCCAGTTTCGTTGGCGACATGGTGCGCCTCGTCATTCAAGACCGCCACTCGCGCCCCCTTGCCTCTCAGGCTTTCCCGTATGGATGACTTCGTATTTTCGAGAATCGCGTGGTAATTCTCCACGCAAATCGAACCATCCACGATGCTTTCCGATGCGTTGATGATCTTCGGCGTTTTGAACTTCGCGCTATCAGGCAAGGCGTCGCGGAGTTCGCTGTTGGAAGCCAGTTCTTTGAATTTTTTCATCAGCCCATCCTCGATTGTGTTCGATGGGCAGAGCACGAGCACGCGGTCAACCGCTCCTTCCGCCAACAGAATCATGGCAAGGCCATAAAGCACATAGCTCTTTCCAGTCCCTGTCGCCTGATCCACCGAACAGGCTAGTTGATCGGGCAACTGAAGCTGTTTTTCCATCCCGGCCCATGATCCGTAACGTTCCTGCAACTCCTCGTTGGCCTCAAAGTTTTCCTTCGCAAGGGAGCGAAGGCTGGCGTATTTGCCACCAAGCAAAAACCGGAGCGTCGTTCGGATGGCTTCCTTCTGGTATTCCCTGATGCCACACAGCGCGTCCAGAAATGCCTCATACTTCCCCTCGTCCCACTTCTTCGGGTCAATATCTTCCGTGACCTTGAGGATCAGGTCCTCGTTGCGAAATGTGCGTTTGTCGCCTTTGGTGCTCATGGTGGCTTACTTTCTCGATTTCTTCTGTGGCTTCTTGGCTGGCTTGGCCGCTTTTTTCGCGGGCTTCGCCCCAGCCTTCGCTTTCCCGAATCCGAAAGTGGCCGCCGGAATGACTTCGCGCGCCTCGTTGCCATAGATGTCCACGAATACGACCATGACTTTCTCCCCGACCGATTCGAGCGGAAAGCGGACTTCCCAGCCCGCACCTTGGATGGCCTCCGCATAAAAGACCGCGTCAAGGTCGAACACGTCGGATTCCGAATCGAAATCGAAATCGAGCATCACCATGGATAACGTCTCCCGATTGGCTTTTTTGGCGGTATCGCGGACTGCGGCCTCGCTCCAGAATGTCTTGATGCGGATGACGCCTTCATCCGGCTTCCCGCTCTTCCCTTTGGCTACTGTAGCGACATAACCCAGTTCGGGTGACCGGATAAAATCGAATCCCACCGCATCCACCGTATCATTGACCGCCATTTCATCGGCGGGCTGCTTGAGCGCGGCGAATTCGCGCTGGTGAAGCTCGTGGATGATCGAATACGGGATCCGCAGGGCGAAGTAGCGAACCCCATCGAGCGTCAGATAGTCTTGCTGGAAATCGAAAACCAGCGCGGGCGCGATGATAAACATCCGGCTGCCGACCTTTGAACCAAGTGCCTCATGCATGCTTTGAATGGAATCTTCGTCGATCCGAACGCCGGGCTGTTTCTGGTGGTTGAATACCAGAACGCTTGAACCTTTCAGGTAGCCGTCGAGTTGGATTCCACCAATTTTGTGCGGTTCGTCCCGACACTGGAATAATTGGAGCGCAAAGAACCGCCACGCGTCCCAAGATAACTCCTTTAGTTTGCTGAAATCGTAGAGTCCCGCATTGTAGAGATCAAACGGGCGTGGTTTCAATGGAACCAAAGTTTCCCCGACCTCAGTCTGCAAGTTTAACATGCGTTTCTGAATCGTATAAATGGCGAGTTTTCCGCAATCGATGCCAATCCACCTTCGCTTGTTAGCCTCCGCAACAGCGCAAGTCGTGCCAGATCCTCCAAATGCATCCATCACCAAATCTCCTTCGCCCGTGGAAGCGCGGACAATGCGCTCAACTAAGGCCGCTGGTTTTTGCGTCGGGTATCCTGTCCGTTCGGGGTGATTTCCACGTAGGAACTGGAGATCCGACCATACGTCGCTTAGCGGCCTGCCTTGTGAAATAATTTCATCAACGTAGCGCTTGTATGGCTCTTGACCGGCGGCCTGTCCTCGAGTCTCCCATACCCACTCCTTGCCTGATGCATCACGGTGGACCTTCCTTCTCAGCCCTTTTAGCCTCTCAACTTTGTCATAGGGCACGGCGACGTTTGCCATGTTGATTGAAGTCGTTGATGATCGCGCATAAAAGAGAATCGTTTCGTGCTTCGCGTTGAACTTCGTGTTTATGTGCATCTCACGGCCTGGGTAGTGCCAAATCAGTTCGTTGCGAAAATTGCTTTCTCCAAATATCTCGTCCATTGCCACCTTGATGTAGTGCGCTTTTTTCCAGTCCAGATGGACGTAGATTGCACCATCATGCGTCAAAAGCTCACGCATCAAAACAAGGCGTTTTCTCAAAAATTCTACGAATCGAGCTCCCCCTATCTTATCCTGATAGGCTTTTTGCTCATCAGCACCTTGAAAGTCTTGCATCGTTGCAAATGGTGGGTCGATGTAAATGAGTCTCACGCCGGGTGTGCCATCCGCATTGCACAGCTTTCCCGCCCGTTTCATCTCCAACAAACTTTTCATCACCTGAAGGTTGTCTCCGAAGATGAGCTTGTTGTGCCACCCGTCGCCATTCTTGCCGAATGTGCGAACCTTCTGGAGCGGGACGGCCAGCGTGTTGGCAATGATGTCCTCCTCGCGCTCCTTGCCGTGATAAACCAATTCGTATTCGCGTTTTTCCGGCGGGAAGAGGATGCGGGCCCACTCGGGCGAGATCTCCTCCTTTGATTTCAGCAGTCGGATAATTTCCAAGCGTTGTTCGTCGTCCATATCAGTCAGTTTTTCAGAGAAAGTTTCGTGTGCTGCCGCAGTTCGCCGGGAGCGAGGCAAAGCAATTCCAATTCATCCAGCACTCCGCTGTCGGCAAAGCTGAAAGTCGTCTCCTCGCCCACGATGACATGGTCGAGCACCTTGATCCCGAGGGGACGGCAGGCGGCAATCAAATCCTGTGTCAGCATCCGATCCGACTCGCTCGGTTCTGCTGCCCCGGACGGGTGGTTATGCGCGGCGATCAATGCCGAGGCGTTCACCTGCAAAGCCCGTGCGACAATATTCCGCAAAGAGGGCCGGACGGCATCCACGGACCCCTGGGCGATCAGGGAATCCTCCAGCATGGCATTACGCCGGTTCAGATACAGCACGCGGAACTGTTCCTCCGCGAGCCCACGCATCCGCTCCCGCAAATACTCCGCCGCCGCCGCCGTCCTTTTGAAAATCAACTGGCCGCGACTCGCAGGCACCGAAACGCGCCGGGCAATTTCCACTGCCGCGATCAACTGAGCCGCCTTCGCGCCCTTCAGCCCCTTTACCTCAAGCAAGGCGATGACCGGAGCCTCCACCATCGCCCGAAGCGAGCCGAACCGCTTCAAGACCTGCCGAGCCATTTCGACCGCGTTCGTGCCCTTGAATCCCACCCGGATCAATATCGCGACCAGCTCCGCATCCGTCATCGCCTGGGCACCCTTCGACAAAAGCCGTTCCCGCGGCCGCTCCTCTTGCGGCCACGATGCAATCCCGGTCGTCTTTATTTCCGTTGCGGCCATTACTTTGAAGTTGGCTACTCCTCTCCCAAGCGAGGCAGCGGCACTTCGTCGGGATGCGGATATGCAGCTACTGGCGACACGAAGCTGGCGTTCCACTTCCACGATACCGGGTTCATCTCTGACGGGGCGATCCACTGCATGGCGTGACGGTATAGCCGTTCCGGCGCGACCGGGCGAGAGGATTTCGGAATTTCCGCATTCATGCCCATGGGTGTATCACAGCGACGAGACAAAGACTGTCCCACCCCCGCAGTATTTTCAGATTTTCCCCCCCGCGCACACGGCGGCACCGTCCGGAAAACGCATGACAAAAGCATGACAACGGATTTCCTTTTTGTGCATTTCCGAGCAAAAGGCGCTTTTTTTCACTTGCATAACACGCACAGGGGAAGCACAATAGCGCACACGCCGGAAGGAATGCGGGAAATCGCTGAATATCACCATTTTTATCGCCCATTTTTCGCGTGTGGCCGAAGTTGGCGCGAAAGTTGAATTGTTGGAGCGAAAGGTAGAGAATACCCGCGATGCCTCGCTGGTTCTTGTTCTCTCTCGTTCGCCATGAGGCCACGTTCGCCCTAGACGCGATCACAGCAATCCTGCCGTCGACAGGATTATCTGGTGGCGGCGGGATAATAATCGGCAGGGTGGGTTACGCCGCCGCGCTCGGAACATTCATGATCAGCGATGTAGCTGATGTTGATAGGGGATGAGCGGATAATTCGCGTAGCGTTTGAAGGCATCATACTGCCGCTGGGCTTGGGCTTCAGTCATGCCGATCGACTCGGGCTGCTGGTAGGCCTTGACCATGAAGCCTCCCCCATGGTTGCCGAGCTTCCAAATCTGGTGGTGCGCCTCCTCCTCGATGGCGTCCAGATCGCCGGCCGTCACCGTTTTCTGGATGTCCACGGGGTTCCAGAAGCAGATGCGCCCGCCGTAGTGCTCTCCCAACCAGTCGATTCCCATGAGTTCGGGCTGATCGAGCTGTAGGACATCACATCCCGCCTCGACGAACATGTCCATGTAGCTGCGGACATGCCCGCAGCAATGGTGGATGAAGTGCATCCCTTGGGTGCAGGGCGTCAATCGTCTGTTTGTATCGGGGAAAGTAGAGGCTGCGGAATGTGGCGGGGCTGACGAAAGGGGTCGCGTTGGTGCCCATGTCATCCCATGTGATCACGCCATCCACCCCGGCGGCGGCATAATGCTCGATCATGGCCAGGCGGATCCGCGTGATCTGGTCGAGCACCGCCGCAAGTTCATTCTGGCATTCAGCGTTGTCCATGAACCAATTCTCAATGCCCCGGAGATCGATGAGCTGAAGCATGTAGGAGGGGATCGGAGCGTAAACGTATTTTCCCCCGGCGTGGGCGCGGGCCACGTTCTCCTTCATGCCCTGATAACGCCACGGGGCCGAGAAATCCGGAAACTGGTAGCTGTCGAGAAGTTGCCAGCCGTCGCCGAGCGGAAACCTGATCGCCTCGCCCAGAGCCGTGTTGATCGTTTGGCGGGTATCCCCCCATTCCGTGACCCATTCCGTGACACCGGGCTGCGGCAGATACTTGGGATCCGTCGCGTAGCTCGCAAAAGCGAAATCCGTCTCGTCCCAGATTTTTCCGTTGAGAGGATCGGTGAGAAAATGAAGCCCGATGCGTGGCGGCTCGCGGAATTCGATGCAGCGGGTGATGATTTCCCGCGAAGTCATACCGGTCTCATTTGACTTTTCGATGCTGGTGATTTTCATAAGCGAACAGGCGTCTGTGGCTTCTCACGGCTTCGCTGGCAGACTGGTGACAGGTTCCCGCGCCTCGACGGCTGGTGTTTGGGTCATGACCCGGTGATGGATGAGGAACATCACGAGACCAACCGTGCTCATGCCGATGCCGATGCAGAACCCGACAACGAAATTGTGACCCAAGGCGAAAATCGACCAACCGGCAATCAGACCGAGCGTGGCGTTGTAAAAATTGCGGATGCAGGAGTTGGTTGAGGTGTAGGAACCGATGTCCTGCCGTGGAGCGGATTTGTAGATCATCATGTCGGCACCGGCGTAAAGCGGTGCGATCAACGTTGTGGCGAGCGAAAGAACAATGAGTCCGCTCTTGTCGTGCACGTTCAGCACCCAGAGAAAGCAGGCGACCTGTCCGGCAAAAAAAAGGAAGACCACCCGAAGTCCCCCGAAGCGGTCAATGACCCAGCCGATGGGGTAGGCCAGCACCATGTTGAGCAACCCCGCCCAGGAGAGAGCCTGAAAGATTTCGCCCTTTTCGAGGTGGAGTGTCTCTTTCGCCCAGAACCACACCCAGGCGGTATTCATGGCCGTGTAGCTGCTGATCATGGCCACTCCGGCCATCAGCCAGAAGATGCGTTTGTCTTCGGCGGCGACTTTGAAGGTGGACCAGATTTTGAAAGGTTCTTTCGCCGGGTAGCGAATCGGGGGCTCCTTGATCCACCAGGCGCAAATCGTGGTAAACGTCATGATCCCCGCTCCCAGTGCAAATGGCACCCAGGTCGCGATTTCATTCAGATCGCCTGCATAGCGCATCGCCACGAATCCGGCCAGGCCACCGGCAACCGTGAGAACGGAATTTGCACGGGCAAGAACCACCTTGGGCACGCAATCAATGCTCAGCAGCGGGAACGTGCTGGCCTTGATGTCCATGAAGAACATCTTGGTCAGATATAGCGCAACGAGCACCCAGAGCAGGTGGGCCTCATCGAAAACCGGAAACAAGGCGATGCTGGCGATGATGAATGGGGCGGAAAGGAAAAGGAATGGCTTCCGGCGTCCGATGGGGCTGACGGTGTGATCGCTTTTCCAGGAAAAATACATCACCAGAAATGAGAGCGCATAAGTGTTCGCGGAGTTCATGGTGGCTTGGATGTTTTCCCGCAGCCCCAACTCCAGAAGGCGCAACGCGGTAAGCGGGACGACCACTGTGCCCACAACCCCCCAGCCGATGTTGCAAAGCCCGATAAGCGCGATATTCCGCCACATGAGCGGCTTGTTGGCGTAGTAGGCCACCAACTCCGGGGATTGTTGTTCCGCCGGGATGTCGGAGGCAGGAGGTGCGCTCATGGGACGGTCCGCATTGTCCTGGGAGGAAATCCTCATCGTGTTTTTTCCATTTTAGCACCGCCGCTCTGAGCGAGCAGTGAGGTCACCGACATAAACCAGGCCGTGGTGTTCAACCAGGTTTCTTCACAGGCGGCATCGTAGCCACCGATTTCACTGAGTCCGCCGCGAATGACATTCCCGGCACCGGCTCCGCCATAATCGGCTCCGCCCCCGCTCAGGATGCCGGTGGCGATACCCCATAAGACATCACGATCATCCTCATGAACGAAGAGAGGTTTTTTAGTGGAATGCCGCCGGCCGACCCCGGCCATGTAACTCATCGCAAATGGATTCACGCCGAGCACCCATTGCACCTGGCGCTCGGCAATGGTCCTAAGCTCCGCATCTTTTAAAATAGAAGCTCCGAGAGCGCAAAGATAACCGGCCACAAGGAACCATGCGTTGAGTCCACCGGGAGCCTCCGGAGGAAGAGCGCCTGGCTTGCCGCCATCCGTGCGATACTGGGGCATCTGCCCGTAGGCCCCGCTTGTCCGAATCTGCTCCTTGAGGCCCTGGAAGAAACGACCCAGCGAGGAACGTGTTTCTTTCGCCAATCCGCCACGGGGATGATCCCGCAAGTAACGCAGAAGCGGAATGACATAGGCAAAGGGCGTGTCGATCAAAATGCGGTCGTCAGTCTTGGAGGGATTGGCTTCCAGACACACGAAGTTGGGTGCCGCACGAAACCAGCCTTCCGGGCTTTGCAGGGCCAGAACCCCGCGCAGTCCTTTTTCCGCCTCGCGCAAATGTCCTCCCTTGGGATGGACTTTGTGCAAGTCGAGATGAGCCTGGGCAATGGCGGCTTCCGTATAGATCCATTGGGCGGGCAGGGGAGTCTGCTTTGCGAGCCAGCCGAGTGTGCGCCTGACAGCCGCCGTCACACGCCGGGCGAGTTCCCCGTCGAAGGGGGCAACCTGTGCGGCAAACTTGGCCATGCAGGCGGCGGTCTGGGCAAAATACATTTCCGGAGTTGACGGGCAGAGGCTCTTCAATCCCATCAGGCGGTTGACTCCGCCCGGACGCCATTCATCGAGCAGCCATCGTGCGTCCTCGGTGAGGACGTCGTAAGTGTGAAACCCGTTGTAGGCCCACGGTGACATCAACCAGCGCCCGGAGGCAGGATCGCGGCGCTTTTTCCAATCCAGAACGGCATAGTAGAAACTGCCGTCCTCTTTCTGCATTTTCAAAAACCACTCTACCTCCCACCATGCTTCGGCGAGAAGGAACGGCAGCGGCTCATTGGCGCCAGACCAGCCGGGGCGCAAGGTTTCCCATGTCTCACAGAGCGCATCCACGCCAGACCAGGCCATGAAGATCCATTTGTTGTCGTCGTGAGCGTCGTGCCAGCCACCGGTGACATCCACATTTTTGATGGGCTTCCCAAAGTCCTTCTGGCGCGTGCTGCGGATCACCCCATCGTGCGTGTGGCAGAGGACGCCGCACCGTTTCCGATGAAAATGCTTGGCAGCTTTTTCTGCGAGTTCAGCATGGAGATCGGGCCGGATGCTTATCTCAACGGCTGCCTCGTAGCCGGAGCCCGTGTGTGCCCAGAGCCGCCATTTGCCGAGCTCTTGAAAGCCCGAGAAATCCGCCCGCCAGCAATGCCTTCCCCACTGCTGACCTGCGTAGGTCAAGTTGCACGCGAATCGCGTGTGGTGGTGGTCAGGCCCTTGGATTTCAAAATTGCCGTTTGCGGCCGGAGGCCCGCAGGAGATGACAGCGAACTTCGCGCCCCCGGCAGCATACCCCGCCTGGCATTCATGAATCACCAGATCGGCCTCCAATGAGGGATCGACGGGGATGGCGCTTATTCCAGCCATTAGACAACACGGAACACGCTTGCTGATTTTCGATCGAGGTCCATTTCGACGCTGCCGCTTTCGAGCGGGATCGTCGCCCCGGAGTCGAGATCGATCAGGCTCTTTGCCACGGAATCGGCCAACGTGATTTTGACCCGGGCGGCAACGGGATAGTGGTTGAGCGCAAAAAGAATCCGATCCTGCGGTCCTTGGTGGAGGATCGCGCTGCAGAGGTTGCGGGGCTGCGCATAGACGCGGTGGCCGCCTTCCGACTTCATGTTTTTTCCGGTGTTCCAATCGACCCAGGAGACGTCCTCGGTCACTTCCATGTGCGCGTGCGCCGGAGCCGTTTCCTGATCGAGAATGGCCGCGAGCCATGCGATGGATTCCAGGCAATCCTCCTCCGGCAGGCCGCGCCCCAAGCCCTCCTCGACCCACCAAATTGTTCCACCGGCTTTCGCGATGGCGCGATCGGTATCCTCCGGGAATCCGCCGAGGAAATCCATCGGGGCTCCGAGATCGTTACGGACAGGCCAAGGGCCTGAGACCACCAGTTTGCCGCCCTTGCCCACATACTGCTCCAGTGCCCGTGCTGTTTCGCGGTGAATGATGGGTGATCCGGGAAGAATGGCAAACGGCGTCGCCTCCGGCGTCAACTTTGCCGCCGAATGGAGCGGATCGATTACCGCCGCTTGGCGTCCGGTGTGTTCGACTACTCGGAACAGCCCCTCGTATTCCATCGAAGCCTTGCCGCACAGAATACCGTCCACCACCGGCTCGCCAACATAGAGTGCGTTGTCATTGCAAGGCGAGGGATCGCCGAGATACGAATGAGTGTGACTGGTCAGATCGTAGATGATGGCAAGATCGGTGGCGGGATCCAAATCGTCCCAGCCTTTGACGGTCTCGCAGGCGAGTTTTTTCACCGTCTTCAGCACGGCGAGGCTGGGGCGCTCGTGGCCGTGAGAACTCACCGGGGCGTCGCCCCAGCAATCGCGGTCGTGGAACATGAACCATGAGATCGCCTTGCAGCCCTGCGCCAGTGCGCAGAGCGCCATGAAGCGCATGTGGTCGTCGGACACACGCCCCGTGAGCACCTTCATCCACGTGCCGGACATGAACTCTGCCGACCAGGTGTAGCGTAACGTCGCGTTCATCAACTTGAGCACGCGGGCCATGGATTGATAGCCGGAGTAGCTCATGAAAACCCCGCGGTAGAAATCGTAACCCGCTATGCCGAGAGGGCCGGTGGCCTTCTCAAACTCTGACATACGCGTCGGCACGCCCTCGGGGCGATGCGGGTTGAAGTTTGTCATAAAGGTTACGTCTTTCACGCCGTTAGCCTCATGCATTTCCCTGATGATCCCGATGTATTTCGACATCGCCCAGGTCTTGAAGTCACACCAATCGGCGTAGTAGGCAAAGTCGTCACCGATGACGTCCGGCACCGAGCGCGGTGCGAGCACGTCCTCGATGGCTGCGTATTTTTGGGGATACGGAAGTGCGTCGGCGGACCCGTATTTCTCGGTCAGAAACTGGTGATAGAAGCCACCACGCCCGACATTCACCGGGTTGTAATCGGAGGCCAGCATCCCGTCCTGGACGATGTAGCTCACCTCGTTGTCGAGGTTCACCATCGTGATGAAACCGCCGTTGGATTTCAAACGCGGTTTAATGATCTTGTCCACCTCGGTGATCCACTTCCGGCACCAATCGAGATACTCGGGATGCAGGTAGGAAGGCTGTGAACCCTCGCGCTTCCCGATCCAATAGCCCTGAGTTGTGCGGTTCTGGTAGTCCCAACACATGATGTTCGGATCTCCCATCACCAACCATTCCGGATAAGCCCCGTGGATCATTTCATTGCAGCAAAATGGGCCGCAGCGAAAATTCAATTCGAGACCGAGTTCCTGCACCAAATCCAGAAAGTGGAGCAGATTGAGGCTCGGATTCGTTCTGCCCTCAAAGTCCAAGACGCCGGCGGGATGATCCGCACTCGGCGGGCCGACGAGATGCGTCGCCCACTGAACATAGGTCGTCACGTTTTTGAGCCCAGCCTCCTTGAACTTGAGAAGGATCGGCTTCCAGTAGCGGGCCTCGAGGCGGAAGTATTGGATTTCGCCGCCGAAGATATCGGCGCAGTGGTGGGATGGTTTGGATTTCATCAGGTGAAGTTGGTGATCAAAAAGAATGTCGGAAAAACTTATTGCTTTTAGCTAGCTATTAGTATTCCATTGAGGCGTCAAATGAAAAAGCGCCTTCACGAAGAAATTTACGGCGAGTTGCGGCAGGAAATCCTCTCAAAGCGGAAGCCGGGCGAGTGCCTTCCGTCCGAGGCGGAGCTTGCCAAGCGTTTCGGGGTGAGTGTTGTAACTCTTCGCAATGCCACGCTGGGGTTGGAAGCCGATGGGTTTGTGAACCGCGTCTCAGGGATCGGCGTTCTGGTCTGCGACCGGAAAGCGCACGGTCGTCTCGCCTTGGTCAGCCGCGACGTGGCATTTGATCCCCGACCGCTCTATTTTCACCTGCGTTTCACCCCGCTGCTCCAGCGGAATCTGCTTCAGGCCGGATGGAAAACGGTGACGCATCTGCAAATGGATTCCGACCCGGGTAGTTTGGACGATTTGCGGGACGGGATGGCGCGGGGGCGCTATACGGCTGTCGTTTGGACGATCGGCGACGTGCCAAAAGATATTCGCGCCCATGCCGCCAAGCATAGTGTGACAGTGCTCGGAGGAACAGACTGCCATCTCGTGAAAGTGGACTACGATGCGATGATCAAGGAAGGAGTGGATCATCTTGTTCGCAGCGGATGCCGCCGGATCGCCGGCCTATTCTCCGGGCCGCCAACGGAATTTCCGGAACCGGACGACCGGCATGCCTCACGTGTTTTCAACGAACGTCTGGCTCACCACGGTCTCTCGGCGCCTCCGGGGTTGGTTGTTCAGGATACCGAAGCGCGGCTCACCGGAAGTGGCTGGCAGGGATTCCGCGATCTGTGGTCGGCCTCACGGGAGCGCCCGGATGGGCTGCTGGTGCTCGACGACGTTCTTTACCACGATGCGGCCCGGGCCATCTTGGAACTGGGCATCCAAGTCCCCTCCCGGCTGCGGATCGTCACCCACTCGAACCGTGGCGACGACTTTGTGCATCCGTTTCCCGTCAGCCTGCTGGAGGTGGACCCCGAAGAAATGGCCGCCGCCGCCGCAGAATTTGTGATGCAAACACTCGAAGGTGGCGGCGCACGACCGCAGGATCTTCCCGTTCGATTGATTCCTGCTCAGCAGAAAAATGCGAGCATAGCCAGCGCGACTGCTCCGGTCTGAGCCCACTTGTATATGACAACCATCGAACTTCTTCACGCCGGCGAACCGTGTGGATGGAGCGGACTTGCTCCACTCGCCACCGGACTTGATGCCACCTTCCTCGCCAGCAAGCTGGTCGTCGATAAATGCGAAACCGATTTCGTTATCGCCCACGCGGAAATTACCAACACAGGTTCAGATCCCGTCCGCATCAAGGGCATCCGCTGGACCAATCCCGGCCGGAGCGAGCACACGTTGAAATTCGCGCAGGAGCACGATCCGCACTATTTCTCAACGGAAAACTACCGCGCTGATTACTTTGGCACAGGCACCTGTATCGGCGACGCCTTTTCCGCGCCCCTGCCGAACGCGACCGTCGAACTCGGCTGGTCGGAGGACGAGGCTTTTCCTGGCCTGTTCGTCGGCGCGGTGGAAAAACCTCTCGGCCTCTTCTGCGCGGCGATGACGCAGCAAACATTCCACCTCCTTTTCCGCCTGCGGGGCCGCAACCACAAAGGCGAGTGGTTTTTTGAAATCGACGAGTATCACAGCCTGCCCGACGGCCTCCTGATCCAACCCGGCGAAACCCTGCGCGGCGAAAATCTGTTCTTCGGACTCTGCCGGACTAACAACCCGCAGCAAGCCAGCGTCGAATACGAAAAACAACTTGAATCCCGGGGCGTCTATGAGCGCCGCAAGCTCAATCCGCTCGCCGATCAGCGGATCTGGTGCAGTTGGAATTACGATTTCTTCGCCAACATCACCGAGGGAGATGTGATGCGGCAGATCCCGATCATCCGCGAGAATTTTCCAAACGTGAAATTCATCCAGCTCGACGACGGCTACCAAAAGGAAATTGTCCCCGGTGCCCGTGCGATGATCGACCTGGTGTATGACGGCGTGGACCCCTTCGACCCCGTGAAATTCCCATGTGGCGCGAAGGGGCTCGCCGACCAGATCAAGGCCGAGGGATTCCGTCCCGCCATCTGGCTCGGTCTGTGGGCATCCAAAGTCTCACGTATGGTTCAGGAGAACCCCGATTGGGTTCTGAAGGACGAGATGGGACGCCCGATGATCTTCGACGCCTGGTATGGCGGCACCTGCGTGCTCGATGCCTCGCTGGTCGAGGTGCAGGAATACTTCGAGCATGTCGCGGAAACCGTCTTTGGAAAGTGGGGCTACGAAGGCGTGAAGCTCGACTTTTCCTCCTTCGCCTTCGAAGGCAAACGCAATCTCCTTCGCGGCCCGCTCACCCCGCTCGAAGCCAAAAATCGCCTCCTCGCCTCCTTCCGCAAGTATCTTCCCAAAGACGGCTTCTTCGGCTGGTGCGTAGTCTGCGGCACCGGGCATCCGCTGGTTGGACTCGAAGCGGATTACTTCCGAAACGCCGAGGATATAGGCAAAGGCAACTGGGACCTCGCGCGCCGCATCGCGCTCTGGACACTCAATACCAATCTCCTCATGCGCCGCCGCCCGGTCTTTCCGAACATCGACTCCGTCGGCTGGAGCCCTGACTTTGACGACACCGCCTGGCAGAGCTGGCTCAACCTCTGCGCGATTAGCGGAGCCGCCATCGAAATCTCGGGCGATCTCGCCAAGCTTCCGCCTGAACGCATCCAACGGATGGCGAAAACCATGGAACTCTCAGACCCCCACCGCCTGCTCACCTGCCCCGATTTTCAGCGCGGCCGCGTTCACCAGCCGCCCGCTTTCTGGGTGGCCGAGGGACCAAGTGACCGGCTTTTGGCTATCTTCAACTGGAAAGATGAGCCCGCCACGCTGGCCTGCCCGCTCACCCAGTCCGGTGCGAAGGTTGTCGACGTCTGGACCGGAAAGCCCGTTGCCAACCCCCAAGCCATCACGTTGGCGGCCCATGAATCCGTTCTCTGGCGACTTCCGGGGTAGTCCCCGTTGAAAATCAAATCAATAAAATCCCAATGAAAATGAACACGACAACCATCGCGGCGCTCACCGTCACCTGCCTGATGACCATCCCGGTCATCGGCGCTGACAATCTTGTTAAAAACCCCGATCTTTCCGCCGACACCACTGGCTGGCAAACCAGCTGCTTTACAGCGACCGGCGAAGAAGCCAAACGCGACAAGGGAGCGGATTTTATCTCCCACGTCGCTACAGACGGTGCCGGTGGCAGCAAGGGTTGTATCAAGATCACCACTAAATTAGAGGAGGGCGGGGGAAAGACTCCCCACAACACCGGTGGCTGGGCTTTGATCGAAAAGGTTCCCGGGAGCCCTGAAACTCCGTGTCATCTTAAAGTCCTCTTCTACGCGAAGAGTGGGGATGGGACCACCGGGTATCTCTACGTGGGGCGAGTCAATGGCGGCGGAAACAAGCATATTTTGCCAATTTCTTCTGAATGGCAAAAATTCGAGGTGGAGATTTCCGCGCCATACCCCACGTCCGGCATCATTTTCTGTCCCACGGACAAAAAAGGAAAAGATGCCATTGATGGAGAGGTGCTCCTCGACGAAGTCACCGTGGAAGACCTCGGCCCCGCAGATCACTAGCCGCCTTTATTTCATGAACAAAATCTTACTGACGTGTGCCCTGCTAGCAGCGTTAGGATTCACTGCCACCGCCGAGACGATGTCCGGTGTCGTTCGTGCCGATGCGCCTCCAGGTTTAGAAGGCTGCCGGATTCCATTGGTGCGCAGTATCGAGCAAGCCCCGGTGATTGATGGGAAGATGGTCGGCAGCGAGTGGAAATATGCGCTGACGATGACGGGCCTCGTCACCAGCGAAGGCTCGCTGAGCCAGCGCCAGGCGCAGGTTTCCTACATCACGGACGGCGAATACCTCTATGTCGGCATGTATGCTCCCTCTGTGCCGGAAGGCACGGCTCCCGAGGTCAAGCAAGGGGTAAATTACGACGAGCCATCCTACGATAAGCTTTTCAAAAACGACCATGTAGAGGTGAAGTTCGGGCCGCCGAACCGCGCTGAGAGCGGAGACCTTTATCTGGTGTCAGATGCCGCCGAACATGTCTTCAGCCAGCGTATCCGTGGCGAATTCAAACCCTATATAGGCCCCTGGGAGATCAAATCTTCCTCCGACGGGAAAGGTTGGACATTCGAAATGCGGGTGAAGCTCAGCGAGATCGGGGCAAAGCCTGCTGCAAACGGCGACACATGGCAGATCAACTTCAATGCGGTTTTGCAATTCCCTCTGGCATTTATCGGGCTGGTTAGCGGGCCGCACAAACTTGCTCCCGCCATCATCACGGCGGACGCACCAGCGGTCCAATTAGAGTCCCTGGGCGATCTTCCCCACGGAAAACTTGCACTCGCCGTCTCGGTCCGCGAATACGAGGGCCTTGTGGCGACGCCGAAGGAAGGAGCTTACGACGAACGCAAGGTGGAATCCGGCGGACTCAAATTAGCCTCGACCGGAAAAGTGGCGCGAGTGACTGCAGAAATCCTCAATGAGGACGGGCAGACGGTCTTTGCAAAGTCGGAGGTTCTTGCGCTACAGCCGGCGAAAAATGTCGTTGCCAACATTTCACACGACTTCACTCCCGGCGCGAAAAACACCCTGAGGCTCAAGGTCGAAACCGCACCCTCGGCATCTGATTTGAAGCCAGATGCCGACACGTCGAAAATTTCCGTGGCCTATGCCGCAAGCATCCCATTCGTCCCATTCAACGACAAGGAAGCCACCCTCTGGCAGGAGCGCTTGGAGAAAGGCACCGTTCTCGGATCCTGGCGGATCACTCCGGCTTTCTTCCCGTATTGGGAAAAAGCAAAGGTCGAAGCGACATTCTTCAAGGGAAAAATCGCGGACGCCGCCCGCAAGTTGCGAGTCAGCATCACTTCGGACAAGGGATTCCACGCCGAGAAAGAAGTCGCTGTTGAGAATGGCACACCAGTCCTTTCCGGGCCGGAGAAAGTTATGGAGATTTCCATCCCGGGGCTTCCGGAGGGCACCTACACGACTGTCGCAGACGTCCTTGGTGCCGACGGAAAAGTCCTTTCGACCCTCAAGGACGTATACGTGCGTAAAGTCTTCCCATGGGAGCACAACGTGCTGGGAAAATCCCGCCGAGTGATCAAGCCATGGACGCCGATGTCCGTCGATGGGGATAATGTGCTCTGCTGGGGAAGAAATTACACGATCAGCCCGTTGGGCTTGCCTTCGCAGATCGTCAGCAAAGACAAGCCGCTCATCGCTGCCCCGATCACCCTGAGCCTGAAAGACGAGAATGGCAACCCCATTGCCCAGGAGGCAGGCGGCCCGTTGGCGTTCGAGGAAAAGGCGGAAGACCGCGTGCGCTGGCAGGGGCAGGGAAACCTCGGGAAATCGATCAAGACATCGATCAAAGGCATGGCGGAATACGACGGATTCACCTGGTATGAAGTGACGCTCACGCCGGAGTCGCCGGTAAAGGTTTCCTCGGGTCGTTTATCCATCGCCATGCCGGAGGATGTTGCCCAGCTTATGCACTTCCAATCCTGCTGGGCGCGCGACAATTTCTCCGGAGCCGTCCCGCGTGGCGAAGGCACCGTCTTCCGCAGCCTCGACACCGTCAACTACGGACGTAAAGGCGGGTTCTCGCCACACGTCTGGCTCGGCAATCTCACGCGCGGCCTGTCTTGGTTCGCGGACTCAGATCAGGGCTGGAGTTCATCACCTGACAAGTCGGCGTTGGAGATTGTCCGAAAAGACGGGCAGGTCCAACTCGTGATGAACATTATCAGCCGTCCCGTGACTCTCGACAAGCCGCGCACGATCCGTTTCGGACTCATGGCAACACCCTTCAAACCCCCCATGTCTATTCGCAAGCTCGAAGACCGCTTCGTCAACTGGCTTTCTACTGTGGACAGCAAGACGGTCATCCAGCCGTTCATGTATGCGCCATATCCGAAAGGCTTCGATTACACACTGGTGGACAAGCAGATTCCGAGCCGGAGGCTCTATTTCAACAAGCACGAGATGGGCGCAGCTCTGCCCGAGCGGACCGTGTTTGACAATGAATGGGGTGGCATGCACCCGGACCCAGATTATCCGGGCGCCCCGGAACGCTTTGGGCCTGGCATCGAGTCTCGCACGATCAGCCGTTCACTGACTGACAGCAGGATCGACATGCAGGTCTATTACATATCCGAACTGGCCAAAAAGACGAAGCTGCCCGGCACCTATTGGGACATCACGGGCATTAGCGTGGGACTGCCGATGGTCGAAAATGGGACCGGTTATGTGGATGAGGAAACCGGGCGCATCGTCCCAACGTTCGACATCCTGAAAAGCCGGGAGTTGTTCAAGCGGATCGCCACAATGTGGCAGGAGGTTCGTGGGGAACCGGATTACATGGAGATCCACTCGACCAATCACATGGGCATTCCGTTCTACAGCTTCGCCTACGAGTGGCTGAACTTTGAGTGGCTGGCTCCTGCCCTCAAGGCAAAACGCCCGGACGGAAAGCTTCAGGATTTCATTGACCTGCGCCCGCTCGATACTTTTGCCACTGAGGGCGTAGTCACCCAATTCGGGTGCTGGATAAATCCAATCAACCATGGCGTCCGCCCGGAGGACCCGGCGGAGTTTCGACGAATCGAGCGCTCGGCGTCCGCGCTTGGAGGACTGCACAATCACCTGCGCGGCTATCAACCGACGCTCGCGCCGCGCGATGTTCCGTTTATCGGCTACTGGGATGAGGAGAACCGCATCACCACTGATCAGGATAAAGTCAAATCCTCGCTGTGGCAGCAGGGGGATGACATCGAAATCATCGTGGTCAATCTCGGTGACAAAACCACCACCGCAAAGATCCGTCTTGATGGAGACAAGTTGGGTATTCGAGGCATCCGAACAGTTGAAGACATCACGCTAGAGAACGAACTCTCGGAGTATATCGAACGCCTCAAGCGGCAAAACAAAATGGATGTCGCGGCAAAGGCGGAAGCACTGCTCGAGAAAATGCGGGCATCCAAACCCGCCGCCACATCGGGCAGGAGCGGAAAGTTCTTTGAAATCACGGTGCCGGAGATTCCCTCGCATGACTACCGGGTTCTCCGGGTAAAGGCCGGGTAAGAGTATGAAGCCATTGCGATCTGCAATAATTTGTTTTGCAGTGATCGGCGTTTGCCATGCCGACCTCTGGGAACCCTGGCGCAAGGATGCAAAAGTGGATCTCAATTCCCCGGGCTACACGATTTCCAACGCGGATCCCGTGCTGTTCAAGCCGTGGGCCGATTTATCCAATGGCTCTGTCGAGGGAGTGACGCCACAATCTGGAACCGATCCCGAAGCAGGCCCACTGCTGTTCGCCACTTATGAGGAGGTCAATAAGGCTCCCGGTGCGAGCCTCGACATTGCCAATATTTCCCTGACAAAGACCGAAGGCTGCGAATTGGCTTTTCGATTCCGCATCGCAAACGTTCCGGCGAAGTTGGAAAAAAGCCATGCACTGGCCACCTTCCAACTCAAGGGCCCCGGGAGGAGCGACGCTTTCTACCTCCACATCTATCGTCCACCGAAAGCGGGCAGCACGAAAACCGGATTCATGCTGAACCACCTCGCGCAAAAAGGGCAATGGGAACGCGCTGCCGTGACACGCGGAGCCATCCTGCCGGCAGAGGCCGTTCCGCTGGATCGCGCCTGGCACACGGTTCGCATCGCCTGGCGGATCGGGCAGATGGAAGTCTACTTCGACAACCTTCTGGTCCTGCGTGCCTTCGATACAAGCATCGACTATCGAAGTTTCAGCATCCTCAAGATCCAGCCTGGAGGTGAAGCGCTTTTCAAGAGCCTTGACCTTTCCGCCATCGAACTCCGGGTCGTCACATTCAACGAAAATTAACCCTCATCACCGATGAATCCATCCACCGTGAACCTCATCGCGCAATCGCACGACGCCGAATCCCGGAAAAACTTTCTTAACCATCGGTTCGATTTCTGCGTCGTCGGGGGTGGAATCTCCGGCATGTGCGCCGCGCTTGCGGCAGCGAGGCGCGGGCTCCGGGTCGCGCTCCTGCAGAACCGATCAGTTCTCGGGGGCAATGCCTCAAGCGAAATCCGGCAGCACATTGGCGGGGCCTCTTTCGCCGGGCATTACGCCGATGCACGCGAGGGAGGGATCGTGGACGAGCTCTGGACTGCCCTTCGCGCCAAGGCTATCAATGGAAGCCTGAACGACTATGCTGAGAGCAGCACGGTCTTTTTGGAGAAGTGCCTGCCCGAGACTAATCTTCAGGTTTTCCTCAACGTGAACATCGAGGAGACGCATGTGGATGAAGACCGGATCGTCGCGGTGGAAGGCTTGCAATCAACAACCGGCATCCGCCACATTTTTGAGGCGAAGCAGTTCGCCGATTGCAGTGGCGACGCGGTCGTGGCTTACCAAGCCGGGGCATCGTTTCGGCGCGGCCAGGAGGGCAAGGCGGAATTCGAGGAAAGCCTCGCGCCTGACCAACCGACGCTCTTCACGATGGGCAACACGATCCTGTTTCAGACAGAGAAGATGGACAAACCGGTGCCCTACGAGCGCCCGGATTGGGTTCCCGACCTTTCCAAAATCGAGTGCTATTGGACGCTCCATGAGCCCAAGGCCGCCATGGAACACGGGTGCTGGCTATTTGAATATGGCGGTCAGCTCGACACGATTACGGACGCAGACAAAATTCAGTTCGAACTCCTCAAGATTGTCTATGCCGCTTGGGCCGACCTCAAGCGCCGCCCGGAATGCGGCATGCAAAACCACCGCCTATCCTTCCTGAGCAGCCTTCCCGGCAAACGCGAAAGTCGACGCATCGTCGGCGATCATGTTCTGACCGAGAACGACATCGTGCGGACGACGCGTTTTGAAGATGACGTCTCCTACGCCGGATGGGCGCTCGACCTGCATCCTCCCGGCGGATTCTACGGCAAACAGCGCCCAACCACATTTCACTTCTTCCCGGAAATCCACTCCATTCCGCTGCGCTGCCTTTACTCGAAGGATTTGGGGAATCTCTGGATGGCGGGACGCAATGTCAGCGCCACGCACGTCGCACTCGGCGGGCTCCGACTCATGGCCTCCTGCGGGCTGATGGGCGAGGCTATTGGGATCGCCGCTGCGGTCTCGCATCAGGCCAACCTGTTCGATTGCCGCACCACCACGCAGAAACATGCCAAGGCCGTGCAACAGGATATTTTGCGCGGGGGCGGATTCATTCCCGGAATCCGGGCAAACGATCCGCACGATGCGGCTCCCTCCGCCACGATCGCCTCCAGCAGCGAGGCAGCCCTCACGACCGGCGAGCCGGAGGTCTGGACCGAGATCGGCGACGGGATCGGCATCGCATTCCCGATCACTGCGGGAAAGCTGCAAACCCTCAAACTTCCAATCTCCCTCGACGGCAACGAACCCGCGGAAGTTCGCGCCACGCTACAACCGATCAAGACCCCTCGCGATTTCCATGCGACGACCACACTTGCCACGGCGACGGCGACGGCTCATCCGGGCGAGGTCTCCGTCACGCTGGCATTCGGGAACGCGCCGCTACCTCCTGATCTCTACATGGTCCACATCCACAGTTCGATCAAGACGCTCAAGCTTGGCGCGACGACACGGCGCGTGACCGGCGTGCACGTCGCCGATTTTACCGAAACTCCGGACTCCGATCAAAAATGGGACCGCCAACTCGGAATGCCGAATCCTCCGAATTGGGTGAGGCGTTTCGACCCGTATCGTCCCGAGCATCCCGACACGTTCCACCAAACGCCGTGCTTCGAAATGACTCCGCCGTCCGCATGCTATGCGGCGGGCAACGTAGTCAACGGAATCAATCGCCCGACTCGACTCCCGAATATCTGGGTTTCAAAAAGCGATGCCTTCCCACAGAGGCTGGAATTCACATGGGACGAACCTCAGAACATAAATGAAATCAGTATCGTGTTCGACGCCGATATGGACCTTCCCCGTCCGCCCATCATTCCTCCAAGCACCCTGGTGAAAGACTACACGCTGATCGGAACCGACACGAACGGAAGCGACATCATGCTCGCAGAAGTGAATGCCAACCGTAACCGCCTGGCAGTGCATTCCATTTGCTCACCTCCACTCCGTAGCTTCCAGCTCGTGATCCGTGCCGCGCATTTGCCCGGCACGGAAGCTCGAGTCTGCGAAGTGAGAACACGAAAGTCCGTTTGATCACGAAAATTCAGGGCGGTATCCTGATGCCCCATGAAGTCACGGCACATAATGAGGCTACCCGGTTGCTGCATCGAATTGAATGCCACAGACGTCCTGCCATCGCAGCGCGGGACGGACATCCGGCAGTCCGGTGCGGAATTCGACGTTGGAAAACCGGATCCTCGCTGCGTCACGGAGATAGAATCCGTAGGCTGGTAAATCTCCGAATGCATCGCAGGACGGGTAGGCGTCGCGTTGGGAGGCCACTTCCCGTTGTGCCATCGCCTCATCGCCGCCGCCGACGTATTCGAACGATGAATCCTCAACCAGCACATCCCTTATCGGGGAATCAGGCAGACCGATGATATGCCCGCCGCGCATTCCTGCTCCACTGGCATGAATTCCAGAAATCAGGATACCTCGCGCCGTGCCCACTGCCTCGGGGATGACGAGGCCGGGCAGGGGCTTCTTGCGATCGCCCAGACGGATAATAATCGGGACCTGAGTTTGGTCCATCGTGACGTTGCGAATCGAGATGTTCTCCATCGATCCGCCGTCCACACAGCCGAGCGCAATGCCGCAGGCCCCGCGCCAGTCGGCTCCCTCCGTGCCTTCGTGGGACTCACGCCGTGCCGAAGGAGTCATGACAAGGCCATCCACCTGGATGTTGCGAAAATCACCGTAGGATTCCGTTCCAGTTTTGAAGTGGTTACAGTGCGTGCGCGTGAAGCAGTTCGAGATGAGGACATTCTCGGTGAGCGTGCCGCATCCGGTCTTCAGACAAATCGCGTCATCGGAGGAATCCACACGGCAATCCCGGACGATGACATCCCGGCATCCGTCAATGTCGATCCCGTCCCCGTTGCAGCCCTCGTGATTCCAGACATCGAGATCGGTCAACCGCACGCCCGAACACCGCAGGTAATGCTGCATCCAGAAACCGGAATTCCGAAGATGCAGGCCTTCGACTTGAAGCCCCCGGCACCTGGCGAAAAAGAGGTTGCGCGGCCGCCCTCCACGCACGGACCGATACCTGTCAAACGATCCGCCCTGGCCATCAATCGTGCCGCAGCCGCCGATGTGGATGTCCTCGCAGTCCACCGCGGAAAGCAGTGCGCGGACCCCCTCGTATCCCTCGGGAAACGGCTCGGGAGAGGGGTTGTAATGGTGATAATCTTCCAGCTTCGGGCTGCCCACGAGAGTTGCCCCTGGGCCGATCTCAAGGCGGAGGTGGCTACAGAGCACCAGGCCTCCGGTCAAATAACGCCCCGGCGGAAAGGCAAGCGTCCCGCCGCCGGCCCGTCGGCAGGCTTCAATCAGTTTCTGGAGCATGGCCGTATTGGGCGTGACTCCGTCGGGAACCACGCCGTGCCGGGTGACATCAATGGCTGCGGACATAAAAATAGAGTTTGAGATTTGTAGTGATAATGTCATATTATGACTTCAGAGCAAGCCAGAATGAACGTTGCGATTCCCAAACATTCCTCAGCCCAGCCCCTGCGCCACGGGATTCATTCATCGCCCCCCTCATCGCCGGGAGACCGGGTCCATGAGGCCCGCTCGTGGGGATTGTTGAAAGCTGGAGATTCTATCCTATTTATCGGGGACTCGATCACCGATGCCTTTCGCAAGCCGGAGGAGATCAATATTGCCTACCAGCTCGGGGCGGGTTACGCGCTGATGATCGGCGCGAGGCTCATGGCCGAGTTGCCGGGCGCCGGTTTTCATTTCAGCAACCGAGGCATCTCTGGCCAGCGCGTCACCCACCTGGCGGAACGCTGGGAGCACGACTGCCTCGATCTTGCTCCGTCCGTCGTCAGTTTGTTGGCCGGGGTCAATTCGACACTCGAAAGGTTCAAGAATGGGGAAGCGGCATTGGATGCAAGTTTCGAGGGGTTTGGCGAGGTATACGACACCCTGATTATGAGACTCATCAGCCGGCATCCGGCGGTGCGCCTGATCCTGTGTGAGCCGTTTTTGCTCCCCTGTGGAATAGGGACGCCGGATATGCTCGAGGATATCCGCGTTCGCGCCGATTCGGTGCGACGCTTGGCTGAGAAATACAATGCAACGTTCGTCCCATTCCAATCGGCGTTCGATGAAGCCGTGAAAAGGGCCCCCGCAGAATACTGGGCATACGATGGGATTCACCCGACGGCCGCCGGGTTCTGGCTTCTCGCCGAGACTTGGCTGAATCATGTTGTCCGATCATCCGGCAACCAATCGACCTGACCCGCCGAACACCAGAGCCCTATGAAACTTCACGCAGCCTTCACAAAGGCTTTCTTCTTCTCTGCGAGCCTCCTCATTCTGGCTGCCACCACAAAGGCGGCCCCCAATCTGCCGGTAATCTACGTCGATACCGATAACGGTAATGACGGCAATACCGGAACAGAAGCGACGACCGCGTTCAAGACGCTGACCCGCGCTGGCGAAAGCATCGCGCCATCAGGCACGATCCATCTTGTCAGCAGCAAGACTCCCTTTCGCGAGTGCCTGGAGTTGAAAGTCGGAGGGGTCGAGGGGCAACCGCTCACGGTGGAAGGCAATGGTGCGGTAATCGATCTCGGCACGGACCTCGCCGACGGGCCTTGGGAACAACTGGGAGAGGAGTGGGTGCTCGCGCGCGATGTTCGTCCTCACACCCGCACCGTTCAAACTTCTCCGATTTTTATCGATAACACGCCGATTTGGGTGGCCTCTGAGAAAGACCCCAAGGACGCGCCCGTGGGCTCGCTCCGATTTCTCGACAACGGGCGATACGTCATCAAGTTTCCACCAGGAAAATCGCCAAGGAATAGTCGCGTCACCTTGACTTCAGAGGAGAACACGCCGGGCGTTCTCTTCGGTGCCAACGCGAGCCATATCATCGTGCGCAACCTTACGGCCCGCTATGTCGGCAACGACGGGTTCAACCTCCACGGCGCCGGGCAGGACATTGTTTTGGAAAACGTCAAAGCGCTCATGTGCGGTGACCAAGGGATCAGTTCGCACGACACCGGACAGATGACAGTCCGGGGAGCCGAGATTGCATTCTGCGGATCGCGGGCGGGTGGCATCGCAGATATCAACCAATGCACCACATCCTATTCGAATGTCCTGATGCACCATAACCGGAAGGGCGTGCTGACCTTACGCGGCGGGCATCATGAAATCGACGGGATGGCCATTATCGGCAATAGCCCCGGTGCCCTGCCGAAATCCACGGATAAAATCTCGGTGAAAAACTGCGTTATCCTGAACGACAGCTTATCCGAAATAGCATGCAGCGCCGAAACGGATCGTGAGGAGGTCAAGGGCTTGATTGAATCCGCCCGCCAAACCAAGGCTTTGCTCGATACTGTTCCGTATCCGGGAGTCCCTGTTCTGCGGAAGCCATAAAACCAAAGCACAAAATCCCATGAACAAATACTTGCTGGCTTGGGCTCTGCTGGGAGCGTTCGGATTCACGGCTATCGCCGAGCAACTCGGCGACTATGCCCGCGAGGAGCAGAATCTGCCCGCCTCCGACAAGGTGCTGATGAAGCAACTGCCGTATGCGTATTATCCCTCGCAGGGCAAACTGGATGTGGCGCTCCAGATCGACGACAGCCTCGCAGCAAAAGCCGGTTGGACTGCTGGCTCCACCGAACCGCATGCGGTCAGGGTGAGAATCGTCCCCCTCGCGCCGGATGCCAAAGTCATCGAGGCCGGAACAATCACGCTAAATGACGCCCTCTTCGCCCGGAAACTTCTCCCGGTCCCCAACCTGCCCGACGGCGAGTATGCGGTGGAATACCAATTTGGCCCGAAAACCGTCCGATCCCCGAAGACTTTCAAGCGCCTCCATTTTCCATGGGAATCGGAAAAAATCGCCGACAGCCATACCGTCTATCCGCCCTTCGTTCCGGTGACTGTGACCGGAAATCAAGTGAACGTCGTGGGCCGGTCCTACACCATCAATGCGTTCGGGCTCTTCGACAGCGTCGTGAGTCTGGACCGCGAATTGCTCGCCCGTCCGATGAGCCTGCGCCTGGAAACCGACCACGGCGAGGCCTCGTGGACCGCTGGCTCAGTGAGGGGGCATGTCCTGCATCCCGACCTCGCCGTTTTCACCGCCGAAGCGAGTTCCGACATGCTCCGGGTCAAATCCGAGGTGCAGATCCAGGAGGACGGATCCGCGAAGGTGACCATGCGCCTGTCGCCGGGAGAGAAGGGCGGCAGCATCCGCGGTCTAATGCTGGAGATTCCGATCAAGGAGGATGCGCACACGCTCTTCCACTTCGTTGGCGATAACTCGATGCGGAGCAATTACGGTGGCCGTCTTCCCCATGGCGGCAAGATCGTCTGGGACATCACCACCCAGATTCCCAGCCCCATCGTCTGGAAGGCGGAGCCTGGCCCCAATGACGGCGTGCTCTGGGATTCCACCAAGGTCAAGCAGTGGAACAACCCTCAACGTGCGGATTCGCGCCCGTTCGTTCCCTACATCTGGCTGGGAGCTGAGGAACGGGGGCTGGCCTGGTTTGGCGAAAGCGAGAGCGGATACGTCGTCGCTGACAAACCGATCCAGGAAATCGAACGCAAAGGCGATACCGTTATTCTTCGCATTCGCCTCATCGGAAAACCTGTCACGCTGGACAAGGAGCGCACGATCGTCTTCGGCCTGATGGCGAGTCCCGGCAAGCCGATGACGAAGGGCTGGCGCGAGCATCTCGTTGCCAGCGGAATAGGCCCCGTCATCTGTTGGGGTGGCTGGGTTTGCGCCAGTAAATATCCCGACAATGGGGATTACTCGATCGTGGACAAAGTCCAGGAAGCCCGCAAGACGGGCAAGGTTGACACAGCATGGTTTGAAGAGCGCTCCAAGCACCTACTCTGGCCTGATCGCAAGATCCAGGATGATCCGAAAGCGAAATCCTGGCTGGAGAATGTTCTGTTTTTTGCCCAGCGCGCCGCCAAGGACGATCCAAAACAGTCACGGAAATCCTTTGGCGTCTATTTCGAGGAACACGCAACGGACACACACATCCCGGAGTGGGAGGTGTTTCAGGATGAATGGGCCAGCATCGAGTTCCCCCGCTTCCAGACCAAACGGGCCAACTGGGGCGTCTTCGCGCAGAGCTACAGGGACTTCGCCCTCTGGCATGCGAACCAGTGGATGAGTCGCGGGGTGAGCCTCTACTTCGATAATACCAACCCCAAACGCTGCTACAACGAGCGGTTCGGCCCCGCATGGTGCGGCGAGGATGGCTCGCTGCGCTTTGGCACGGCGATCTGGGGACCGCGCGAATACTACAAGCGCATTTGGAAGCTCATGGCCGAGTGGAATGCCAAAGGCGCACCCTATCCGATCGACGTGACTTACCACACGACCAATACCGAGACTCTGCCGATCAACACATGGTCCTCCGCGTTGCTCGATCATGAGCAGCAGACCTACCGCAAGCGCGAGGGCTCCCTCACTGCGGAAGGGGCCAGCCTGGTGAAGCCCGCGAACATAAGCGAGGAGGAGTGGTTTGACGCCGACCTTCCGTGGCCAGCGGATCACACCCGGGCCGTCAGCATGCGTCGTCAATCGGGCAGCATCCCGCTCACCCTCGACACACTGCGCGGCGGAAACCGAAATCGATTCTACGCCAAAAAAGACCAGCGCACCGTGCTGGCGAATTGGGGCATGCGCATGGTTCACGAGATCCCCGACTTCATGCCCCGGGAACGCGAGCTGTCCCTCAAATACGAGCAGGCCTTCCGCGACTTCGGCTATCCGACGAAAACAGTTGTCTCGAACTACTGGGAGGAAAAACCAGCGGTTTTGGTGGACGATCCGGAAATCAAATGGATCTATCTCTTGCGGGAGGAATCCCCGAGGGGCCTGCTGCTTCTTCAGAGCTACAACCCCGATGCGGTGACCACCAAAGTGTCGCTTCCGCATGGAAGCCAGTTGGTGGACGTTGAAACGGGCGAGTCTATTCCGCTGACCGGCACACACCCGGCGGAGGTCACGGTAGCGGCCAACTATGGCACCCGGATGTTTTTCGTCCTCGACTGATACCATTTTGTCCGGACAGCCTCGAACCTCAAAACGGATCCTTCCACTAAAGTTGACTCAGCAGGCACCAAATCTATTGTCCTCAGTTGACATGTTGACCTCCGGGGAAAAATTCAACCGCGTATCCCTCAACGAGCAGGTCGCAAAGCGCCTCCTGGAGAATATCCGTTCCCAAAACAAACCCGGCGACCGACTGCCTTCCGAGGCGGCGCTTTCAAAACAACTGGGCGTGAGCGTCATCACGCTGCGGGAGTCGTTGAGTGTTCTCGCCCACCGGGGCCTGATCGAACGGCGTCATGGCAGCGGGACCTATGTCGCTGATCCGGCCGCGACTCAATGGGTGGCGATCGTTACAAACCTCGATCTGTCACACCCGAACCTTTCCTACTTCCACCGGCGGGTGGCTTATCTTCTTCGCGCGCTTCTTGCGGACGCGGGTCTGCGTGTGCATATCTACTCGGGTTCGGCGACGGGGTCATTCAGCGATCCCCTTAACGAAAATCTCCCGCAAGCAGTATTCGAAGACCTCAAACTTGACCTCGTTCGGGCCGTCATTGCGCTCCCTTCAAAAAGCTGGCAGGAATTCAAAACCAGCGGCGTTCCCGTTGTTGGGACGCACCCTTCTGCCCCCTTGTCGGTATCGCTGCCCCTGAGTGGATTGTTTTCGAGCGCCCTGCAAACGATGGCCTCACAGGGTTGCCGCACGGCGGCCCTGCTGGGTTGGAACAATGATCCGGCGGGACGGAAATCCTGGGAGAAAGAATTGGTGCGCCACAACATGACGACCCGGCTCGGGTGGACGCTGACAGATCTCGATCGTTCCGACGAGGCGGCTGGCTGGCACGCCTTTCGCTCCCTGTGGAACGCATACAAGCAGAAACCAGACTGCGTGGTCATCACCGATGACACCCTGTTCCGCGAAGCCGCCCTCGCGATTCTCCACGAACGCGTCGAAGTCCCCCGGCGGCTTCGGGTATTCACCCACTTCAACAAGGGATCCCGGATGATTGTTCCGTTCCATTGCACCACCTTCCAAGTCGATCCCGACGCCTACGCAAAAGAACTGGCATCCCTTTGCATAAGGATCATCGGCCCAAAACCTCCCGAATCAAAACACGTCTTGGTTCCCATCGAAATCCTCGACCGCTCAGCGCCATCGGACCAAGACAGCGAACTGCCTTCTCATCGCCGGCCCGGCGAATGACTTTGCGGGTGCGTCAATAGACGCGCACTTCGAATATCCGGGCCTCGGGCGCACCGTTTGTGGAGGTAACTTCGACGCGGAGGGTTTGAATCCGGCATGCCTCCGGCAGGCGGTGAATTCGCTTGCGCTGCCAGTTATTGGCCACCTCAAGCAGCAGTTCGCCATCGCCGAAGATCCTGTAATCCTTCACGAGTTCCGGCTGAGGACCGCGGATCACACCCACGTTTGCACTCTCGCTGAACGTGAGGATAAGGGTGCGCTCGAAGTCGGAGTCGAATGTCAGGTGAATTTCGCTCACAGGGACCGGTGCCGGCCAGCGCAGTTCGACCCAGGCCGGCAGATTTTTTGATCGCCACTGGTGGCTGGTGCCATCAGCCCAAATGCCCCAGTCCTTTTTCAGTTCACGGGTTATACCGTCGATGAGGTTGTCCGGGGGAAAGCCCTCAACAAAGCCCGAGGCGCTCACCGTGGCACGGGAAGCAAGATCGCACGCGTCGCGATTCTTGATGCCCAGCAAAAGCGCGTCATCTTTCAAAAGCCGTTGTTGGATGGCTTCGATTTGTGGTGGTTCTGAAAGTTGTGACACGGTTTCCGCAGGCTTTTCGGAATGGAGACCGATGGCGACGGCGGTGCCGATGGCCTGCCCCATGACGGCACAGGTCGCCATGATGCGGGTGGAGGCAAGGGCCACGTGAGTCGCGCTGATGTTGCGTCCGGCGAAAAGCAGGTTTTCCACATTGCGCGAGATCAACGACCGAAGAGGAATTGTATAAAGATGCGGCAGACGGACGTGATGGCACGGCGGTTCGTCCGTGGCGTCGACTCCGCGCGGGGGATGCAGGTCAATCGGCCATCCTCCAAAGGCGACCTGATCATCAATGATCCGTCCGGTTCGCACATCCTGCTCGGTGAGCACATAATCGCCGAGAAATCGCCGGGACTGGCGCTTGCCGGGGAGCGAGCCGATCCATTCCAGCGCCCAGTTGGCAGAATCCGGGTGGTCCCCGGAATTTTTTACATAGTCCCAGACGCCAAGGGCGATGCGATACAGTTCATGGCGGATCGTTTCGTTGTCCTTGATCGTGTCAAGTTCTCCTCCCCACTCGATCCACCAGTAGCAATACTCGTAAGTGTTCCCGCACGCGCGCTTCGCCAGGTCCTCCCTGGTGAACTTGCGAATCCACGACGGCGGGACGAACGGCGCCGGATGCTCGTGGCGTTTCGCCATGAAGAGGATCGTGCTGCCGAGAGTTTTATTGTCGGCAACGGGTTGGGCGAGGCTTTCACCGTATTCCGATTGCGCCTCGCGGCCTGTGCGGGAATCGGCACCGGCCTCGAATCCGAGACGTCCATCCCCTGAGCAGTCTGCAAAAAAACGGGCATGAACCTCAAAGGTATCCTCCGTCGAATTCCGCAGGGCATTCAGGCTGACGATCCGCTTCTTTTGCTCGCGTTCCTCCGTCCGGCACCCGGTGCATTCCGTATCAAGGAGCAGGGTGATCGACGGCTCGGCCTTGATTTTTTCGTAGAGGAGCAGATCCCACATCGAGGGGCTCCGCTGGGGATTTCGCGCAGCATCTTCGAGGCGGAGTTCTTCGATGATGCCCGATTCTCTGGCACCCGGCCGCCGGAAATTTGCGCCGCAGATGTGCATCCGGATTTCGCTCGAAGAATTGCCTCCCAGCACCGAACGATTTTGAATCAACACCACGGAAGCCCCGTTTCGGGCGGCCGCGAGGGCCGCGCATACACCGCTGAGACCTCCGCCAACAACACAAAAATCCGCTTCCAGAAGATGATGGCGATTCACGTGAAAAGGAAGGCTCCTTCTGAAATGCAGGAGCCCTTTAAACCGGGACAGCCGCGTTGACTTGGGCGAAAGCTCCCTCCGGGCGCTCGATCGTAGGACGGATGCGAACCGCCTGACCTAATGGCCTACCGGCAAGGGATGCTTCAATGGCATCGACATGAGCCGCTGCGAAATCCTCGATCGCATACCACAAACGCGTGACGTTTTTCGATTCCATGGGCTTCAAATCCGGGCTGTTTCCGTGGGCCACCACGCAAAACCCATTTCCGGGCGAGAGCCCCAGATCGGACATCGCCTGGAGGGCCCCCGGCAGAAGGGCTTCATCCGAGATAATCAGGCTGTCCGGGTGATCGCTTGAAACCGTCCAGAATTCGCGAAACGCCGCCCAGCCGGAAACCGATTCCTTGGGATCAAGGTCGCCAATGATCCACGATGCTCTTGTCCGCAAGCCCAGCTTTTCAACTTCTTTGAGAAAAACCTGTTTTTCCATCTGCACATTGATCTGTGCCTCTTCTGGACTCCATCCGAGAAATGCGACTCGTTGCCCCCCCTGTGCCTGGACCTCGGTCAAGGCAAGCGAGACAAACTCTTTGTAGTCGAGGCTCAGTGGCTTGCCTGAGACCGCTCCCGCCCCAGTCAACCGGACCCCACGCGCGTGCGCCAGATCCGTCAAATCGCCCGGAAGTTGACTGAGCGCAACCAGGCACTTGGCCGAACGACCCTCCAGAAATCTCTTCACCTCGTCCTGTCCCGTTCCTCTTTCCAAGTCGGTCAGGACAATTTGTGAGGCGATTCCCTTGTCGGCAAGCTGGCGGTAAATCTCGTGGGCCTGGCGAAGATGGTAGGCACAGGAGCACGGATAATGCAGCATGTTGAGGCTTAGGGACAGGCAAACGCTGTAATGCCCTCCGATTGCCCCGCGCCCGACGAGATAGGTGCCGCTCCCTTGGCGGCGTTTGAGGACACCCTCCCGCTCGAGAATCAGCGTGGCATTTCGCAGCGTCGGAATACTGATGCCGTAACGTTTGGCAAGTTCCGGCTCGGGCTCGATTTTTGTGTCGAGTTCCCGCCCGGCCAGGACCCGGCGCAGGTCGTCGGCAACAGATTCGTGAATCGGAGCACGGTTGGGCGGAGCCCAGGTTTCTGCTTGGAAGGCATATTTTGTATTCATCTAAAAATGTTTTGGACCACGAATTGTCACCAAAATCTTGGCTGCCAGTGGTTGTTCGTGGTTTTCAAGGTTTTGGGAAATGGCCGGGCGGCTGCCAGAACCCCCACTCCGACCACCGCCCGACTCCCCAAAAAAACAGATATTTTCAAATTCAATGGCCGTTCATCTTTGGCGGCGACGGAGGACGACAACCGTGGTGAGGCTGAAGGCCAGCAACGCCCAAGTCGTGGGCTCGGGGACGGCGGTGACGAGCAGTTGGATATCCTGGTTACTGTTCGCGTATTGAAGATTTCCGTTGAAACTGCCATTCAGCGCGAACGTGGCGGTGTCCAGTGAAGTGGCGGTGATCGTGGCCGCCGTGTCGAAGAGGGTGTAGGTGCCGGCTCCAAATCCGCCTCCCAAGGTGAAGGCAAATTCGCTGGAGTTGAGGGTGCCGATGCTCAGGGTTCCGGTGGTCAGAGTGAGCTTGTCGCTGCTGGTGCCCAGCGTGAACAGGAGTTTGCTGTTTGTCGCCATGGCCGAGATATCGAATATACCCGATCCCAGCGAGACAGTCAGGGCGCTGGCGCTGTTGTTACCCGGGCTCAGAGAGGCCCCATTGTCGAAGGTGATTCCTGCGTTCGATGCCGTGGTGATGGAGCCAATTCCTCCCAGCGTTCCACCCGAACTGACGCTGTATGCTCCCGCTCCGGTTTGCGAGCCATCCACAAGCAAGGTCCCGCTGGAGATGATCGTTGTGCCAACGTAGGTGTTGTTTGCGGAAAATGTTGTTGTTCCTCCGGTGACGTTTACCGCGATGATGTTCGTGGCGTTGCCCGAAATTGCCGTGCCGCTCACGTTGATAGCACCGGGGCCGGCGAAGGTGATGGTCCGAGTCCCTGCTGTCGTGGTGGTGATACCCCCGGTAATTTGTAAAGCATTGTTCCCGGTGGTAGCTACTTGGGAGACCGTCATGTTTTTGCTCAGCGTAACCAACCCACTGAACGTGGAAGTGTTATCCGTGTTGCCGCCGATAGTGGTCGTGCCAGACGTATTGTTCGATGCCACGGTCACCGCGCGCCCGATGGTGAATGCGCCGTTCGTGAGTAGGGCGATGTTGTCGGAGGCTGCTGTGGTGCCGTCTGCAAGGATGATTGCGTCGGATCTATTTCCAAAAACACCATTCGTCGAGACGGCCACGTTCCCGCCGGCAAGCAGGGTGCCGCTGCGCACGGTAGTAGATCCCGTGTAGGTGCTACCCGTATTGGAAAGAAGCATCGCGCCAGCGCCGGATTTTACCAAGCCAAACGCTCCCGAAACGAGCGAACTGACTGTCAAGTCAACGGCGGCGGACGAGTTTTCGACCGCGAAGCTGCGGGTGGCACCCAACCCTAAAGTGCCGCCGCTGATGGTCGCGCTGTTGTCTCCACCGGCGACAGTCGTGTTATTGCGGATGAAGGACACCGTGCCACTCAATGTATATGTGCCGTTGATGGTGAGGGCGGGAGTGGATGCAGACGCAGAAGTCAGGCTGCCGAGAGTAAGTGCACCGGTTCCGAGCGAGCCCGAGCTACCAAGAGCGATGGTCCCTTCACTGATGGTCGTTAGGCCATAGACGCTACTCGCCCCATTGATTGCCAGTATGCCTGCTCCGGCTTTGGTCAGAGTGACGGCGGACGATGCTGTCACCCCGCCCACCGTGAGAGTATTTGCAGATACGGTGATTTGACGGGATCCAGTCATTGTCACAACTCCAGTTCCAAAGCTCAAGTCATTGGTTCCCGTGAAGGTCAGATTGTTCCCAAGGGTGATGGCATTGTTGTTGCTGAGCGTTTTCGCCGATCCGCTCGTATTATCGATGGTCTGCACGGCACTGATCACCAAGGCTCCGCTACTGAGAGCGGTGGCGCTGTTGATGTTGAGGGTCGCTCCCGTGCTAACGAGCGTCGTCGCGCCGGAGTAGGTGTTGTTGCCGGAAAGCGTGAAGACGGAACCCCCAGACAGCGACAGGCCCGTCGCCCCCGAGCTGGAGATGTCGCCGGAGAGAATGGCCGTGCCGGTCGAGGTATGCAGGAAAGTGGCAGTGCCCGACTGTCCGAGAACAATCGGCGCACTGATGGCGTTCGTTCCGCTCCCAAAGACCAGCGCGGCACCGGTGCCAGCAACATTGGTCGTTCCCGTGCTGGTCAGGGTGATCGCACCATTACCAGAAACCGTCCAACCCCCTGCGGCATTCGTGAAGCGGATCTGCTGAATCGTGATCGGTGCTGTGGTTGCGGGCTGGATCGCCGGGGTCAAAGCACTAAACACGGCCGCGTCGCCCGTGCCGGGAAGGCCGCCTGTCCAGTTGGTACCCAGATTAAAGTCTGTCGTGCCGGTGTTCGTCCAGGCTCGATCCGCTGCGTGGGCCGAGGCTGAAAGGGCGAGGAGGCTCGCGGTGGTGAGGATTTGACGGAGGGTGAAGATTTTCATGGATTTGAATTTACTGAGGGTTTGGCGTGGCAGCTATTTGATAATATGATTTTTTCAACAAATCGTAAATTGAGTCAATAGAAAAGTCGCTGTTTTTCAGAAATTAAAATGTAGGATTTTCTGCTTGTCAGACAGTCAATAAATCATTATATGTATTCAAGGTCAAGAAAAAATTGCGACCTGACTTTGATTCCAATGTGGCAATGTGTATTTTACCGCGAATAGCAGGCATGGATGCGAATGAAAAACGGAGGGCGCGTGACCACTCGCGGTTGAGTGTCCCGAGGGCATTTGCGCCGATCAGTTGTGATGGTCTGCTGTTTCGCAGCGCGGAGAGTGAGTCCCGATCCGGTCGTTGTGCGTTCACTCTTTTGGAACTGCTCGCAGTAATTGCCATTGTTGCGATTCTGGCGGCTGTAATATTTTCCAGTCTGCAGTCTGGCATTCAAGCATCGCAGAGTGCCAAATGCATGCAGGGGCAACGGCAGCTTTACACTGTTCTGATGAACTATGCGTCGGATCACAATGGCGACCTTCCGCCAAGATCGGTTTCCAACGATCCCCCGGCCACGGGAGCCACGATATGGGTGCAATACGTGCAGCCGGCACTAGGGCTGACAAGAGCCGATGGCAAAGCCATGGACTGCCCGGCGAACAAGCGTGATCCCTACTCTCCGACCGCCACCACATTTTCGCCCAAGCAAGGCTACAATTCTGCGGTGGGGACACTTGCCAAGCTATTCCAATGGTCCTCGCCGAAAATTGTCCTGCTTGCTGACGTCGCAGCATTGTCTGCAACCCCTGGCTCCCGCAATAATTACTATTTCGAGTATAACGCCGCAGTGCCTTCGGGCGTGCAGAACATCGATCCAAAAAGCTTCTGGAAGATAGACTTCACGCTTCATCAGGGAAAAGCCAACCTGACCTTTGGTGACGGCCACACGCAAGCCATGCGCCCTGAAGATGTCTACGCCGCAGCCAAGGCAACTCCGTCGACCATCTTCTTCTCTGCCGAGCACGCCGCCCTCCAGCCATTCCAGCCTGGATTGTTTGATGGGTTGATCGAGTAAGGCACGCGGGTTTCATGGATTTCGGCCTCTCCCTATACCACCCGCACCTTCCGACTCCATTGTGAGGCAGCAGCAAACGGCTTTCTACGCCTGATAAACGCCGTCCGAGGGGCGCGGACCGGCCAGGAACATTTCCGGTGCCAACTTCGGGCGGGTGCGAAAAATGGTGAAAAATATGGTGTGATTCAGCGCTTCCACGTCGAGGCACCGGAGCAGGATAAAATTGGGGTGATAACGGATCACTCATCAGCCAAGCCGGACAAGACCGGATCGAGCGCGGCGAGCACCGCGCAAATCACCAAGGCCCGCTTCGCGAGGCTGCTCCAACGGTGGCGGAAATCCCATGGGTTTGCCCTGGGCGACGCCGCCCGCATCCTCTGCTGCTCGCCGGCCACGGTGGGCGAGTGGGAACGGATGCGCCGCTTACCGCAAGGCTTCACCCTGCGGGCAATCGTCGGACTTCTGGAAGGAGGTGCCCTGTGATCGCGCTCAACGGGTTTGAAAATGATGCCTGCGTACCCACGGTGGACTTCGAGTATCCGGAGGACGGCGACGAGGAGCCGGTGGTCACGCGGGACCGTTGGACCGACGCCCCGCTGTATGAAAAATGCCAGCGGCGGTTTGCGTCGGTGTCCCGCGACCCCGATCTGCTGTTCCCGATGCTGGAGATGCGGTTGGCCGTCCTGCGGGAGGCGATCACGGAGGCGGTGAAGCAGATGGACTTTGATGCGGTGGGCAGCCTATCGCGGAAAGCCTGTGCCACCGCCGAGCGGATCAAAGAGGAAGAACTGCGCTACGGGAATCCGGGCGGCAGCGAGCGCCACGGCGACATTCTCATCGTGGACGACGCTGGGCGGGGAAAGGTGATCCTCCAATTCCCCCGTGCGCTCACCGGGCAGAGCAAGCGGTGGGTGAGAGTCTGCGGGTTCACCAGCACGGGCGACGGTGCCACGTTCTGGCGGGTCCGCAGGTTCCGGCGCGGAGAGAACACGGCGCTGGAATCGGCGAGGCTGTGCGTGAGGGAAATCGCCGGCATGAAGGAGGCCGCATGAGCCCGGTGGAATTTTCCACGCTGCTCGCCGGATGGTGCGAGAAGCATCACTTTTCCAATCAGCGGGCCGCTGCCGCCGAGCTGGGCGTTTCCTACGGCACGCTCTGCGGATGGTTGTCGAGAGTGCGGGGCCTGCCGTGCCGCCTGACGAGGGAGGCGGTGCTGCGCCGGATGCGCGGGGGCTGCGAGCCGATTGCGGAAGCCAGCCCGTCCGAGGTCGCCGCCGCGTGCAAGATCTGGCGGGCGAAGAACGGGCTCTCCCAAGTCCAAGCCGCTGCGTTGCTCAAGTGGCCTCCAAGCATGTTCCGGACCATCGAGGGGATGACGGGCCGGATGACCCCGCTGGCAGTGGATGAAATCCTCCACCAGATCCGCAAGCCGGTGAGCGCGGAGGAAGTGACGGTAATCAAGCAGCGGCAACGCCCGGTCGAGCCGGGGGTGGTCGCCGAGCGTTTGCAGCAGTGGCGGCGCGCCCACAGGCTCAATCGCAGGCAGGCGGCCAATGCGCTCAAGGCGATGGGGTTCGCCACCACGGCCCGGACGCTCTGGGTGTGGGAGTCCGAGCGGATGCTGCCCAGACGCCCGCTTGCCATTCTTGAA
>JAPLTF010000071.1 GCA_026398275.1 Verrucomicrobiota bacterium
GCCCGTGCAGTGCCTTCTCCTGGCGGGAATCGCCCGGGCGCGTGAGCGCGACCTCGGTGCCTTCGACCTTGGCTTTGATGGGGGCTGGCAGAACCCACACCAGCTTCCGCCTAGGACCTTCCACAGTGACGGATCCGGACTCGGAAACCGAGACCTTCACCTTCGCGGGAAGCGTGATTTTTTTGTTGCCGATACGTGACATGTTACCAGATGTAGGCGAGCACTTCGCCGCCCACGTTTTGTTTGCGCGCTTCCTGGCCAGAGAGCACTCCCCGCGGAGTCGAGAGCACCGCGATGCCCATGCCGCCGAGGACGCGGGGAATTTCCCCCGCACCCACATAGCGGCGCAGACCGGGGCGGCTCACCCGCTTGAGACCGGTGATGGCGCTGGTTTTGTTGATGAACTTTGTGCGGATTTTCAGCTGCGGATGCTTCTCGGTCGTATCGAGTTCGTAGTCGTTGATGTAGCCTTCCTTCTTGAGGATTTTGGCGACTTCGCTCTTAAGCTTCGAATACGGCATCTTGAATTCGGATTTCTTGGCACCGGCGGCGTTGCGCAACCGGGTCAGAAGGTCTGCGATGGGATCATTCATGGCTTGTGGGTCCTCAGGCGGCGGCTTCCGCGACCTTGGCAACTGCTTTCTTGGCTTTGTCGGCGAACGGCATTCCGAGTTCGCTCAGGAGGGACTTCGCCTCCTCGTTGGTGTGGGCCGTCGTGACGATCGTCACGTCGAATCCGATGTTCTTCTTGATGCGGTCGAGCTCGATCTCCGGGAAAATCGACTGGTCGGAAACCCCCAGCGTGTAGTTGCCGTGGCCGTCAAACGCGCGGGTCGAGACGCCGCGAAAATCGCGGATGCGCGGGAGCGCGGTTTTGATCAGGCGCTCGAGGAACTCATACATGATGCGGCCGCGGAGCGTGACCTTGGCTCCGATCGCCTGATTGTCACGGAGCTTGAAATTCGAGATCGCCTTTTTGGACACCGTGGTGAGCGGCTTCTGGCCGGTGATCGTGGTGAGGTCGGTCTTCGCAATTTCGAGCGCCTCCTTCGTGTCCGGGGCCGAGCCGATGCAGGTGTTGACGACGACCTTCGAGACCTTCGGGATCTCGTTCAGGTTTTTATACCCGTGTTTTTCGCGCAGGGCGGGAACGATGCGGGTCTTGTATTCGATGAGAAGTTCGGGTTCCTGGATCATGGCTTAGGCGGCCTTCTTTTTGGCGGGTTTGTCGGTGGCGGCCTTTTCGACCAGCTTGACGTTCGAGATATGGAGCGGGCCCTCGCGCTCGATGATCGCACCGTTCGGCTGGTCCTGGGTTTTGCGCTGGTGCTTTTTGATCATGCGGACGCCCTCGACGATCACCTGGTTTTTGGCCGCGAGGATCTGAAGGATCTTGCCGCTGGCGCCTTTGTGGTTGCCGGAGATCACCTGGACGATGTCGCCGCGACGGACACCGAAGATGCGGGTGCCGCGCGGGGTCATGTCCTTGTCGATGATGACGATCGCGTTGTTGTCGAAGCGAAGATATGAGCCGTCCTCCCGGCGGACGGGCTGGCGGGTGCGGACGACCACGGCGCGGACGACGTCGCCCTTTTTGACGGTGCCGCCCGAGGAGGCCTCCTTGACGTTTGCGGTGATGATGTCGCCGACGTGGGCGTTGGCCGAAGCCTTGCCGATGACGCCGATCATGGTGGCCATGCGGGCGCCGGTATTGTCGGCCACATCGATGCGGGTGCGGAGCTGGATCATGTTAGTGCCTGAGCATTTCGACCAGGCGCCAGCGTTTTTGGCGGCTGAGAGGACGGGTTTCCATGATGCTCACGCGGTCGCCGATCTTGGCTTCGTTCTTCTCGTCGTGGGCATGAAATTTGGAGACGTGCTTGGTGATTTTGCCGAACTTCGGATGTGGCACGCGGGTGACCGTGCGGACGACGATGGTCTTGTCCATCGCGTCCGAGACGACCTCGCCGACGCGGGTTTTCCGGAGTGAGCGGCCGGGGGCGGCCTGGGGTTCGGGAGTGGTGATGGTTTCGCTCATTTACTTGACGGGTGTTGGACGTGTCTTTTTGGTGAGCACGGTTTCAATTCTGGCGATATTGCGGCGCAGGGCGTGAAGCATGTGAGGCTTCTCAAGCTGGCCGCTCTGCTGTTGCACGCGAAGGTTGAAGATCTCCTCGCGCAGCTCGCGCTTGCGGGAGAGAAGTTCTTTGGCGGTGAGTTCTTTGATTTCAGCGATCTTCATGGCGTGGATCAGCCTGCGTGGTGGCGGGCGATGAAGCGGGTGCGAACCGGTAGTTTGTTGGCCGCGAGGCGCAGGGATTCGCGGGCGACGGTCTCGGAGACGCCGTCGAGTTCAAAAAGGATGTTTCCCGGGCGCACGACGGCGACCCAGTATTCCGGCTGGCCTTTGCCTTTACCCATTCGGGTTTCCGGCGGACGGGCGGTGACGGATTTGTCGGGGAAGATCCGGATCCAAAGCTTGCCCTTGCGTTTCATGTTGCGGGTGAGCGCGACGCGGGCGGCTTCAATCTGGGTATTGGTGATCCAGGCGCGTTCCAGCGTCTGAAGACCGAATTCTCCGAAGTCGATGTGGATATTGCGTGAGGCGAGGCCCTTGCGGCTTCCCCGCTGGGTCTTGCGATACTTCACGCGTTTTGGCAAAAGTGGCATGTGAGGTCCCTTCTAAAAAGTTGGAGATTCGATCAGGCGGCTGGCTCGAATGTTTCCTTGGGTTCAGGTTTGCGGGAGGCTTCAGCTTTTTCAGCTTCCACGACTTCCTGCTTCTTGCAGATCCAGCACTTGATGCCGATCTTTCCGGCAACGGTCATGGCTTCGGTGAAACCGTAGTCAATCGGTGTGCGGAGAGTGTGGAGGGGGACTTTGCCCTCGCGATACCATTCGGTACGGGCGATTTCGGCGCCGCCGAGGCGGCCCGAGGCGCGGATCTTGATTCCGAGAGCGCCCTGCTCCATGGAGATCTGGACGGCGCGCTTCATGGCGCGGCGGAAGGAGATGCGGCGCTCGAGCTGGGAGGCGACGTTTTCGGCGACGAGCTGGGCGTCGAGGTCCGGGCTCTTGATTTCGACGATGTCGATCTTGACGGATTTTCCACCGGCGAGATCGCTGACCTCCTTGGTGAGGTTTTCGATTTCCGAACCGCGGCGTCCGATGACGACTCCGGGGCGGGCCGTGTGGATCGTGACGCGCAGGCTGTTCCAGGCGCGCTCGATCACGATGCGGGCGACGGCCGCCTGCTTGAGTTTCTTTTTGAGCGATTCACGGATCTTGGCGTCGGCGAGAAGGTAGTCGGCAAAATCTTTGCGCGAGGCATACCAGCGCGATCCCCAGTCACGGGTGATCGGGAGGCGGAATCCGATTGGATTGACTTTTTGTCCCATGGTTTACTCCTTGGAATCCGCGGCGGGGGCGGATGTTTCTGTGGCTGGCTCTGCGGGAGCCGGTTTTGCGGTCGCTTTTTTGGAGCGGGGCTTTTTGGTTTTGGCCGCTGGCTCGCGGCGTTTGATTTCGATTTCGTCGGTGAGAGTGATGCGGATGTGGCTGGTCCGTTTGCGGATCGGGCCGGCGCTGCCGCGGGCTTTCGGCTGCGAGCGCTTGAACGTCGGCCCCTCGCCCACGATGGCTTCCTGGACAACGAGGCTGGCGGCGCTGAGGTTGTTGTTGTTCTCGGCGTTGGCGATCGCGCTCTTGAGCGTCTTGATGACAAGCAAGGCGGCCTTTTTGGGGGTGAAGCGGAGGATGTCCAAGGCATCCGTTGCCGGAAGGCCCTGGATGGCACGGGTGACCTCGCGCGCCTTGAAGGCGGAGATCCTCGCAAATTTGTAACTGGATTTTACCTGCATGTCGTTGTTGGTTTTGGAAATTTATTGTTTGGCATCCACCCGGAGGCGGTCGCCGGTTTTCACGGTTTCTTTTTCTGACTCGAGATTTTGAATCACTGCTCCACTGATGCGGTCCCTGACATCCACGACCCGCACATTTCCGATCCTGCGGTTGTCGCGCCAGACCTGGAATGGCATTCCTACCTTGACGCCGTGTTTGGCGCCGATGTTGGCGACGACCAGCGAGAGGTCCTCCTTGGTGTCCACGACCATTCCGTCCGAGAGCGTGGCTTCGATGCTCTGCGCTCTGGCGGCATCCGGGGTTCCGAGAATTTCACTGGTCTTCCGCAGCTCGGCCTCGACGGCCATTCGTGCCTGCGGGTTGATGCCTTCGGTGGTCTTGATGAGGACCTGGATACTTTCCGAGAGCCGGACCAGCTGGTTCACAGCATCCTCGTTCTGCTTTTTGAGCAGGCGAAGGTCGCGGACCGCGGCGAGAAGCCGCTGCTCGACTTTTTCCGGCTCCTTGTCGAGGCCGGCGAGCCCGTAGGCGTCCAGTTTGAGCTGGAGTTCGGCGGCCTGGCGCTTGAAGACCTCGGATTCGTTATTGGCCATCGCCAGACTGTCGGTGAGGGCCTTGATCGAGGTGCGCGCCAGAACCAGCTTTTCCTCCAAGCTGCCATGGTCGTTCTCATCCGGAGCAGGGATCGAGATCTCCTGCCCCAGAGGGACTGATTCAAAATCTTTCAAAGAGCGGTTGTCCTGGGCCGATGATCCGAAGATCCCCGGCAGGACGATGAATGCTGCCGCCGTGGCGACAACTTTCATGGGTTATTTGGTCACTTTTGCGGTGTGAGAACCGTGTTTCTTAAAGATGCGCGTCGGGGAAAATTCCCCCAACTTGTGTCCGACCATGTTCTCCGTCACAAAGACCGGGATGAACGTTTTGCCGTTGTGCACATTGAACGTGTGCCCGACAAAGTCGGGGGTCACCGTGCTGCGGCGCGACCAGGTTTTGATCGGTTTCTTGATGCCGGAGTCGTTCATCCGGTCAATTTTGTCGAGGAGTTTCCACTCGACGAACGGGCCTTTTTTTAGGGAGCGTGCCATGGTTAGTTTTTAGCTTTGGCCTTGCGGCGCTGGACAATAAAGGTGTCGGAAGGCTTGTGTTTGCGGCGGGTTTTGAACCCCTTCGCGAGCTGGCCCCACGGGGACATCGGATGGTGGCGTCCGCCACCGCCCTTGCTCTTGCCCTGGCCGCCCCCCATCGGGTGATCCACCGGGTTCATGACCATACCGCGGACATGCGGACGGCGTCCGAGCCAGCGGGTGCGCCCGGCCTTGCCTGCGGAGACGTTCATGTGGTCGGTGTTTCCCACCTGGCCCATCGTCGCGTAGCAGTTTTCGTTGATTTTGCGGATTTCTCCCGAGGCGAGCTTCACGAGGGCGAAGCCTCCTTCGCGGTTGGCGAGGACGGCCACCGAGCCAGCGCTGCGGATGATCTGGCCGCCGCGGCCGGGGGTGAGCTCGACGTTGTGAATCGAGGATCCGAGAGGGATGGCTTTGAGCGGGAGGGCGTTTCCGACCGAGGGATCGACCTTTTCGCCCGCACTGATCTTCGTTCCGACTTCGAGGCCGACAGGAGCGAGGATGTAGGCCTTTTCGCCATCCGTGTATTGGAGGAGAGCGAGGCGGGCTGAGCGGTTCGGATCGTATTCGATCGCGAGAACCTCGGCGACGATATCGCGTTTCGAGCGCTTGAAATCAATGATCCGGTAGCGGCGCTTGTGGCCTCCGCCGCGGTGGCGCATGGTCATGCGGCCCTGGTTGTTGCGGCCGCCGGTGCGCTTGATCGACTCGGTCAGAGTCTTTTCCGGTTTGTCTTTGGTGATCTCGGCAAAATCCGGCAGCGCCTTGAAGCGGCTGGCGGGAGTGAGAGGTCTGAAAGTCTTGAGTCCCATGGTAGTTCCTTAGACGAGGTCGAGTTTTTCGCCGGCTTTGAGCGTGACGATGGCCTTTTTCCAGTGCGGGCGGCGGCCGAAGTCGGCCTTGCGCTCGCGCTTTTTCTTGCCGGCGTAGTTGGCGGTATTCACGTCGAGGACCTTCTTTTTGAAGATCACTTCGATCGCGCGCTTGATCTGGAGCTTGTTGGCGGCCGGGCTGACGCGGAAGACGTATTTGTTGAGCTTTTCCGAGAGGAGCGTGGCCTTCTCGGTCAGGATGACAGTTTGGATATGGTCGTGGACTTCGTTCATGACGCGAGCCTTTCGGAGAGTTTTTCGAGGGCGTCCCTGGTGAGGACAATTTTGTCGAAGGCGAGGAGCTGTTCCGTGTTCACGTCATCCGCGCGGGTGAGCTGGGCATTGGAGACATTCCGGGCCGCCTTGAAGGTGACTTCATCGAAGCCGACCGAGACGATCAGCGTCTTGCGGGCTTTGGCGGCGGTTTCGGAGAGCAGGGCGACGAAGAGCTTGGTCTTCGGCTCGGCGACCGCGAACTTGTCGACGAGAAAAACGTCGCCGTCGAGGATCCGGGCGCTGAGGGCCTTGCGGAGGGCGAGCTTTTTGACCGCCTTCGGGGTGTTCTTTGTATAGTCGCGAGGCACCGGCCCGTGCGCCGCGCCGCCGCCGACCCAGACGGGGCTGGAAAAATATCCGGCGCGTGCGCGGCCGGTTCCTTTTTGGCGCCAGGGCTTGCGACCGGAGAGGTTGACCTCGGCCTTGGTCTTGGCGCAGGCGGTGCCGCTGCGCCGGGCTGCCTGAATGGCAACCACGACATCGTGCACGGCCTGGCGGCCTTTGGCATCTTCGGTGATCAGTTGGATTTTCGCCTTCTCTGCATCGGCGGCTGTAAGGACGGTCGCGCTCATGGTCAATTTTGCTGCGGACAAACCGCGGCGGCGTCGTCCGTGGAGACGGCAGTTGCGTGGATGTCGGTGTGCATGTTCATTTCAAAAAAAGTTTCCCGTTGGCCCTTGGAAATATCCGGGGACAAAAAAACCACGCTAACGTGGTAGTGCGTCCGACCGAAGACTCGCGGGAGAGAGGAGTTTACGAATCGAAGTCCAACAGGCAAGAATAAAATACAGGATTATGAAAATATTTTTTGGCGGCCCATTTGTCTATCGAAACCGCGGCTTTCGTGCCCCGGTTCATCGCGGGCGACGGGCGACAATCCGGGCATCCGACCTGCGCCTTGTTCTCGATCCCCCGAACGCGATCCCCGCCCAGTTCTCGAACTCGAAGGGTGGTGCCCCCGCTGCCCCGCGCGAAGCCCGGCTTGCCGGCGCGATCTCTCCCGGTATTCTGCTCGGCATGCCCGGGAACGATTCCCCATCAGTCCTGCGAACCGTGCGCCTCGGCCTGCTGCTGGTGCTCGCAACCGGCGTGGCGTGGCGGCTCGTGCGCTACGCTCTGGGGATGCCCCTCTGGGGCGACGAGGCGGCGGTCGGGCTGAATCTTCTCGACCGTTCGTTCGCGGGCCTGCTGGCACCTCTGGATTACGCGCAAGTGGGACCGGTGGTTTTCCTGTGGCTGGAAAAGGCCGCGCTGCTGTTGCTGGGGACATCGGAGTATGCGCTGCGCCTGCTTCCGGTCATGGCCGGGATTGGCGGGCTGCTTCTGTTTCACCAGCTCGCGCGCGTGGCGCTCGCGCCGCTGGCCGCCGGGCTGGCCACGGCGATTCTCGCGGTGAGCTATTACCCGGTGCGCCATTGTGTGGAACTGAAGCCTTATTCCTTCGACCTGCTTGCCTCGGTCGCTCTTCTGCTCCCTGCGGCGCTTTTCTGCCGGGATAAGACAACACTCCCGCTCGCGGCATGGATGGCGGTCGCGCCCCTGGCTGTCTTCGTTTCGTTCCCGGCCGTGTTTGTCTTCGGTGCCTCGGCGGCGGGGCTGCTGTTTGCGATGCGGGAAGCATCGCAAAGCCAGCGGGCGCTCTGGCTGATTGGAAGCCTGCTGGGCGTGTCCGCCTTTGTGTGGATGGCGAGTTCGGTCGCGAACCCGCAGTTCAGTGCGCTTGAATCGCCGATGACCACGTATTGGAGCCAAAGCTTTCCTCCCGCATCGTTTTGGAAATTCCCGCTCTGGCTGCTTCAAACGCACGCCGCAAACATGTCGGCATATCCCGTGGGCGGGAAGCACTGGGGAAGTTCAGGCACGCTTCTGCTGTGTGCGCTCGGCCTCCTGGTTTCCTCAAAAAAGTGGCCACCCACCGTGCTTGCGCTTTTTCTTCTCCCGTTCTTGCTGACGCTCGCCGCCGCGTTTATGCACCGCTATCCCTATGGCGGCAGCGCTCGCATCGCGCAGCATCTCGCACCCACCATTTGCATCCTCGCGGGGGCTGGGGCGGCATGGCTGATTGAGCTCCAGCCGGACGTGAAACTTCGCCGGCTGGGAGTGGCGTTTGCATTTGCCCTGCTGGCGGTCGTGGGACTCGTGGGAATCGCCCGTGACATCGGCTTCCCCTACAAGTCCCCCGGCGACATGCGGGCGAGGCAGCTCGTCCGTGAATGGGCCGTCCCCTCGGGGAAGGACGAGAAGTTTGCAGTCTGGGAACCATGCCGCGATTTGTCGTGGAGCTTCCAATGGTTTCTCAGAACCTGCGGAGTGGAGATCGTGTGGGATGCCAGGGAAGACCGCTCATGGGCCACTGCATCCGGCCCTGTGAATGTGCTCAGCTTCGACAGGAACGTGAATCTCGCACGGCTTGTCGCAGAAGTGCTGCCCGACCACCGGGTGACAACGCATCCTGCCGAGGATGTGCTGGTCGGTCCGCCGGAAAAAGGACCCGACCACTGGCAGCGCATCCACTGCGAGGCTGCCGGATCTGAGCACTGAGCCCTCGCGGTTTGAGGCTTTTTGGAAGTTGATTGCGGGCAGCCTGGATCCGCGCATCGCAGCTACCCGCCGAGATGGTTTTTCAGGCGCTCGCGGAGGTCGGTTCTAGCGCGGAAGAGGAGGCTCTTGATGGAGGGGACGGTCGTCTTGAGGACCTTGGCGATTTCCTCGTAGGGCATATTTTCGAAGCGCCGCAGGATGACGGCGATGCGCTGGGTTTCCGGCAGGGAGGCGATCGCGCGGGTGACGGCGGCCTGCAATTCCGCGTCCGCGATTTCCTCCGGAGCGGAGCGGGCGGAAGCGTCCGCATGGCCGACGGGAGGGCGGTCGGCATCGCCCGGATCGAGCGGAACCAGTCGGGCGCGCTGGCGGCGGCGCATTTCGTTGAAGACGAGATTGCGGGTGATGGTGAGCAGCCAGGTGGTGAACTTGGCGGAGGGGTTGTAGCGGGGGGCGCTCTGCCAGACGCGGATGAAGACCTGCTGGGCGATGTCCTCGGCGTCGGATTCTCCACCCAGCATCTTGGCGACGGTGCCGACGACGCGGAACTGGTGGCGCTCGACCAGGGACTCGAAGGCCCGCTCGTCGCCGGACTTCACCGCCAGCATGAGGGCGATGTCTTCCGCTGCGGCATCAGAATCCGGGGTGGTGCTTGGGGTCATCTGCGGGAAAAGAAAAGGGATTTAACCACGGAGGCGGGCGAAAGGCTCGCGAAATTCCTCTCGCCGCGGGTGCCGGCATCGGGTTTCTTTGTCTGCCCATGAGCCGCCCGGTCGTCGCCAGCTATTGCACCACGTTTCTGAAGCGCGAGATGCGCCATATCTACCGCCAGGTGAGTGGGCTCAGGGAAGTCGGCACATTTGTGATCACGCGCTCGCGGGAGAACCCGGAGGAATATCCGTTTCCGGACGTGGAGGTGCTGCCCCGGCCGCGGATATTTTTTCTCAAGCGGTTTTACAAAAAGTATATTGCCGGTGAGGAGGCGCTGTTCTACCGCGGGGAATACAAGCAGCTCACCACGCTGCTGGAGCGACGGAACCCCGATCTGGTGCATGTTTACTTCGGGCACACCGGTGTGCACCTGCTTCCGTTCATCCGGGCATGGAAGGGCCGCGCGCTCGTCTCATTCCACGGGATGGACATCATGCCCCGCGAGGATGAGCCCGGGTATCTCGACCGGCTCCGGGAGCTTCTCCAGGTCCTGCCGATGGTGCTCGCGAGAAGTGAATCGCTCGCGGCGCGTCTGGTGGATCTCGGCTGCTCTCCGGAAAAAATCCGCATCAACCGCACGGGAATCCCGCTCGATTCTTACCCTTTTATAGAGAGGACGCCGCCGCCCGGCGGGGCCTGGCACATCGTGCAGGCATCGCGCCTGATCGAGAAGAAGGGCCTGAACAACACGCTCGAGGCCTTCGCTGCATTTCAAAAAACCCACCCGGCCGCGCGCCTGACCATCGCCGGCGACGGCCCGCTGCTGGATCCCCTCCGGCAGATGGCCGGCCGCCTGGGGATCGCTCCGGCGGTCCGGTTTGCAGGCTTCCAATCCCAGGAGGAACTGGCCCGCCTCTACGCCTCGGCGCACATTTTCATGCACCCCAGCCGGATGACCGCGAAGCAGGACCAGGAGGGGGTGCCGAACTCGATGCTCGAGGCCATGGCCACCGGGCTGCCGGTCGTCGCGACACTCCATGGCGGGATTCCCGAAGCGGTGGATGACGGGCACGACGGCCTGCTCACACCGGAAAATGATTCTGCCGCGCTCGCGGCTTCGCTGGAGAGAATTGCCGGCCGGCCGGAGCTCTTCCGGCAATTCCGTTCCAATGCGGCCCAATCCGTTCGCGCGAAGTATGAACAAGCCGCTGCGATCCGCTCACTGGAGGGATTCTACCGGGAACTGATCGCCGCAAAGCCCGTGTGAATAACTTGCGAAGAAGATCGCGTTTCCTCTTGGGATTATTCACACCGGGATTGTGAATGCCCCACGAATACCGTAGCGGAACAAAATGACATTGAGCGAAATTCAGCGCACCCTCGAAAAATGCGGGACAGTTCCCACCCGGAGCCTCGGCCAGAATTTTTTGCATGACCAGAATCTCGCGCGCTGGATCGTCGGCTGCCTCGACATCCGGCCCGGCGATCACATCATCGAGATCGGCCCGGGGCTCGGTGCGCTCACGGAATTTCTCGCCGCGCACGACATCCGGCTGACGCTGATCGAAAAAGACGGACGGCTCGTGCGCCACCTTGAAGAGAGGTTCCGCAACGCAACGACCGAAGTGTTGCATCTCGATGCGCTGGATTACGACCTGAGGCAAGCCTGGGGAAAAGGTCCGGTGAAGATCGTCGGCAACCTGCCGTATTATGTCTCGACACCGCTGATTGCAAAATTCACATCCGCCCTCTCACCCGCATCCCGCCTTGTTTTGACGCTGCAGCTCGAACTTGCGCAACGAATGAATGCAACGCCGCGGACGAAAGAATACGGTGCCATGTCGGTCTGTGTGAACCGGAGATGGAAGGCCTCGTATCTGCGCAAGCTTCCCGCCTCGGTTTTTTTTCCCGCGCCCAAAGTCGACTCGGCCATCATCGCGCTCGACCGGCGTCCCGCAGACGAGGTGCGCCCGCTGGATGAAGCGCTCTTCGACTCGCTTGTGCGCCGGGGATTTTCGGAAAGAAGAAAACAGCTCCGCAATCTCGTGCCGGAGCTCAGGCCGAATTGGGCGGAGGCGACCGCCGCATTGAACGTTCCGGAGACCGTGCGCGCCGAGGAATTGTCGCTGGCCCAGTGGGAGACGCTGGCGGATATCGCCCGTCCATCAGCGGCCCAGAGCGGGGCCGAGATGTTTGATGTGGTGGATGAAAACGATCGTGTGCTGAGGGCGGAACCGCGGGATGTGGTGCATGTGAATAACTTGCTCCACCGTGCGGTGCACATGCTGATCTTCAATGCCCGGGGCGAGATCCTCCTGCAGAAGCGCTCGATCTGGAAAGACCGGAACCCCGGCCGCTGGGACTCGTCTGCGGCAGGCCATGTGGACAGTGGCGAAAATTACCTCGAAGCCGCGACGCGGGAGCTGAACGAGGAACTGGGCATCGAGATGCCCGGCCTGGAGCGGCTCGGGAAGCTGTCGCCATGCGAGCAGAACGGCTGGGAGTTCATCGAGGTTTACCGGGGATTTCACGACGGTCCGTTCGCGCCGGCTCCGATGGAGGTCGAGACGACCGCGTTTTTCCGCAAGGAGGACGTGCTGGCCTGGGCGGCGGTCTCGCCCGGAGACTTCAGCCGCGTTTTCCTGCTGTGCCTTGACTTTCTTTGAACGCCTTCGACAATCGCCTTCGTGCCGGAGCGGTTGGGACTTTGATTGGCAAATCCGGTCCGGCCCTGTAGATTTGACCCGAAGCCGATGAGTTTGACCGACGCACAGTTCAAGAACATCCCCCTGGTTTTTACAGCGCCCGGATCACCGGTCCATGATCTCCTCGCGCCCTCAAATGACGAGGTTGCCGACGAGGGCTCCCGGGCCATCTGGTCGGAGTTCTGCGCGGAGCTGCTGCCGCGGATGGAATCGCTGGCGGAAAAAAATCTGAGCCAGAAGGAACTCACCGATGAGCTTCATGCCCTGCGCGGGAACATTTCACAGTTCGGGCTCTTCCTTCTGGAAATCTTTCTCTTCGCCTGGGAGAAGAAGGAACCCGATCCGGTGGGTGCCGCATTTAAATACCTCCCCGGATCCGTGGTGATCGCCCGCCTGTCCCTGGAGGCGATCGAGAACGACTTCCCGCATTTGAAGTCTCGCCGCGAATGAACCGGGATTTCATACCGTGAGGTGACGCTATGGACTATCTGACATTTGTCTGGTCGTTCCTGCTCTCGCTTTCGAGTGTCGTGTGCCTGATCCCGAACCGGCGGACTTCGAGGAGGGGCTGGATTTCCCTCGGGGTGAGCCTGATGTGCGCAGCCCTTCTGCGGGCCTGGCAGTTTCTCTGGTGTGGGGAACCCGTCCCGATGCACCTGGAGTGGATTCCCGCGCTTCTGCTGGCGGTGGCATCCTTAAGCGCATTCTGGGCCGCGAAAGGATTTTTGGCGAAGAGGATTGCCTTGGCGTGGTTTGCTCTGCCCGCGGGAATTTCCGTGATGTGCTGGGTGCTCGGCGGTCCGGCATTTTTTGTGGAGCGGGCGCAGTGGGTCCTCTGGGCACCGGCGCTCCTGTGCGCAGCCTGGGCGGTCTTCCGGCTGTCGCGCACGGAGTCCGGCGAGGCGCGATCCGCCTGCGGGTTGCTTGCGACCGGCCTTGTGATTCTCGCGTTTCTGAAGCCCATGCCGTCGGTGTATTCGCAGACCAGCCACGCCGAGGAGGAAACCATCCGGGCCCTCCTGTCAAGCAGCCAACTGCTGCCCGCCCTTGTGACCACGATAGCCTGCGCCTTTTTGCTCGCCGGATCATGGATCACTTACCGGCTGAGCCGCATGTCCGCCATCCCGGCCATGAGCGGGCAGGTCGGCTTGCGCCGCGGGTGGATTTTCGGCGGGCTGGTCAGCGCGGTTCTGATCGCTGGATGGCCGGTGACGGACCGCATCAGCGAACACATGGACTTCATGTGGCGGGATCAGCTTGTCCAGGAAACCAGGCTGGCTGCCGCGACGATTGCCCCGGAGTGGATCGCCCGGCTGAGCGGTTCGCCCCAGGATCTCGCAAACCCGGCCTACGCCGCCATCAAGGACCGGCTGGAACTCGTGGCCAAATCGGGGCGCGGGTATCGCCTCGCGAGCCTGACCGGAATGAAGGACGGAAAGGTCGTCTTCCTGGCGGACTCCGAGCCGCTCGGCTCGATCGACGAATCGGTTGCGGGCGATGTTTATGTCGACGCATTCAAGGAACTGGTCCGGGGATTTTCGCATCCCGATGCCTTTGCCGTTGGGCCCGAGACCGACCGGTGGGGAACATGGGTCAGCGGCTTTACCCCGGTGCCCGGGGGCGAATGGCAGGGGCTCCCGGTTTTCATGGGGCTGGATCTCAGCGCCCGGACATGGCAGGCGGAGCTCTCCCGCCTGCGACAGGCGAGGATGCTGGCGATCTATCTCTTTGCGCTTTTTGTCGTGGGGTCGTTTGCCATCAACTACGTCGCCCTGGAGGCCAAGGCCCTCCAGGAGGCTTCGGAGGACCGGTTGCGGGTCTCCCTCCAGGGCGCCGAGCTGGCCGCGTGGGAAATGGACATCCCCTCGCGCACGATCACGCTGGACAGCGCCTGGCGCAATTTGGCCGGCACGAAAGACACCGGGAACACGATGGACTGCAATTCGTTCCTGGCCCTCGTGCATCCGGAGGATCAGGAAACCGCCACGCGTGGATTTTTCGGGCTTTGCGACGGCGCTCCGGATACCGTCGAATGCGAGTTCCGGATCAGAAAAGGCGGCGGAGATTGGATCTGGGTCCTGAACCGCGGGAAGACCATCAAGCACACTTCGCAGGGCGCCAACCCGCGGGCTGCGGGACTTTTTCTGGACATCTCCGCAAGAAAAAAAACCGAGGCCGAGCTCTCGAGGCAGCGGGAGGAATCCAAGCGCCTCGCGCTTGTGGCGGAAAGCACAACCAATGCCGTCATCATCGCGTCGACCCGGGGGCTGATCGAGTGGGTGAACGCGGGATTCACGAGGCTCACCGGCTTCACCCTCAAGGAAGTCTCGGGCCGGTCGCCGGGGACGTTTCTTCAGGGGGAAAAAACCGATGCGGAAACCGTTGAAAGGATGCGAAGTGCGGTGATGGCCGGACGGGGGTTCAGCGAGACGGTGGTCAACTACTCCAAGGACGGAGGGACGTATTGGGTCTCCATCGAGTGCCAGCCTCTCCATAATGATGCCGGCGACCTCACAGGCTTCATGGCCATCGAGGCGGACGTGACCCGCAGGATCGAGGCGGAATCGGCGCTCGAGGAACAACGGAAGCGCCTGCAGAAAATCAACGAGTGCCTTCTCGGGCTGGGGGACGCCTACTCGAACAACATCATGGAACTGACCGCCCTGGCCGCGAGTGTCTTCCACGCGGACCGGGCGATCTACCACAGGCTGGAGAACGGGGGGATGGAGGTGCGGGGGATTTCCGGGGCCCCGGAGAAATTTATCGAGACCCGTTCGACCCGGAGCGATTCCGACGGCTTGGGATTTGATGTGGTCCACGGGAAAGGACACTATGTGTTTGTGGAGGATCTGGCTTCGGATGGCCGCGGCGCATCGGATCCGCTGACGGCAGGGTTCGCCACATTCCTTGGCATGGGGGTTGACATGGGGGACGCCACGGTCGGTTCGCTCAGCGTCCTGTTCCGAAAACCCTTCCGTCTGACACCGGACCTGAAGGATTGCCTCTCGATCATCGCCCAGGCTGTCGGCCGCGAGGAGCTCCTGCAGCAGAACCGCCAGAAGCTGGACGCGCTGGCCTCGCGCGAGGCAACCGAGCGCAGCCGGTTCTCCACACTGCTCCTCAACATGGATGACGCCGTGCTGGTGGAAGACTCCAACCGGATCATCACGTTCGCCAACCAGTCGCTGGAAAAAATGTTCGACGTCTCCGCGTCGGATATCCAGGGCCTGCATTGCCCCCTGCTGGCCAAAAGCGCCGCGCTCGGTTTTGTGGAAACCGAAAGGTTCCTGAGCTCCATCAACGACGCCATCTCCACCGGCAAAGCCGCCACGGACATGGTTTTTGAAACCACCGATGGACGCCACCTCTCCCGGGATTTCATCCCGATCCGCGACAGGGGGATTCCCTACGGCTACCTGTGGCATTACCGGGACATCACCCGGCAGAGACGCAATCAGATCCTTTTGGAGTCGGTGGCCGATGTGGGGCAATCGGTGCTCCGCACACCGCTGAGCTCGCCGGATGCCTGGGCCGGGCTCGCCGCAGCCCTCGGCACCAAGATCGGAGTGGACCGGGTCCATATCTACAGCTTCCTTGGCGGTGGTCCGGTTTCCTCTTCGAGCTTTAACCTCGTCTCCCAGTGGATCCGCACCGGCATCGCGCCTCCGCGGAAAACCGCGTCCCTTTGGAGCCCGGTTGAGAAGGCGGGCTGCCTGCCCGAATGGGTGGCCGAGCTTTCGCGCGGACGCTGTGTGGTGGAAACCGGAGCGCCCGCCACGGCTCTTCGCGACACGGGCTGCAAAACCATGCTCCTGCTTCCCCTGCTTGTTGAGAACGAACTTTGGGGAACCGTGGTTCTGCAGCACTGCTCCCATTCGTATTCCTGGCACGAGGAGGAAATTGCGCTGCTCGCGACCGCAGCAAGCCTGATCAGTTCGCGCATGGATCTCCAAAGGTCGGAGGAGGCGCTCATTGCGGCCAAAGAAACCGCGGACGCGGCCAACCGGGCGAAGAGCACGTTCCTCGCCACGATGAGCCACGAAATCCGGACGCCCCTCAATGCCGTGATCGGCATGTCCTCCCTCCTGCTGGAGACGAAGCTTGAGCCCCAGCAGCGCGATTACGCCGCCACGGTCACAACCTCCGCGGAGACCCTGCTGGATCTCATCAATGACGTCCTCGATTACTCCAAGATCGAGGCCGGGCGCATCGAAATCGAACACGCGCCATTCCACCTTTCCGAGGTCATCGCCGAGCCTCTCGAAATCCTCGCCCGCGCCGCGGCGGACAAGCGGATAAAAATGTGCAGCGTTTCGGATCCCTCTCTCCCGACGGTTGTCGTCGGCGACCGCACCCGGCTGAAACAGGTCCTCCTCAACCTCCTCTCAAATGCCGTCAAATTCACCGAGGCCGGGGAGATTTTGATCCGAGTGGAACCGGATGCCGGCCACCCGGCGGCCATACGTTTTCTCGTGACGGATTCGGGAATCGGCATGACCGAGGAAGTCCAGAACAGGCTATTTCAACCGTTCATGCAGGCGGATTCCTCGGTCACCAGACGGTTTGGAGGAACCGGTCTCGGGCTGGCGATCAGCAAGCGCCTCATCGAACTCATGAACGGGTCGATCGGGGTCAGAAGCTCTCCGGGCAGGGGCACCACTTTCGTCTTCACGATTCCTCTCCCGACCTGTGACTCCCCGGAGAAGACGAAGCCTCTTCCGGAGGGCTCTTCGACCGCGCTCGCGGCAGGGAATAAAACCAGGGAGCCGAAGGAAGTCCATCCGCCTGCCGCCGGCGGGCTCAGGGTTCTCGTGGCCGAGGACAACGTGACAAACCAGAAGGTCATCAACCTGATGCTCATGCGCCTGGGCATCTCCCCCACCATCGTCCCAAACGGGCTTCTGGCTGTCGAGACCGTGAAACGGGAAGCCTTCGATCTCGTCCTGATGGACATTCAGATGGCCGTGATGGACGGTCTGGCTGCGGCGAAAGCGATGCGCGCGCATTTCGGCAGCAGCTCCCGTCCGGAAATTATCGCACTCACAGCTAATGCGTTCAAAGAGGATCGGGAAGCCTGCTTTTCGGCGGGAATGGACGGGTATCTCGTCAAACCGATCACGTTGGAGCGGCTCAAAACCGTCGTCGAGAAGGTGCGACATCATCACGAGCAAGGGGCCTGAATATTTCCGGATTTGGTGAACGGAAAACAACGGTTGAGATTGACAGAAGCCGCTTCATGGCTGATGGCTAGCAAGCCATGCGTTTAATGGTTTGCCCCAGAACAAAGGTGCCGGATTATGTTGAGGCGCCGGTGACTCACTTCGTGAGCCTGATCGACCCGGACGAGATCAACACGTTTCTGCAGCCGCCCCGCCAGACGCGCCAGAGGCTTCAGCTGGTTTTCCACGATCTCGACGACATCGAGATGACCCTGCCGCGCTACGCAAAATACTCCGCTCCGACCGAAAAGCATGTCCAGTCGCTCGTGGAATTCGGCCGGAGCATGGCTCCCCTCAACGACTGGGGGCTGCTGACCCACTGCGAGGCGGGCATCAGCCGTTCCTCTGCCGCCGCGATCACGCTGCTCGTCTCCGCCGGTTATCCCCCGCAAGTGGCTTTTGGGCTCGTGCGCAAAGTCTGTCCAATGATGCTTCCGAACCGCAGGATTCTGCGGATCGCCGACGGATTGCTCGACACGGGAGGCCGGCTCCACACGATGGCGCAAATCTATCGCAGGAAGGCTTTCCAGAGGGCCGGATACGAGGATCCGACCAACGTGCTTCTTGCGGAGGCGAAGGCCGGAAAAGCCAAACCCAAAAGTCTCTTTGACAGGATTTTCGGCTTCCTTTCCCCCGGGTGGAGGGCGCGGATCGGCACTGGGGCCACAATGCGCGGAGTGGACCTCCAGCAGGCGGCCAGGGACCGGACGACCGCCCGCAGAAAAAATTTCCAATACTGAACGGCTCCGCTCAGCCGAACCACTCGGTGTGGAAGAACTCTCCGGCCGGCTTGTCGGTCCGCTCGTAGGTGTGCGCCCCGAAGTAGTCCCGCTGCGCCTGCAGCAGGTTCGCGGGCAGTCTCGCAGAACGGCAGCTGTCGTAATAGGACAGCGCCGCGCTGAACGCCGGCGCAGCAACCCCATACTCGATCGCCGTCTGCACCGCCGTCCGCCAGTTGGACTGGGACTTCGCGATCATGTCCCGGAAATACGGATCCAGGATCAGATTTTTCAATGACGGGTTGCTCCGGTAGGCCTCGGTGATCCGGTTGAGGAAGCGTGCGCGGATGATGCAGCCTCCGCGCCAGATCGAGGAGATGTCTCCGAAGTTGAGGCTCCATCCATAAAGTTCGGAGGCAGCGCCAAGCTGAACAAACCCCTGGGCGTAGCTGATGATTTTGCTGGCGTAGAGCGCGTCCCGCACCGCGTTGACGAGCGCCTGCCTGTCCCCGCTCCAGTTTTTTGGCTCCGGGGCCGGCAGCACACCCGCCGCCTCCACGCGCTCGGCTTTCATCGAACTCAGGATCCGCGCCTCGACCGCGCTGCCGATGACCGAGAGCGGAACGCCCATCTCGACCGCATGGCCGACCGTCCACTTGCCGGTGCCCTTCTGCCCCGCTTTGTCGAGGATGACATCCACCAGCGGCTTGCCGGTCAGGGCGTCTTTGCGCCCGAAAATATTGGCGGTGATATCGATCAAAAACGAATCGAGGTCGCCATGGTTCCACTCGGAAAATATCGCGGCGAACTCCTCCGCCGTCGGGGCGACAGTGGCCTGGAGAATCGCGTAGGCCTCGCAGATCAGCTGCATGTCGCCGTATTCGATGCCGTTGTGAACCATCTTCACGTAGTGCCCTGCCCCGTCGGTCCCCATGTGGCGGCAGCAGGGCTCCCCCTCGGCCACCGCGGCGATCTTCGTGTAGATCGGCTCCAGCACCTTCCAGCCCTCGGCCGATCCTCCGGGCATGATCGACGGGCCTTTCAACGCCCCCTCCTCCCCGCCGGATACCCCGACGCCAAAAAAATGTATGCCCTGCTCGCGGAGTGATTTCTCCCGCCTCTGGGTGTCGGTCCAGAGCGAATTTCCGCCATCAATGATGATGTCGCCGGCCTCGAGGAGCGGGACCAGCTGCGCGATCACGGCATCCACGGGCGCACCGGCTTTCACCATGATCTGGACTTTCCGCGGACGGTCCAGCGCCCCCACAAACTCCTCCAGCGTCCGGCAGGGAACGATATTTTTCCCCTTCGCCCGGTTCTCCGCGAACTTGTCGGTCACGGCGGTTGTCCGGTTGTAAACGGCGACGCGGAATCCTTTGGACTCCATATTGAGGACGAGGTTTTCGCCCATCACGGCGAGGCCGATCAGACCGATGTTGGATTTGCTCATGGATTTTTATGGTTTTACGGTGGCAGGCGGGGCATCGTATTCCTGCGCTCGCGGGTCTTGCAATCGTGTTCTTTCCGTTCCCTTTTCCATGAATCTTCCGAACAAACTCACCGTCTCGCGATTGTGGCTCACCGCGGTTTTCGTGATCTGTTTTGTCGTGGAAATCCCGGGCCGCTTCTCGGTCGCCTTTCTGATCTTCCTCATCGCCACCCTCTCCGACTACCTCGACGGAGTGATCGCGCGAAGGCGCGGGCTCATCACCGATTTCGGCAAGCTCATGGATCCGCTCGCTGACAAAATCCTCACCGCCTCCGCATTCATCAGCCTCTGCGCCATCGGAAAATTTCCCGCCTGGGCGGTCATCGTCATCATCAGCCGCGAGTTTCTGATCACCGGCCTGCGCTCGCTGGCCGCCTCGAAGGGAACCGTCATCCCCGCCGACCGCCTGGGCAAACACAAGACCGCCTGGCAGATGATAACGATCATCTACTTCCTGCTCCTGCTCTCGGCGGGCGAATGGACATCCGCGGACTGGACCCGGACCGCCTGGAAGCTCGGGCAATCCGGCCTCATTTCGATCACCGTGATCCTCACGGTTTATTCCGGCATCGCCTATCTCTGGAAAAACCGCTCCCTCATCGAGACCGAGTGAGCTCGACAATGTACGAAACTTTGATGCGGCCGCATGAAAGTTTTGCAAACGCAACCGGGAGCAGCTCCCGGAGCTGCTTTTCTTGTCAGCAAGTTTTGGAACCGGTATTGATCAGATCCATTGATGGCCATTGATTCTCTTTTTCTGATAGCCGGCAACGGTGACTATCCCCGTTTGGTGATCGAAGCCGCCCGGTCTGCGGGCGTCCGGCGGGTGGTGATGGCCGCCTTTGACGGGGAGACATTCCCGGAGTCGCTCGCCCTGGCAGACGAGGTCCACCACATGAAGGTCGGGCAGCTCGGGAAGCTTCTCGACGCCGCAAAAAAATCCGGGGCCAAAGTGGCGATCATGGCCGGGCAGATCGCGCCGGAGAACCTTTTTGACCTTCGCCCCGACCTCCGCGCCCTCGTGATCCTGGCCCGCCTGAAAGTGCGGAACGCCGAGACCCTTTTCGGCGCCGTGGCCTCCGAATTGGCGTCAGCGGGCATCGAACTTCTCCCGGCCACGACCTTTCTCGACGAGCAGGTTGCCGGGAAGGGGCATCTGGCGGGGCCTCGACTCAAGCCGCGGCACCTTGCGGACCTGGAGTTCGGATTCCGGATCGCAAAGGACTCCAGCCGGCTCGATATCGGGCAGACGGTCGTGGTAAAAAACGGAACTGTGCTGGCGGTCGAAGCCTTCGAGGGCACCAATGAAGCGATCCGCCGCGGGGGGAAACTCGCCCGGAGCGGAGCGATCGTAGTGAAGGTTTCGAAGCCCGGCCAGGACATGCGGTTCGATGTTCCCGTTGTCGGCACAAGGACTCTGGAGACGGCGGCGGAAGCAAAAATTCTCGCGATCGGCGTGGAGGCCGGAGCGACATTGCTTTTGGACCGCGAAAAGGTCGCCAAGGCGGCAGACACCCTCTCCATCACGATTTACGGACTATGAAAAAACCAACGTGGAGCAGGCGTCCCGCCTGCTACTCACCTGACATACGGGCAACCGGGACGGTCGCCCCACATCCTTTATGAAAAACATCAAAACAGGCGTCGTGGGAGTGGGGCACATGGGGATCAATCACGCGCGAATCTACAGCGAGCTCGAGGGATCCACGCTCGCCGCGGTCTACGATTCCAACAGCTCGACGGCGCATTCGGTGGCGGCAAAATACCACACCAAAGCCACGACTTCGCTGGAGGAATTCGCTTCGCTGGTTGACGCCGCCACGATTTGCACGCCAACGGTCACCCACTACGAGATCGGGAAAATTCTTCTCTCAAAGGGCAGGCACCTCCTCATCGAAAAGCCCATTGCCGACACGCCCGCGCATGCGAGGGAGCTCTCCGAACTCGCCGCCTCGAACGGCTGCGTGCTCCAGGTTGGCCACATCGAGCGCTTCAACCCGGTCCTTCACGCGCTCGAATCCCAACTCCAAAACCCGAGGTTTCTCGAGGTCACCCGCCTCTCGCCGTATCCGAACCGCAGCACCGATATCGGAGTCGTCCTCGACCTGATGATCCACGACATCGAGATCATCCTGCATCTTGTCCGATCCCCGGTCACCGGCATCGACCCTGTCGGCATCTCGGTCCTCGGCCGCGGCGAGGACATCGCCAATGTCCGCTTCCACTTCGAAAATGGCTGCGTTGCGAACCTCACCGCCAGCCGCATCAGCCAGGACCGGGTGCGGAAAATCCGGGTGTTCCAGGAAAATGCCTACCTCTCGCTCGATTACAAAAACCAATCCGGCTACCTCCTGCGGCTCGCCCGCGATGACGAGAAGGCCAGCTCCGGAATCGGAAAACTCATCGGTCTCGCCACGGATTCCAAAATTGTCACCGACTTCAGCGGGCACCGGATCGTGCGCGAACCGGTGGAAGTCGAGGCGGGCGAGCCTCTCCGCATCGAATTGGAGTCCTTTGTCCAGTGCGCGCGAAACGGGCTCAAACCCCGCGTGACCGGGCAGGCCGCCGCGGACGCCCTTGACATCGCGCTCGAAATCACCCGCCGGATCGAGGAGGCCGACCCGCGCAAGACGCGCACGGGAGGGCGAACCTCCGTGTGAGCCCAAATATTTCGGCCCGGACGGAGCCTCGCCCTCCCAGGGCAGAGACATGCGCCCACGCGTGTGGAGGCCGTGCCACCGCCGATGCTCTCACATTCTGGTTTGTCGCCGGGGAGGAGAGCGGGGACGCGCGTGCCGCAGAAATCATGCGCGCATTGCACGGAATGCGCCCGGATCTCCGCTTTCTTGGGGCCGGAGGCGCGCAGATGCAGGCGCTCGCGGACCGGCCGTTTGACAACTGGACCGCCCGTGCGGCCGTGCTCGGGCTCTGGGACGTGCTCCGGCACTACGGATATTTCAAAGCCAAATTCCGGCAGATGCTGGCGGACATCCGGGAAACAAATCCGCTGGCCGTGGTGCTGGTGGACTACCCGGGATTCAACCTGCGTCTCGCCAAGGCGCTCCGGAAGTCCGGCTACAAAGGGAAAATCCTTTATTACATCAGCCCGCAGGTCTGGGCCTGGAATCGCGGCCGCATTCCCAAAATGGCCCGGATCCTGGATCTGATGATCTGCGTATTCCCGTTCGAGGCTCCGATGTATGAGGCGAGCGGACTCCACACCGTCTTCGTCGGGCATCCGCTTCTCGAGGCTCTCGAGCAAGAAAAAACTCCCACTGCCCGCGAGCCCGGCCTCGTGGGATTCTTTCCCGGAAGCCGCGAGCGCGAGGTCCGGAAAATTTTTCCCGTGATGATCGACGCCGCAGTAATCATCCGCAGGGAATATCCCGCCGCCCGGTTCGAGGCGGCGGCCGCCAGCGAGGCCCATGCGGCAAAGATGCGTGCGATGGCCCCGGAGATTGTCGTCCACACGGGGACCGCTCATTCCCTGATGCAGCGGGCTTCGGCGGGAGTGGTCTGCTCCGGGACCGCCACGCTCGAAGCCGCCTTCTTCGGACTCCCGTATTGCCTGGTCTACAAGATCGCCTGGCTCACCTACGAAATTGGAAGGCGACTGGTCGACGTGGACGCGCTCGGAATCGTCAACATCCTGAACAACTACCGCCGGAACCCTCCGCCGGACCCCCGCCTGCCGGCGAAGGCCGCTCCCCATATCATCCGCGAATTTATCCAAGACGATGCCACCCCCGGGGCGCTGGCCGATGAGGTCCTCCGCCTTCTCCGTGATGCAGGGGCCCGGGCAGCGCTCACCCGGGATCTTCTGGAGATCACCTCGGAACTCGAGGTGCATGGAGCCTCTCAGCGCGCAGCCTCCGCTTTGATTCAGGCGCTGGGATTGTAGTTTTCCGTCAAGCCCCGAGCTGCTTCTGAACTTCGCTGCTGAGCGTGCGCCCGTCGATGCGCCCCTCCGCCTTGGCATTGACAATTTTCATGACCGCACCCATCTGCTGGCGTGTTGTCGCGCCGGCCTCGGCGATGGCCCTGCGCACGAGGGCGGCGACCTCCTCGGCGCTGGGTGCCGCAGGCAGAAACACGGAGAGGATCACCATCTCCGCGCGCTCGTTGTCCGCCATCGCAGGGCGGCCGCCTTTTTCGAACCCCTCAATCGAGTCCTGCCGCTTTTTGATTTCCTTGCGGACGATAGAGATCGCGTCGGCATCGTCGAGCGCCCCGCCGGCTCCGTGCTTCTCGATGGCGGAGTTCATGAGCGCGGCCTTGAGCATGCGCAGAACCCCGAGCTTGAGCGTCTCGCGAGCCAGCATGGCCGATTTAATTTCCTGGTCGATCCGGGCTTGAAAAGTCATGGCCACTACCATGTGGCAGATTGGAATCGCGGTCGACTGGAAACTCTGCAGCAGACCGACAAAAATGCCGCCCTGCCCCACCCCCAAGACATTTTGCATTTCCCGTTTGACGCCCCTCCCTGTTTGCTGTTCTATTTCCACCCCATCCCATGCAGCCGTAGCTCAATTGGATAGAGCATCTGACTACGGATCAGAAGGTTGAAAGTTCGAGTCTTTCCGGCTGCACTATCTCTCACAACGAGTTACAACTTCCTCTGGGCACTGACTGGGATTCTCAGTGCCCAACGAGTGCCCAAAACTGGCCAAACTCACCGGCCTACGCGGGCAATGGGAAACTTCGGCTTGGCCGTTGCCCAGATCCGATCATACTTCCTCACCTGTGTCGAAGTCAGGAAAGTAACGAAGCCCCCGGCCAAGTTGCCGGTCCCATGCGGGTGCCGGGGGAGTTGCTCAAAGTGGATCGTTGGAAAAACTGGACCTTTGGGTTCAACGCGCTCGGTGCAATACGGGGCGATATGGCCCTGGCGAACGTGTATCTTTTCGCAGTCCGTTTGGCACGGATTCACCATGCTCGCGCCAGCATGTCATCCGATGACAATCCCGAGGTCACGGCCGATTTCGGAGAAGATCCTGGATGGGCACAAAGATTCTCCCGCGATTTTGGGTTGGGAATTCGGGAACGAATACGTGCTCGAGGCCGACCTCCCGGCCGAACAACAGGCGGGCCTCGCGCGATGGTTCCAGCCTGAATTCGGAATGCCGTCAAAACCGGGACCGAACGACCACCTGACCAGCGCGATGATACGGACAGCCTACAGCGAATTCGCCAAAGCCGTCCGCAAGATCGACGCCGGGCGGCCGATTTTCACGGGTGATGCCACCCCTCGCTCATCGGCTGCTGCGCTCGAAAAGACGGGGACCTGGGGTTCCGACACTGCGGATGAATGGATCGCCCAACTCATCAAGAACAACCCCGACCCGGTGGATACGCTCTCCATCCACTTTTATCCATTCCATAAAGAAGCCGGAGTCGGCCTCGCCAATAAGCCGTTCGAAGAAACGCTGGACGCCTGCATCGAGGCCTCCAAGCGATCCGGAAAACCATTATGGATCGGAGAGTTTGCGGGAGCGGAAACTTCCGATGTGGCACTCCGGCGCAAACAGTTCCAAAAGATCCTCGACCTCCTCGTGGCCCGTCAGGTCCAGCTTGCCGCCGTGTGGGTCTTCGATTACCCCCAACAACCTTTCATGAACATCGACATCGGAACGGACAATGAATTCATGCTGGAAGCCATCGCCGAGGCAAACCGGCAGAGGTAGCTGCCGGCCGAGTTGTCCAGTTCCCTTCAGTCTAATTTCGGCAGCTGAGAGAGAGATCAAGGCACACTCTGCCAGCAAGGCGCAAGGTGGACGACGTGGATCAGGGCTCGCGCTCGAAGAAAATCTCGTAGGTCTGCTTCTGGGTCGCCTGGAAGTATTTTCCCGCCAAGCGCTTTTTGTCTGACGCCAACGTGAGAGCGTAGGTGCTGCCGGTATAGTTGACGTCATCGAACTTCACAAAGAGCGTTGCCGTCCCGTCCTTGAGTGCGGCATTGGCCTCCGACACGCGGATGGGGTTCGGGTTGAAATACTGCGCTTCGGCCTTTCCGTCCGCCCCGATCGATTTAATCACCAGTTTGTAGCCTCCATCAGGTCTGATCCATGTTCCAACGAGATCATTGAGCCCGCTGGAGTCCGCCAGAGCCGCAGAGCAGATCGCCAGAAAAAGAATCGGAAAAACGAAACGCACGAAGAAAAAATGGGAGGTAGCAGACAGGGGACGGAGGAGGTTGTTCATGCGGGAAATGATGCCGCAATCCCCCGCCCGCGCGCAACACATCAATCACTCCTCCCCCGTCCCGCCCCTCCCGAGCTTCGTCTTCACGCTCGCCGCCACCGGCACCACGGGGAGAAAAAGCGGAAACTGGAAAGCTGAAGGAATTCAAAATTCAGCATTCCCAATTTAAAATTGATCCAGTGGCGGGCGGTGTGAAATTCCTTGGTCGGCTTGAAACCCGCCTTCGCACTGAGGGCGCCCCCGGCATTGTGTCGGGCGAACAGGGCTTGGAGTTCGCCGATGATCTCCTCGGCAGCGGATTCCGGGATCAGGTCGCCCTTGATTTTCAACTCGAACGACTGCTTGAAGAACGCGGCTCCTTTTTCGCCGGTCACGCGCAGGATGGCGGCATCATCGGTCGTGCCCCGGTAGGAATTCGAGAACCCGACGCGCACGAGCTCGATCGATAGCCATCGCCGCAGAGAAAAATGGTGCGGTCCCAGCAGACACCCCTCCCCAAAGAAAAGTGTCTGCATATCGCTTCACCCCCATGAAGCGAGGGACCGCACCAAAGTTTTCTGAAAAATCGGCCAATCGGATCCGCCGACATTCTCCCCGTCGAGGTCATCATCGACACACAAAGCCACTGCGGTCGAAGACGATGACGCTCAAGTCGTCCGGCGCGAGTTGCGCGTCGAGTTCGAGAACGGCCGCACCCGATGGGTTGCGGAGCGCGAGTTTTCCCTCCGGCGCTGGCTGGAGGGTCAGGCTTTGCTGCTGGATGCCGATAAATTTCTCAAGCTGACGAAAGATCATTGCGCGGGCGGCGGGGTAAGTGAAGACTTTGAACATGAGTTTCGTTGTCGTCGCATGCTTTATCGTTCATCAATCCCCTTGGCGGATTCTTTTATAACCAATGGATCGGAGAAATTCGCGGGGAGGCGGACATCGGCGCGAGAACCCGTCATTTACCATAATGCTTAACCTCAGCGACGAGCATGCTCATTCGCTGTGGCGCCCGGTTCGGCGTTGCGTCTGTTGTCATTTGGTTGAAGCCTGCCAATCTCGTTTTGGTGCTCTCAGCAGGAAAAGCACTCGTCTTCGATCAGGAGGCAGAGGGTGTGGTAGATGGGCAGGTGGAGCTCCTGAACTTCGAGAGTCCGCTTGGCCGGGACGCGGATGCAGAGGTCGCACAGCGGCGCAAGTTTTCCTCCACCCTCACCGGTGAGGCCGAGCACCTTGAGTCCCCTCGCCCGCGCGACCTCGGCAGCGGCGCAGACATTCCCTGCGTTGCCAGAGGTGGAGAGGCCAACGAAGATGCTGCCGGGACGGCCGAGGGCCATGACGAGCTGGGCGAATTCGAGCGTCGGGTCGATGTCGTTGGCGACGGCGGTGCGCAGGGCGGGAAAGCCGGTGAGCGGGATGCAGGGCACCGCTTGCTGGAGCTTGTCGGCCAGGTCCGGGCGGAGACCGGCGCGTTGTTCCTGCGTCAGAGGGCGGAGCGACTCGAAGCCTTTCATCAGCTCACCCGCCCAGTGATCCGCGTCGGCCGCGCTGCCACCGTTCCCGGCGATGAGCGCGTTGCCTCCGCTGCGGAAGCATTCGAAAAACATATCGGCAGCCTTGTGGATGCCGGCGGCGAGCGGCGCGAGCTCCGGGCGACGGTTCAGCAGTTCGGCAAGGTGGTCGCGGCGGGATGATGTGGCGTTCATGATTTTAGGGCCTGCAGCAGGGTGAGGAGGAAATCCCGATTATGGGCGCTGACATAGCGCATGGTTCCGCCCATACGGCTGAAGGTCTTGCAGTATCGGAGGTAATACGCGGGGGTGTCGGCGGGCGGTTCGCCATCCTGCTGCCAGTTCCAGGAACTCTCCGCCAGATCGACGATGACCATGTGGTGGTTCGTGATCTTCCGGCCTTCCTGCAATTCGAGGTTCTGGGACATGGAGAGGGATTTTTCAAAGATCATGGGCGACATGACCGCCGAACCGACAGAAAGGTAAACCCCTCCCTCCAAGCGATGGACCTGATCCGCAAAGGTGAGGAAATCGCGCAGTGCGGCGCGCCCGATCGCCGCCCCATGATTGACCGGATGGTTGTAAATGATGTCGTGTCCGATCATCGGGTGGGCCGTGAAGGGAATATTCAACCGATACGCGGCGGCCTGCGCGCTGTAGCTTTTGTATGGGTGGGGGATGGAAAGGAACCCCGGTGCCAGATCGCGCATTTGCACGATGGAGAGCAGGTCGAGCGCGGATGCTGCGAGGTCGGGGTTTGTTTCGGCCTGTTCCCTTGCGGTCTTGACCAGGTGCTCGCGAGTGGGGATGTCGAGGCCTTCGCTCTCGATCATCTTGCCGACCGACTCGCCGTAGCCGAGCCCCTCGTAGGCACCGACAACCAGGGCGAGATTCAGGTAGAAGCCGGTCTCCTCCCAGATGCCAAATTGCCCTTGATCGACATTCGCCCGCACGTCCTCGCTGCTGAGCCCTTGAAAGGCAAACTCCCAGTCGTGAATGATGCCGGCCCCGTTCGTGGCCAGAAGCGTGACCCATCCCTGCTCGATCAGCTCGATAAGCACGGGAGCCAGGCCGTTCTTTATTGTGTGCGCGCCGAAGGCCAGCATGACAGGGTGCCCAGCCAGGCGCGCGGCGCGGATCTTTGCCACGCATTCCGCCAAGGCTTCCGATGCGGCGAAGGAAAGCGCCCGGGGCTCTGTCTCAGGCGGGACCGCGTCCCGCACAATCTCCACTTTGCTGGGGCGGCATTCCAATCTGCGGATCCGCAGCTGGGAGCGGTCAAGTTTTGGATGGCTCATATTCAGCGGGTGGGCAGGAGGAGAAAACTCCAGAGGGTTTCCCATTGAGAAAAGTCGGGGACGATGGCCTGGGCGCCCGCGCGGATCAGCCGCGCCCGCTTGTCGAGATTCGGGCCAAAGCGCCGCATCTCATCGCTCGCTACCCCGACGGCATAGGACCCCCGCCGCATGGTCTCGCGCATCTCCACCGGGCCGTCGCCAAACGCGATGAGCTGTTCGTAGGCACCGCCGACCTCGTTCATGATGCGTTCGATCACGATCCGCTTGGCGTCCTTGGTGACCTCGCCGATCGAGCCATAAATCCCGCCGTCGAAGACATCCGCATAGCCCAGGCGCTCCGCCTCCTGTTTGACGTCCTCTTCGTCGGTCCCGCTTGCAAGGTAAAGCCGCACTCCCGCTTTTTGCAGCGCCCGCAGAAATGGCACCGCTCCCTTGAGGGTGAAATCGCTGATGGCCAACTCCCCGCGGTCCAGCTTCGCCAGGCGGAGGTTGACAAGGATTTTCAGCTCCTCGTTGTAGATGGCCTTGTATTCCGCCGGTGAAAGGATCTTGTCCTCCGGCACGAGGCCGAACTCCCGGACAAGATCCACCAGCCCGTGCATCTGCGTGATCGTCTGAATGCCGGTCGTGCGCTCGATGAATTCGCCCACGCGGTTTTTCACGCGGTGAAAAAGCGTCTCATCCGCCGTACCGTAGCGGGATTCGAGCACCGCCTTCATCATCATCGGCTCCATGATTTTTTCCCATCCCTCGCGCAGGGTCGAAATCGTGCCGTCGTGGTCGAAGATCGCATGGCGGATGTTCAGCGACTTCGGGGGGTCTGCGATGACTTCGATTTCGGTCGAGGCGACCATCCTGGCGCGGTGGGGCGCTTCGGCCAGCTCCGGATGGTAGGCGTAGTCGGCATTCGAGCCGAGCTTGAGGATCTCCTCGGGCGTGGCCGTGCCGGTTTGGAAAAGCTTCTGGGCTGTCACCGCCGCCGCGACATTCGCGACAAAGGCGGCCGCCGTGACGTTCGAGCCGGTCGAGGTGATCGCTGCGAGCGTCGAGACAAATGTGTCTCCGGCACCCACCGGGTCGGTGCGGCCAAGCAACTGGACGCCGAAAATCTGCCGGGGCACATCGCCGGAAAAGACGAGGCACCCCCGGTCTCCGCGTGTGACGATCAGCGGAGATTTCCATTGCGCGTAGAGCTGCTCGACATGCCGGACAAGATCCTCCAGGGACACGACATCATCCGCCTCCATCTTCACCCCGCAGGCCCGCATGACTTCCAAGTCATTGAGCTTGTGGACCGCCTTTTCATAGGACGCATGGTATCCGCGCGAATCAATGATGAAACAGACGTCGGGATGGCCGCTCATGACATTTGCCAGCCGCTTGCGGAATCCCTCAGAGTCATGGATGCTTCCGATGACCTGGTGGTTGACCAAGACCACCGAGACCTTGCCCAAGACCTCTTCCAGCCCCGCAAAAAAGCTCTCTTCGGTCGCGGCCGACATCCGATTGAAGTTCCCGTGGTCGAGCCGGCTCAGTTCCTCGCCGTCCACATAGGGTTTGATGTAGGTATGTGTCGCCCAGCCCTCGCCTTGGATGACAAGGCCGCCGGTATTGATGTGCGGGCTTTCCAGCAGCCGATGCAGCTCCCTGCCGAAGGGATCATCTCCCAGCACGCCGACCGGGTAGATTTGTTGGACCCCGAGCGTGAGCAGATTCATCACCACATTTCCCGCGCCTCCCGGCGAATAGCGCTGCGCCCGCACCGGCTCGGTTCTCTGGCCGGTCTCAACGGAGATCTCAGACGCCGACCGGTCGATCGTCCAGTAAACGTCCAGACAGAAATCCCCCAGAACCGCCACCGAGGCGCGGGACAGGTTGTCGAGGGTCGCGGCAATTTCCTGCCGGCTGAGAATATCGAAGGGCTGAAGGGCGAGAGATTTCATGGATGGTGTTCGGATGTGTTCCGCACAGATATCCCGAAAACCGGCCGGCTGTCAAAGAAAAAATGTAATGCATTACAATTTATCTCAATTCCGGCAAACCCGCTTGCCAAGGACCCCCTTGGCGGCGAAAGTGGCCGGGTGATTCCCTACGCCGAGCTCGAAGAGTTTTTTTCCGATCTGGTCGCGACAGCGCAGGCGCGGGGAATCATGTGTGCGATCACCAGCGGGATGGCGTGCGTCCATTTTGGTGTGGCCGCGACGACGAAGGACTGCGACGTCCTCTGCGAGGCGGCGCAGTCGGATGCTTTTCGGGAGCTTGTTGCCGCGACGCCATTGCGGGGAGTGTTTCCGAACTACCGGGGCAATATCTCCCCTCCGCTCGACAGCCGTTGGATGAGCGGCGGCTGGACCTCCCACTTCACCTGGAAGACGAAGCCGGAGGAGGCCTGCCTGGACATCTTCGGCATCGCGCCGCGGGGGAGTTCGCCTTGGCACCGCCAGCTTAGCGGCATTTACGCCCGGCCCAACGTGGTTGCGGAAATGAAGCGGACGAATCGCGAAAAGGACTGGCCATTTGCCACCGCTCTCGGCGGACAAATGCTCGATGAAGGCGATGAGGAAGGCTGGCTTCATCTTTACGATGTGGATGTCTTGCGCCTGTGCGCCAAGCAAGGGCCGCCACCCGGAGCCCTTTCCGGGTTGCGACCATTGCTGAGGCTCGCTCCATTTTCGGACACCCTGCGGGTCAAGCGATTGCTGCTTGCCGAGCGTGTTTTCTGGAGTGAGCTCGATGAATTGCGGGTGAAAATCTACCAGAAGCCCCTGCGTCCATATACGGCAGCGGTTCGCCGCGCTTCGGTGGAAGGCCGAACTCTTTCCCAGTCTCATGATCTGAGGATCGAGTGCGCATTAAACCACTTGCCGCTTCAGCCCCTCAGGGAATACGGACTGGACCGGATGGTGGCGGAGGCCAGGGCCAATGTCAGCGTGACCGTCGGGCCGGATGTTTTGGACTGGCTCCCGGCGGCTGAAAATCACTTCTGCGGGCTATGAGCACCGGCCATTCCACTCCCCTGTCTGTCGCGACCGCCCGCCATCGGCGGCTGCTCAAGATTCTGCGCGACTTCCATGTCCGCGCATTCGGGGAGGAGCTCGCGCGCATCAACTTTCTTCCGGAGAAGCAGCGGAAGCAGGCGGTGGCGGAGATGATTGACCATGCGAGGCGCAAGGGGGTGAAACTGACCCGTCCGGCGCTCGGGGTGACACCGTAGCCTGGGCAGGGGCTTCGCGGGATCAGATCACCGCTCCGGCAGCGAGTCCCTGGCGACAAATGCAGCCTCAAAGAGCCGGGACTTCTTTCGTTTTCCCAAGGCCAGGTCCACCGCGCACTCCACCATTTCATCAAGCGGCTGCCGGTAGCTGCTCAGCGGGGGAGAGGAGAACTGCGCGCGGGGGATGTCATCCATTCCGATCACTTTCATTTTCCCGGGGACGCGCAGAGAGATCTTTTGGCAGAGGTCCAGCGCCAGCAGCGCGGCGCGATCATCCACGCCGATGATCGCATCCGCCGGATGGGCGGCGAGGTGGCGCTCCAGCTCCGCGGTGTCCGGCGGCCAGCCGGGAAGGCAGGCGGTCCGGGTTCCAAAATATTTCGGGGCCAGCGCGGCAAAGGATTTCAGCCGTTCTTCGTGATCGGGTTCACCGGCGCGGGAACCGAAAAGCAGGACGTTCCGGCAACCCGCCGCCCGGAGGCGTTGCAGGGCGTCCTCGATCCAGCTTCGTTGGTTTAGCCGAACAGATTTCCAGGCCGGGCATTCCGGCAGGCTCCCCATGAGGCAGACGACGGGCTTGTGCGAGTTGGCGAGGGAGGCGATCAGCGCGTCGTGATGGCGGGGATAGAGCAGGATCCACGCATCGCAGCGCGAGCGCTGGAGGGTCCGGTGAGCGTGGGCCAGGGTTTCCGGTTCGCTGCGGTTGACCGGGCAAACGAGGAGGTCCAGGTCGTTTGTGACGAGATGCCGTGTGAGCGAAGCCAGGATGCGTTGGGCGAACTCCGCTTCCGCCCCCTCGACTTCGAGCGGCCAGATCACTCCGAGCACATCGTGCCGCCCTCGCTTGAGGGCCCGGCCGCTGGGGCTCGGATAATAACCCAGCTTCTGTGCTAGGGCGAGGACCTGATCGCGCGTGTCGGCCCGAAGTTTGTCGGGCTCGTGAAATGCGCGGGAGATCGTTGCGGTCGAGACCCCGGCCTGCTTGGCAAATTCGCTGATGTTCATTTTTTGTAGGCTTTCTGGTGACGCCTTCGCGCAGAGATCCTCCCCCTCCGCAGATTGCTGCGGTGTCGCATGCGTTAATTTTCCACGAAGTATTCTGGAGTGATGTCGCGCGCCCCATGCAGGACACGAATCAACTCAATCCCATCCTCAATCGGGCGGTAGAAGAGCAGATATCGTCGTAATCGCGTCGCGACTCGCGAGTGCGCAGAATAGGCTGCATGGCAAATGTCAGATGGAACCTTGCTGTGCTGCAAGACGCTTGCGGCCCTCAGCCATCACGTCCTCGGCAGTGAACTCGACAAAATCACCCTGGTCGGCCTGCTCAATGCCAATCCTCACTTGCTCCCGCAACTCTTCAATGTGGCCCCGGCGAATCGCCTCACGGACTTTCAGCCCGGACAGAGCTTCTGCGACCACTTCGCTTTCTGAGAAAAAACGACCGGAATTCACTGCTTCCTGGATAAAGTCTTGATCTTCGTCCTTGAGTGCGATGGCAACGGTTGTCATAGCGGGTAGTATATCCACGTTCTTCCCCGCCGACAAGCCGGATGCTGATTGTCTTACGAAACCGAGCCAAGACGTTGCGGCACGCCTTTTTTGGCCACCCGGGAAGATGAGAATTCCTTGCCTTTTCAAGCTATCAGGCTTGGAAAAAACCGACGGCCCCGGTAGGATATCACTGTTGAATGGCCGTCATGAAATCCAAAACCACAATAACCACATTAGCGAAAGAAATTGGTGTCAGCGTGGCGACGATCAGCCGCGCATTAAATAATTCTCCCAAAGTCAGCAAAGGACGCCGGCTCCAGATCAAGCAGCTTGCAGCGAAACAGAACTTCAAACTTCGGGATTTCGCACGACGGGTGAGCAATTTGTGCGTACTCATCTGCACCGACAGCTCACCCGGAGACAACATTTTTTCGGTCTATCACGATGTTCATGGAGGCCATCGGGGCAAGCGGGGTGATGATCGGGCTGCTCGCCACGGTGCGGCTCATGAGCATGGCCGCACAGATTCCCGGGGCGATGCTTTCCGAGCACATGGGTTCGCGGAAGCGGGTCTGGGCCACGCTCGCGATCACGCACCGCGCCCTGTGGATCGTGCCGGCGCTTCTCGCTATGCTCTGGACTCCCGGGCAGCACTGGGTTCCTCTGGCGGTGTTGGCCGCCATTGCCTTCAGCGAAGTGCTGGGCAATGCGGGCGGCGCACCTTGGATCAGTAAAGCGCCCTCACTTTTTCGAGGCTGAGGTAGAGGGTGGAAGGGAGGGTGTAGTCGGCTTGGTGGAGGAGCGTCTTGTCACCGATGCCGATGCTCTTCATACTGGCAGATGCTGCAGCTTTCACGCCGGCGGCGGCATCCTCGATGACCACGCAGGACTCAGCGGGAATGCCGAGGAGTCGCGAGGCGAGCAGCAGGCCTTCCGGGTCGGGTTTGGACATCTTTGTGTGCTCGCCGGTCACGACCTCATCAAAGCGTCCGTCCAGTCCGATTCGTTTCAGGATGACTCCGGCATTGCGGCTGGCGGAGACGATGGCTGTCTTGAAACCGGCGGCGTGCAATTCGTCAAGAAAGCAGATGATGCCAGGCAGGATATCCAGGTCAGTCAGGGTTTGAAGCGATTCGACGTAGATGTCGTTTTTTATCCGCATCAGCACCTCGATTCCCTCTTCGCTGTAGGAACGTGGCGCATGCTCCAGGATGATATCCAGGCTCTGCCGACGGCTGACTCCCTTGAGGCGTTCGTTGACGTGGCTGTCGAAGAATATCCCTTCCTGATCGGCGATGTGCTTCCACGCACGATAATGCAGGCAGGCCGTATCGACGATGACGCCATCGAGATCGAAGAGGATCGCCTTGGGCTGCGGGCGGTTCAGGAAGGCGGGCGAGATCGGCGCTGTCAGTGGCTCGCGACTCAACTCCACTTCCTTTCCATAAAGTTTCACCGCAATCTTTTCGCCCGCCAGCAGGCACAGGCTCACCTCGTCGCCCTTGACGCCGACCTGGATCGTGCGGTCCCGGTAAACAAACTTGAACCGATAAGCCGTCCAGCCGGGCGGAAGGATGGGCGAAAATTCCAGCAGCGGCCCGGTATAGGTGAGCCCGCCAAACCCACAGACAATGTTCAGCCACGTTCCGCTCATGGAGGAAATGTGAAGCCCCTCCTCGGTATTGTTGTTGAAGTTGTCGAGGTCCAGGCGCGAACTCCAGAGGTAATATTCGTAAGCCTGATTGTAGCGGCCGACGTCGCAGGCGAGGATCGAATGAATGGACGGAGACAGAGAGGAGGTATGGACGCAGCGCTGTTCGTAAAAGCTGTAGTTCTGCCGCTTCTCGTGCGCGGTGAAGCGATCACGCAGCAGGAACATCGCGAGCAGGACGTCCGGCTGTTTCGAGATCTGCTGGCTGTGGATTTTCGGGATCGTCCACTTGCGCTCGATCGGGTAATCGCGGTCGCGGTCCAGTTCCTCGCGGCTCATCGGGTTCAGGGAAAGATAGATGTCGTTCTCGACGAAAACATCCAGCTCCGGGTTGTAGTTCAGGATGAGCTTTTCGGCGACTGTCCTCCAGAGGTCCAGTTCGGCACGCTCAAACCCGGTCTTCCGCACCGCCTCGTTGAAATGCTCCGGGGCCTCGGCCTGAACTTCTGTCACGGCCTGCAGCGCGTATTCCAGCAGCCACTTGGCCATGTAGTTGGTATACCAGTCGTTGTTCACGCCCTGGGCAAACTCGTTCGGCCCCATGACCCGGTTGATCGCGTATCCATTGCGGAACGGAATGAATGTCGCCCGGCTGCTCCAGAACCTGGCCAGCTCGATCAGCATCTCCGCCCCGTGGGTCTGAAGGTAGGACTTGTCGCCGGTGACATGGGTATAGACGAAAATCGCGTATCCGATGATCGCGTTGATATGGATCTCTCCCATCCAGTATTCCCAAACCGGCGTGTCCTCGGTGCCGTCCAAGGTAGTCCACGGAAAAATCGCCCCGCGATACCCGAACTCCTTTGCCTGAGCACGGGCTGCATCCAGCCCGTTGTAGCGATACTCCAGCAGCTTTTTGACGGAATCCGGGTTGTTGAACAGGTAGAATGGCAGGCAGTAGCTCTCCGTGTCCCAGAATGTCCGCCCGTTGTAGCATTCGCCGGAATACCCCTTCGGTCCGATATTTAAAAAGCTATCCTGCCCGCGATACGTGCTCAGGAGTTGGAAACTGCAATAGCGAATCCCCTGCTGCGCGGCCGGATCGCCTTCGATCTCGACGTCGCAGCGATCCCAGAGATGCGCCACTTTTTTTGCATGAGCGGTGCGGGCGCGGTCAAATCCACCGCCTTCATAAAGAGCAAGGTTTGCGCGGCTTTTCTCCATGAGAAATTCCACGACCTCCTTTTCCTGTGCCGCATCCACCGTCGTCCGATTCTCGCTTTTCAGAATCAGCCCGTGCGGATGCCCGGCATCGCGGCTCGTCCAGACGGAAACCATTTTGTCAAAAACGTGCTCCACTCCCGGCTCTGGAATGAACGTCAAAACGCTGGCAACCCGCTTGTCTGATTTCAAATATTCACGCCGGAGATCCCGCAGAGCAGCTACCTCCACATGCATCCGGTGAATCGTGTATTGGCCGGTCGTCACGATGTTGCTCAGGAGAAAAGCATCGGAGTCCGTTGCGCCCTGAAGCACCATCCGGGTGTGAACCCGGCAGGTGGCGTGGTCCCGGTTTTCCTTCTGTCCATCGATCGCGAAGGTCAGCTTCACCGGACGCGCATGCCCGAGCGCCTGAACCGACAGCCGGATCGCCCCGAGGTGGGAGTCATCATGGCTCACGAACCGTTCCCAGGACAGGTGGGTCACAGCACCGCTCCGCGTGGTGAACACCAACTGGCGCGAAAGAATTCCCTGCCGCATGTCGAGCGACCGCCGGTATTCAGACACTTGGGATGAATGGAGATCGAGAGGCTCGCCATCCACCTCGACGAGGATCTCAAGCCAGTTGGCGGTGTTCACCATGGAATTGGTGGAATCAGGAAACGCTTTTCGCTTCCATGGATACGCCTGTTGCTCCTTGACGTAGATGCCGCCGATGTAACACCCGCAGAGGGTTTCTCCCCCGAACCCTTCCTCAAAGTTCCCGCGCGTCCCCATGTATTCGTTCGCCAAGGAAAACAGGGATTCGGAAATTTCATTGCGCTCCGGGCGGAACTGTTCCTCGGTGATGTGCCACGGTTCGATGGTGGCCACCCGGTGCTGGGACATTTTATCTGTATTGCTCATAATTGTTTGTTTTAGTTTCCATTTTTTCTGATCTGCCCGGCTCCGATCTCATGGGCCTTCAGGCAGGCCATGAGTCGCTGCGAAATGGCGGAGCGGGAAGACCTTCTTTGTTGTAAAGATTGCAGCCCTCCGGACTATTGGCCCAGGCATACCGCACCGCAATCGGTTCTGGAACCAACGGGCTGCTGACAGTGATTGTTTCTCCCTCAATCCCGGCGTCCGCCCAATAAAATATCCGGTCCCTGCCTGCCAACGCAAAGTGACGCAACGCTCCCCCCCTTGACTCCAGTCCGCCACCGACGTGACGGAACCAACAACGGATCCGTCCGCCCGGCTCGATTTGCATTCCCGAAAAGAACGGGCCCGATGGAATTCCGGATTGGCCATAGGCGACCGCCAAAGCCGATAGAGCCAGTCGCTTTCCCACATCGAGTTTGTTTGACGGGTGAATATTGGAAGACTCGCCGATGTCGATGGCCACAGCCATGCCCGTGGCAGTTTCCTCCAGAACTCCCGACTGGGCTTCGCGCAACTCCGCCCAGCCGCTCGCTTCTGGCTGCGGAGAGGGAGCGCCGAAGTTTGCGAGTTGAACTTGTAGGAATGGAAAGTCGCCCTGTCCCCAGGCCCGGCGCCAGTCCTGGATCATCAGGGGCAACATGCGCCGGTAGAGCCCGGGTTCACCGACATTCGACTCGCCCTGATACCACACCACCCCCCGCAACCCGTAAGGGATCAGGGGAGCCAAGCGATTGTCGAACAGGATGTGCGGAGAGTTAGGGTTGCCGGTTCCCCATTCCTGCACCGGCGGCACGACTTCACCCCAGTTGTGCTCGACGCAGTAACGCCATTCCCCCGCCAGAGGCAGAGCATCTGAATCATCATCCGCCCGATGCAGGTGCATCACGCTCGAGGGTCCGGTCAGGCCGCCATCATAAACATGGGATCGGGCACGCACCGCGATCACCACCTGCCGGTCGGAGCCAACGAGGCAGCACGGCACGGGATAGACCCGATGCTTGTACCAAGCGCCGGGGTTTCCCAACTCATGGATCCGACGAGTTCGCCATTCACCCAGGTGTCATCATGCTTGTCGATGGCTCCCAAGCAGAGCACGAGATCGTGTCCCAGCCAGGATTCCGGCACTTCCAATGTCCGGCGAAACCAGAAAATCCCGCTATGTGGATGCCCTTGGTTGCGCCAGTTGCCGGGGACAGGCATGCCAGGCCAGTCGGAATCGTCAAATTCGGCCCCGGCCCATCCGCGATCCAAACCAAGGTTGCCCGGATCCTGCGGCGCGCCCGATCGCTCCCACTCCTCGAATGTTTGATTCCGGATCTTGTGATCGGTTCGCCAGGCAAGCGCTTCATAGAAGCTCACCTCCTCGCGCCCTGCGGGATCGCGCATCAGGGCTTCCCGGCTGAGCCATGCCTGCACGCGCGAACCTCCCCACGCATTGCAAATCAGCCCCACCGGAACTCCAAGAGCACGGTGGATCTCCCGGCCAAAATAGCCGCCCACCGCGGAAAACTCCGCCAGCGATTCCCGAGTGCATGCGATCCATCGGCCGTCCACCGCCACCGCTCTGCCAGACATGGCCGGGGTGGTGACGGTGAGCATCCGCACTTGTGGAAGATCCGGAGCGTCCGCCATCCATTCCGGCCCGCACTGCTCGAGTTTCCACTCCATGTTGGACTGGCCGGAGCAGAGCCAGACATCGCCAACCAGAATGTCAGCTATCTCCGCCTGGCCCGATGGGGCTTCAACCCTTAGCTCGTGCGGCCCCCCGGCGGGAAGTGGCGGCAGGCGCAGCATCCAATGTCCCCGGGTGTCCACTTCGGTCCGGGCTTCATGACCGGCCAGGCTTACCGTGACACACTCCCCCGGATCGCCCCGCCCCCAGATGGGCAGCGGAAGATCCCGTTGGAGGACGCCGTGATTTTGAAAGACGGATGCTAATTGCATGGAGTGTCAGAAGTTGCTGTTTTGTTGCTAGGTGTTCATCCATCAGGCAGCGGGTTCCCCGGGGATTCAGAACGAGGTTTGCGGCGCGATCGGCTCGGGCTCGCCTTCGGGGGAAACCACCACCGAATAATACGGGTTTGATCGTGTGCGATAAGTCAATGTGGTGCCTGCTGGAATGCTGATGGGAAAGCCTCTAGGTCCGCGCTGGATACGGATTTGCGGGTTTTCCGGATTATCGCATGCCCAGATCTCCCGAACATCGCGCGAAGAGAAGGCGATTCTGGTTTTGATGGTTTTCTGCAAGGGATTGAAGAGGCGGAGCACGATGGACTTCCCGTCCTCGGAGGGTTTGATCGCGAGGGGCACGATGGCGGGATGCGAGAGCCGGACGAGGCTGGCCTCGGGGGGGTGGCTGCCGGTGGGATTCGTGACCGGATGGCTGAGCAAGGGGAAACAGGCTTCGAGCCCGATCCGGTTGGCCTCGGCGGCATCGTAGGCGGCGTGAGGATAAATCCGGTAGTGGAAGGTCACCGTGCCGAGCTGACCGCCAGCGTAGTTCGTATGCCAGTAATTGCACATCGCCATGCTCAGGAAGAGCGGAGGCATTTTCGGACGCGTCCCGTCGAGCATCCGCGCGAAGTGGAACCCGCCGAACATGGCGATCGGCGCGTCTGCAGTGGTCACGGTCACTCCGCACTTATCATTGGAGAAATCCACCCATTGCTGCGCGGTGTGGAAGTCCTGGTTCGACCCCGGAAGCTGGTCGAGCTGCGGGCGCACGATGGCACCGGCCGTCTGGTATCGTGGCTGGGCATTGGGCAGGGCAAACGGGAACGCCACATAGCAGGCTTCCGCGGCCGTTTCCCAGAGCTTGTCGATGGAGATCCGGAGGTCCACGTAAGGTTTGTCATTGGGGAGGGTGATCTCGTATTCGACGCTCCGCGCGCCGGGCGCGAGGCACTTCTGGTGGAACTTCACCTCGCCCGGCAGGACGGTGGTGGATTGCCCGACAGCATCAATGCAAAATTGCTCGGCGAACCCGCACTCTTTGAGCAGGCAGGCGAGTTTGCTGCGGATGGCGTTGAAGTGTTCCATCTCGTGGGGGCTCATCGGCTGTGGTCCTCGGCCGGTGTTGAATCCGCGCAGGTTGACGCCCTCGCGGAACCCCTCCGGGAAATTGCCCGCCGCAAACATCGTCTTGATGAGTTCGAGGAGCTTGAACTGGATGCGTTTCGCCTCGGCCATGTTTCCGCTGAGAAAGCTGTTGTAGAGCAGGATATCGATCGGGCTCTTGGACGTGACGAGCATGGAGGCTTCTATTTTTTAATCGTTCCCAGGCCGAAGGCCGAGGTGTCCGAGTTATTGGAGGCGGTTCCGAAGAGCATGATCTGGGTTTTTCGCCCGTTGCCCTTTGCAGGCGGGCCGTTGATCCCGATATCGAAGCCGAAGGATTCCGACTTGCCGAGATTGTTGGGAGCTCTAGGAATTCGCAGCGCGACCCAGTATTTGCCATTTCCCGAGCCGACACCGGTCACTGTGACGCCCTCGAGCTTGCCGAATTTCGCCGAGGGTTCCCAGATTTCCGGCGCTCCCGTTGTCGGGGCCTTGAACACGATCTGATGAACGCCCGGGCCGTAGGCGGGACTGCTGAGCCCGGAGTCTGCGGCGCGAAGATCCAAAAAGACCTCCACGCTGGACCCGAGGACGCCCGGCCACTCTTTGGGCTCACGTTGATTGGCATCCTTTACCTCCAGATAGACGAACAGATCTTTGCCGTCCGCTGCGAGTTTTGCCTCCCCGGAGAGCTCGTTAGGACCCTTCCAGTATTGTTCCTCCTGAAGCGAGGCGAGTAGGGGGGCGCGGCCGACTGTCACCTGGTCGCTCTGGTCGAGCTTGAGCGCGAGCGGCATCTCTTTCCAGGCGGACGGGTCGTCCCAGGCAAACCCGGACGGGGCCGGCGGGACAACGAATGTCGGATGAACGGCGATCGAGACCGGAAACGCAAACGGTGTTCCGTCGGGCAGATTGAGCGAAGCCTCCACGGCGTAGCTTCCGCGCTTGGTGCCCGTGGGAATCGTGCAGGCGGCCTGGATCTTGGCACGTGCGCCCGGTTCCAGATCGAATGCCTGCTCTGAGGGAGTGACCGTCCAGCCCTGAGCATTGGCGAAACGGATGCTTCCGTTCCACGGCTGCTTGTATTTGTTAACGAGCGTGAATTGAAAACCGCTGTTGGCATCTTGGGAAACGGCAATCACCGGGGAGGGAAGCAGATGAAGGCCGGGTTTCCTGGTATGGATATAGACCGGCTCCGGCCCGACATCGACCCGGACCAGGCATTTGCCTTCGGGCACGCTTTGCGGCTGACCGAATAGGCTGACGATCTCGATCGTGGCCTCCGGGCTTTCGACAAGAGCGCTGCGCTTGCCCAGTGGGGACCACAGGACCGCAACCTCGCCTCCGTCTTCTTTGGGGAAAATTCCGCCGAGAACGCCCCCTTCGTCGATGGCCTTGCCCTCAAGCTGCCTGGCTCCCTTCAACTGCTCCGTCAGCACGGCGATCGCTAGCGTGTGCAGGCTCGGCGTGCGCTCCCCATCCTTCGAAGCCGAGATCAGGGCAAAGCAGGATTCGGCGGGCACTCCCCACCATGCCGCTTCGACGTTTTGAGTGGGTTCAAGCATGAACAATATTGAGTTGAAGACCGCCCGCTTTGAGGTAGGCAGCGATGCGGAAGTAATGGAAGTTACGGAAGCCGCGCGCCATGCGCTTGGCGATCTGGAGGATTCCGT
>JAPLTF010000005.1 GCA_026398275.1 Verrucomicrobiota bacterium
CGCTCCATCTGTTGGAAGGCGGCAAGTTGCTGAAGAAGGTTTTTTTCTGTGTTCACGGAAAAAAGATATACTAAAGTATATCTCTTGAACACAAAAAAAGACGGAATTCAAAATGCATGAAGAAATTTGTCCTGCACCCTATCTGTATTATCCTGCAGCCTGTCGGACTGAAAAATGGGTGGCAAAAGCCGCCGACTTGCGATTTTTTTGTTTCGGCGATCACTTTTTGATTTGGGAGAGCCGGGGAAGCGGAACGAGGCGGAAGCCCGCTCGATTTTCGCTCGGCAAGGTCACGTGTGTAGCGTTTCCCTCCTATCAGGACCATGCCGGGGTGATATTTTGTGTTTTCATATTCACCAGGCCGTGGAGGCGGCGCAGATTGCAGGACACGCAGACCAAAGTCCATTCCAAGGCAACCTTTCCCTGCCCACGCAGACTAAAGCTGCGGAACCCGATGGCCTCTTTGATAATTCCGAAAACCGGTTCGATGGTCTGCTGCCTCTGCTTGTATCTTGCCCGCCCCTCTTTGGTGGCCAACTCCCGGTTCTCCCTGCGGAACGCGCAGATCGTGTCGTGGTCCGGGCGCGTGTCCCCGCACAAGACTCTCGTCGCCACGCTATCGCAGGTCGCCCGCTCTATGGGCCTGCTCGAAAACACCCCGCTCGTGTAGCTATAGATGAGCAACGAGAGCAGCTTCGCCGGCGGATACTGCTCGCTGCCACTGCCTCGGTGGTTGACCTTGGCCGCGCTCGTGCCCATCTCGCCGACCGCGTCCAAAATAAACTGGCTCAAGTGATTTTCCGGGACCCGCTGCCTCATATCCGGGGGCAAGAGAAGTTGCGTTTCACGATCTACGGTGACGACTCGGGCGGCCATGCTCCCGATTACTTTTTTCCCTCGGACTTTTTCAAGCGGGCGCATCTCTGATAAGTGCAGGAAATGGAGGGGCAGACGAAATGGGTTCCCCATTCCGCTACGCATTCCAGACAAGGCCAGGTGTCGTGTAGAGGAACGCAGAATGCGTTTCTTGCTTTTGCACTTATCGGAGATACGCTTTTCAAGCCGCCAGGCTTGGAAAAGTCCGACAGGCTGCTAGGAATAGTTCAACGTAGGGTGGGGTAGCGGTTCGCTTTATTGGGGTAGGGCAGTGCTATCCTATTTCAATAAACGCGGTCTTTCTTCCAGGGCTTATCGCCTCGCCATGGTCGTTTCGTGCTGGATTTCACCGGAACTTCATGGAAACCCCGTTGGCGGGGAGAGCCTTATTTCAGAATACCACGCTCATCTGTGCGCCGAGGACGAGGGCGTTCGGGATTCTTCCGGTGCCGCCCGGGTTGATCACCCACTGGAGGTCGGGCTGGACGTAGGCGAATTTCGTGAAGTTCACGCGGTAGCCCCATTCGAGGACCATTTCATACTGGGGGTATCCGTTGCCGGCGGCCTCGACCGTGCGGGCGTAGTTGTTGCTGAATTTTCCATAGACGAGGCCGAAGAGCGTGTAGTCCTGCTCGCGGGCGGGGATGAGGCCTTTATAGACCACGCCCGCGTTCGCCTGAAACGGGAGCTTGGCAATATTTTGCTGCGGGGAGAGCACCATGGATGTCCAGAGGGTGAGCCCCTGGTCGCTCCCCGGAGATTTCTGCCAGACCACCTGGTCCGCATGAAGGTAGAACCCGTAGGAATTCCTCGCGGTGTCGGTCGTGCCGAACTGCGCGAAAGTCCATGGCGAGTAATACCCGCCGACCCAGTAGTGCCCGGGCAGACCCTTCATCTCGGTGTCAGGAGCGACCGCCTTGAACGTCTTGCCTTCGGAGCGGGCTTTCGTTTCCGCGACGGATTTTCCGTCGGGAGCTTTGGCCTTTTCGACCGGGCGCTTGAAGAATTCCGGCGTCCAGCCCATCTGCCCGACCATGAGAACTCCGTCGCCTTGTCGGATGCTCCAGTCCAGCCCGTGATACTCGGGGTGGCCGAAGACGCGGTTGGAGACCTGATACATGCCGACCATCGCGTTGAATTCCGGCGTCGGGTCCACGCGCAGGCGGGCGGCCCAGACCGCCCAGGGGTAGGCGGAGAACTGGGTGTTGACCGGCAGGGCCTGCGGGTTGCCGTCGATGCCGTTGTTCATGTAGAGCCAGTAGATCGGCGAGGAGGCGAAATCATCGCCGGCGGAAAACCGTCCGGCCTTGATGCTGATCTTGTCGTCGAGGAGCTTCTGCTCGAAAAGCAGCGCGTAGAACATCACGGTCTGTCCGCCATAGACCTGCTGGACGGTGAACTGGTTGCCGATGTTTTGCTGCGAGAGGCTGGAGCCCGCGCGGTTGAGCCCGCTCACGTCGATCGTCAGGCCCTTCCACCCGATGAGCTGCTCGAAATTGAGCTGGAGCCCGAAGCTGACGTTGTCGGTGTAGGTGAAGCCGGCGCTTTCTCCGCCGACGGGATTTCCCGCGATGTTGTTCGTGTAGCTCGCGGAGATTTCCACGCCGCTGTCGTCGAGAAAATTCCTGATCCCCCACCAGTCGCCGGAAAGCGCCTGCCCCTTCCACCAATCGCGGGACCCGATGTAGTTGGAAGGCTTCGGGTCGTAGTAAGTCCAGAAGCGGGAGTGGCCGTCCGGGTTGTCTTCGGCCAGCTCCGCGGGGCTGAGCTGTTCGGCGCGAAGGGAGGAAACGGCTGCTGCAACGGCGAGGAGGCACAGGAGTTTTTTCATAGGGAGAGAAAGCGGAATCGTAAGCGCGGATCGGCGGTTCAGCGCGAATTTGGGGACCACCCTTCCACCCAGATTTTTCAGCTTTGCCGCGAGATCGCCGAGAAGGTCTCCTCCGTCGCTTGCAAGGATCCAAACGCCAGTGAAACGGCCAGGATTGGCAGGGAATTTGAGACGGTCCTGAAGGAGCGCTTGGTCTGCTACGCACACAGACTCCACCTGAAAAATTCCCGCGACGTCACCCGGCCATCGAAAAAGGCGAATTCCGGCTACGCACCCCAGTTTGAGCGGGTTACCAAATTCCCGGGCAGGATGTCCGTGGCGGCGGGGTGGCCGGATCTGTTCGGGATGATCCGCAAGTCCAAACCGTGGTTGGACTTTTTGCCGCGTCTGGTGTTCGTCTCCGACATGGGCGACGCGCTCAGCCCGGAGATTGATTTTGAGTATCTGGAGGGGGAGATCATCGGCAATGTCACCGGCACCGCCGGGCAGCGGCATCTCTGGTTGTGGTTGACGAAACATCCGGCCCGCATGGCGGAGTTCGGGCGATGGCTGGGAGATCGGGGCCAGGCTTGGCCGGACAACTTGGTCGCGCTGACGACGGTGACCGGCCCGGCAACCGTGTGGCGTGCGGAAGCCTTGCAGGCAGTCCCGGCGCGGTTCAGGGGCCTGAGCGTCGAGCCGCTTTGGGATCGGGTTGAGTTGCCCCTGGCTGGCGTGGACTGGTGCATTGTCGGGGGCCAGTCCGGGGACGCAGCGAAGCCGTTCGATCTTGCCTGGGCGCTCGACCTGAAACGCCAGTGCGATGCGGCCGGGACAAGCTTCTTCTTGAAGCAGCTCGGCGCGAACGCCTGGTGGAATGGCGAGAGGATCCATTTGCGCCACGGCCACGGCGGCGACTGGAGTGAATGGCCGCCTGAGTTTCGGGTTCGCCGGATGCCGGCCGGGTTTTACGCATACCGTTGGGAAAAGCTGTGGCCGGATTCACGGCTCGCAGCCTCGTGACCTGCTCCGGCGTTTGGCGTGACGGGCTCGGGGAAACCTGATAGTTGCCTTGATTTCTCATGCTCAACGGCGACATCCGCTCCAAAATCGACGCCCTCTGGAATGCCTTCTGGACCGGGGGCATTTCCAATCCCCTCGAAGTCATCGAGCAGATTACTTACCTGCTCTTCCTGAAGCGGCTGGACGATCTGCACACGCTGGAGGAAAACAAGGCTGCTCGGCTGAAGCTCGGGAAGCTCGAACGCCGGGTCTTCCCGGCCGGAAAGGACCCGAAGGGCCGCACCTATGAGGACTGCCGGTGGTCGCGGTTCAAGCATTTTGAGGCGAAGGAAATGTTCGAGGTTGTGGACCAGCATGTCTTCCCGTTCCTGCGCACGCTCGGCGGCGACGACTCGACTTACGCGCACCACATGAAGGACGCCCGGTTCACGATCCCCACGCCCGCGCTGCTGGCCAAGGTTGTGGATATGATTGACGGCGTGCCGATGGAGGACCGCGACACCAAGGGCGACCTCTACGAATTCATGCTCGGCAAGATCGCCACCGCCGGGCAGAACGGCCAGTTCCGAACCCCGCGCCACATCATCCAGCTCATGGTCGAGTTGGTGCAGCCCGTGCCCACGGACGTCATGTGCGACCCCGCCAGCGGCACCTGCGGTTTCCCGGTGGCGGTCGGGGAATACCTCCGCGTGCATCACCCGGAGATCCTCCGCGACGCCAAGCTCAAGGCGCACTTCCATCGCGGGCTCTTCCACGCCTTCGACTTTGACAACACCATGCTCCGCATCGGCAGCATGAACATGCTCCTCCACGGCGTGGAGAATCCCGACATCCGTTACCGCGACTCGCTCGCCCAGGACCACGCGGGCGAGGAGGAAAAATACACGCTCATCACCGCGAACTCCCCCTTCGCCGGATCGCTCGATTACGAGACTTGCGCCAAGGATTTGCTCCAGGTGGTGAAGACTAAAAAAACCGAACTCCTGTTTCTCGCCCTCTACCTGCGACTGCTCACGACTGGCGGACGCGCCGCCGTCATCGTTCCCGACGGCGTGCTTTTCGGTTCGTCCAACGCACATAAAACTATCCGCAGGATGCTGGTCGAGGATCAGAAACTCGATGCCGTCATCTCGCTGCCCGGCGGGGTGTTCAAGCCCTACGCCGGGGTCTCCACCGCCATCCTCCTCTTCACCAAGACCAACTCCGGCGGCACGGAGCATATCTGGTTTTATGATGTCGAGGCGGACGGGATGAGCCTCGACGACAAACGCACCGAACTCCTCCCGCCGGAAAAGCTCGGCCCGGTTCCGAAAACCGCGCTCACCGCCGCCGAACACACGAAGAACAACCTGCCCGACATCCTCACCCGGTGGGGGCGGCGGGACAAAGCCGAACGCAAGAACCCGCGCACCGCGCAACGCTTCTGCGTGCCCAAGGCCGACATCGCCGCGCAGGGCTACGACCTTTCGCTCAACCGCTACAAGGAAGTCGTCCACGCCGAGGTCACCCACCGCAAGCCGCGCGAAATATTCAAAACGCTGGGCCGACTGGAGGCGGAGATCCAGCAGGGCATGAAGGAACTGGAGGGGATGCTGAAGTGAGCGCCCCCGAATTCGGCGACTATATTGTTTACGTGGACGAGAGCGGTCACGCCTCGCAGGATCCCGACCCAAACTTTCCCTGCTTTGTCCTCGCGTTTTGTCTGTTTCAGAAGTCGTCTTATTCGCGCCAGGTGGTCCCAGCCATGCAAAATCTGAAGTTCCAGTTCTTTGGACACGACATGGTCGTCCTTCATGAGCGGGAAATCCGAAAAGCCCTTCAGCCATTTGCGATTCTGAAAAACCGGCGCGTCCGCGATGAGTTTCACCAGCAACTCACCTCGCTGATCAACGGAGCCGATTTTTCCATCATCCATCACACGCTGCAAAAAGGCGGTCTCGTTCCACCCGAGGGCAATCTTTACCACATCGCCGCGCAACGCTGCCTGGAGGCCCTGCACGAAAAGCTTCTCCAACTCGGTCAAAAAGGCGGCGCGACCCATGTCGTCTTTGAGATGCGGGGGAACAACGAAGATCGACTCCTCGAACTGGAGTTTCGCCGGATCTGTGCGGGCGACAACAAGCACCAGGTCGTATATCCGTTCGTCCCCGTTTTCGCCTCGAAAAAAGCAAATTCGACCGGCCTGCAATTTGCCGATCTTGTCGCACGGCCCATCGGCCTCCACTATTTGAGGCCAGACCAGCCTAACCGCGCCTACGAAGTTCTTGCCACCAAGGACATCAACCCAACATTCACCCAAAGCGAATTCGACATCCCCTAAAAAAGCAAAGGGCCACGGAGATTTCCCCGTAGCCTCTATGCCGGCTGAGAATTCCCAACCCGACCTCAACTAACCACGAATTCTCGCCCGGCTCAACCAGAATTCTGCGCTTCTTGGCTGATCCGATCCTTCCAAAATCCTCGCAAATCATGCAACCCTCCCGCTATCAACGAGTCGCACATCGCCCGCCGGGCGGAAATTGCCACCCGCCGGGTGGCCCTTTGAAACGGGAGATTCTCGCGATCCATGAGGCCGCAATCGAAAAGGGAGGGCGGAGGTGATCGCGGAAGCGTCCATCGACGAAATCGTCACGCGGTCTCGATGGGCAACCACGGTGGGAAAGGTGTGCGACGAATTTGGCGGCGAAGTCCAAACCGGGCCGTTTGGAAGCCAGCTTCACGCATCCGACTACTCGGAGGACGGAACGCCAGTCGTCATGCCGCAGGACATGAGAGACGGGAAAATCATCTGCGACCACATCGCGAGAGTCGGGCAAAGGCATGTGAACCAACTCCAGCGTCACATGCTTCGCGTGGGTGATGTCGTTTACAGCCGACGAGGCGACGTGACTCGGTTCGCCGTCGTCACGAAAGCCGAGGAAGGCTGGCTCTGCGGGACGGGAAGTATTCGCATCCGGCTGAACTGCCCGGAAATCGAAGTCGGTTACGTGCGGCGATATTTGCAGCAGGAGCTAGTGGGTAAATGGCTGAAGCATCACGCGAAAGGCGTGACGATGCCGAACCTGAACACGAATATCATTCGCGCACTACCGTTCGTGTATCCCCCGCTGGCGGAGCAGCGGCGGATCGCGGAGGTGCTGGACCGGGCGGAGGCGTTGCGGACCAAGCGCCGCGCCGCCCTCGCCCAACTCGACACTCTCACCCAATCCCTCTTCCTCGACCTCTTCGGCGACCCGATGAAGAACGAGCGCGGATGGATGCTACTAAAAGTCGGCGTTGCTGGCCGTGTTCAACTCGGTCGCCAGCGCGCTCCGCAATATCAGTCCGGCAAACACACCCGGCCCTACGTTCGTGTTGCGAATGTTTACGAAGACCGCCTCGCCCTCTCCGATGTTTTGTCAATGGACTTCGATCGCGAAGACTTTGAGGCTCACCGTCTAGAACACGGGGACATTCTTCTCAATGAAGGCCAGAGCACCGAACTCGTGGGGCGGACGGCCATGTGGAGAAATGAAATTCCCGGCTGCTGCTTTCAAAACACGTTGATTCGCTTCCAGCCGAATCGGGAAACCACTCTTCCTGAGTTCGCGCTCGCGTTGTTCTTGCACTATTACCGCTCCGGCGAGTTCGCCAAAATCAGCAGCAAGACATCGAATGTTGCGCACCTTGGCGCAGGTCGGTTCTCTGCGATGCCATTTCCTCTTCCCCCCATCACGTTGCAGCGCGAATTCGCCCGGCGAGTGACGACGGCGGAGGCGCTGAAGGCGGCGCACCGCGCGTCGCTGGCCGAACTGGACGCGCTCTTCGCCACCCTCCAGCACCGGGCGTTCAGGGGGGAGTTGTAATCCATGACCCTGACGATTCCGCCTCAAATTCATATGGACGGGTTCCAACCGTGAAACTCGAATTGAATCTCGCCGAGGAAATCGGCTCCAGCCTCTCAGACGGTTCGGTTGCCGCGGAGTTCCGAATGGGACGGATGGACCCGAATGCGGGGATCTGTTCCCAGATCGTGTTGGACTTTACCGGGGTCCGTAGCGCGAACAGTTCGTTCGTGAACGCGCTGGTGGCCGGTTTCATTGAACTCCATGGTCAGCAGGGGCTGGATCGCCTTGTTTTCAAAGGCTGCAACCCCGTGCTTCGTGTGCTGGTCGAATCGGCGATCTCGCTCGGCCTCGAAAAACACGCCCAAGTGGTCTGACTTGCCATCGGGTGTGAACGGAGTGGGCGGGATGCCCTCCCGCGAGTGAACCGGCTTGGAGGCAGATCTCATAAAGTCGCTTTGAAAAGGCTGCGGCAGATGCGGGATCGTGTTAAAAACACGAGCTTGTTTTATTAACAGAATCAGAGGAGAAACAGTGCTGTGTCCAAAAGTGACCAGATCCCCAGACGCATCCGCCGCAAGGGGGAAGGCTGGGTGGTCACGCCGCCGGACTTCCTGGATCCCGGTTCGCCCCAGAGTTTGGGAATGGTCCTGCTCTTCGCCACCCTCCAGCACCGTGCGTTTCATGGAGAATTGCAAATATCCGCTTGAATACTCGTTATAAATATGGCGTTGTATTTATAACAAAAACCACAAGATATCCGGGCGATGAGCCTCAATGACAAAATGCTGCAAAGACTGAGACGGGCGAAGCCCGGCTGGGTGTTCACCCGGTCGGATTTTCTGGATCTCGGTTCGACGGACGCCGTTGGAATGGTGCTCCAGCGTTTGTTGAAGGCGGGCAAGTTGCGCCGGGTGGCGCGAGGGCTCTATGATATGCCCCGCACTCATCCGTTGCTGGGCGAGCTTTCCGCAACCTCGGATGCCATCGCGGCAGCGATTGCGCGGAGGGACGGGATCCGTCTTCAGACCACGGAAGCAGCGGCGGCCAATCTGCTCAATCTCTCGGAGCAAGTGCCGGGGCGTATTGTGTATGACGCGGATCGGCGGCGGCGGTCGCTGAAAGTGGGGATGCGCACCATTGAGTTTCGCGAGCGCTCGCGCCGGAAGATGGCGGCGGCCGGTCGGGCGAGCGGGCTGGTGATGGCGGGGTTGCGCTCGATGGGACGGGAACATGTGACGCCGGAGACGGTGGCGCATCTGCAGAAACTCCTGAAACCTGCGGATCGCCGCCGGTTGATGGATGACCTGCGGCTTGCGCCGGCCTGGATGCATCCCCATCTGCGAAAGATTGCGGAGGAGAAATCATGAACCGAATCGTTTCCATGCCTGCGGCGGAGCGAGGGATCGTTTTCGAGGAGGCGGCGGAGCGGCTGCAAATTCAACCTGTGATCGTGGAGAAAGATTTCTGGGTTTGCTGGATGCTCGGGTTTTTATTCGGTCATACGGAATGGGGCGAAGCGCTGGTGTTCAAGGGCGGCACTGCACTGTCGAAGGTCTTCGGCATCATCCGCAGGTTTTCCGAGGATATTGACCTGTCGGTTTCGCCTGCGGCTTTGGGGATTTCCGAGGCTGCCATGAACGAAGCCGGGAGCCGCCGACAGCGCGAGCAGTGGATGGCGGATCTGGAGGCGGCGTGCGGCCGATGGGTGGCGGAACATCTACAGCCGGAATTGGAGCGGAGGATTTCCTCCGTGATCGGCGCGGGATCGTCAGGGCAAAGCTGGCTGGAGTTTGAGACGGATGCCGCCATGCATTCCCCCGTCTTGTATTTCCAGTATCCCGGCACGCTGGAAGCAGGAGCGACTTACATCCGTCGCCGGGTGAAGCTGGAGTTTGGATCGCTCACGGATCAGCGTCCGGCGGGCCGTCATCGGGTGCGGCCCTGGGTGGCCGATATTTTTCCCGCACCGCTCGCGGAAATGGGCTGCGATGTGGTCGCGCTGGAGGTGGAACGGGCATTCTGGGAAAAGGCAACCATCTTGCATGCGGAGCATCACCGCGATCCCTCGACTCCAATGCCGGGCCGTTACTCCCGGCATTACGCCGACGTGGCGGCGATGGCAAACCGTCTAGAGGCGCAGCGGGCATTGGCGGACGACGCACTGCGCGAACGGGTGGTGGTTTGGAAATCACGGTTCTTCGCCCGGAGTTGGGCGCGATACGATTTGGCGGTGCCAGGAACATTCCGGCTCGTGCCGCCAGCCGCGCGCCTAGCGGAGCTGGAACGGGATTATCAGGAGATGCGGGACATGTTCCTTGAGGAGCCCGCAACCTTTGACACGATTTTGAAAACTCTGCGCGGGCTCGAAAAAAGAATCAATCGCTTCTCCTGAGCATCTTTACTTTTTCCGCCCATGCGTCACGGCATGGTCTGTCACATCACCACGGGCGGACACTCCCGGCATCTCCGGGTGGCACTGACGAATCAATCTTCCGCTGATCCGCCCCTCCCCAGCTTCGTCTTCACGCTCGCGGCAACCGGCACCACGGGAAGAAAAAGCTGAAACTGGAAAGCTGAAAGCTGAAGGAATTCAAAATTGTTCCGGTGGTGGGCAGTGTGGAATTCCTTGGTCGGCTTGAACACGGCCTTCGCACTGAGTGCGGCCCCGGCGTTGTGGCGGGCGAACAGGGCTTGGAGTTCACCGATGATCTCCTCGGCCGCGGATTCCGGGATCAGGTCTCCCTTGATTTTGAGCTCGAACGACTGCTTGAAGAACGCGGCTCCCTTCTCGCCTGTGACGCGCAGGATAGCGGCATCGTCGCTTGTGCCCCGGTAGGAATTCGAGAACCCGACGCGCACGAGTTTGTCCCCGGCCTTGGCTTCCACAGAGGAGGCCACTGCCATCTGCCCAGCGTGATGGGCGAAGTAGAACGGTTTCGCGATGGCGATCAGCTCCCCTTTCGAGATATTCAGAGCGCCCTCGATTGCTTCAAGTTGGTCACTCATTTCGAGGATGCCCTCGACGAGCGCGGCCACCTGTCCGTCTGGATCGGGCAGCTCGGGATACGTCTTGGCAGCCTTTGCCGCTGGTGCCGCGGTTGCGATTCCCGCGAGGTTGATCCGCTTGAGCTCGGCTGCGGGAGCGACCGGGGCGGCAGTTGCTGTCGATGATTTGGTTTTCATACCGCCATGAGCCTCGTTCGCGCCGCTCGCGGGAATCCATCGCTGATGGGGGTGCTTGGAGGGTGCGGGGAAATGTCGGTGGCCTCAGCCGCCTACTCCCTGGCCCTTACACCGCTGCGCTGTTGCCACGGCCAACGCCCGGTAACTTCAAGCTCAAGGGAAAAACTCAGAAACGTGCGGATCACCACGATCAGGGCGAGAACGCTCAGGTTTTGGAGAGTGGGCGCGACGGCAACGGTTCTGATGATGTCCCCCGCAACGAGCAATTCCAGTCCAAGGAGAATGGCGCGTCCCAAATTCTGACGATATGCGGTGAAACGATCGAGATGGGGAGGGGCAGCAAAAAAGAGGGTTCGCACGGTAGCGACCAGAATGCCGCCGACAATAACCAGCACTCCTACGGCATCGACTGCCATCCCGACTTTTTCAACGGTGGATTGAAATGTGTCCATGAAGCAGGCTTATAGCACGTCCGTTCCAGCAGGACAGGGCAGAAGAAACGCAGTCTCAAATCAATTCACGAACCTGTGCTTGATTAGAGCCCGGCACTCTTCCGTGTCGCTGCGGAGTTGAACGGGATACGGTGCATTGCCGCGCTTCATCACGACACCCTCGAAGAAATCGCATCGCAGGCGGCGGTTGATCGCTTTCAGGCCGGCATAGAAATCCAGCACCGCACTTCCCTCATCTCGGACTGATGGTGGCAGGAGCAGGGCGTTCTCTGGGAACGATTCCCACTCCCCCGTGGACAGGCGTTCGGTTTCAACAAGCCCGGCCAGGAACTCCCGCCGCTCCTCGTAGGTCGGTGATTCAAATTCAGGAATCCAGTCCAGGACGACGAGAGTGCCCCGACCGATCTGGTGCCGACGTTCGAGGGCTTCGCAATCGGCCCACACAAGGCCGTCTGCGGCAAGTGGACGCAGAATGTTCAGGGCGGCTTCAAACTCCCGCTGGATCGTGAGCCGCTGGCCGTGTCGGTTCCACATGGCCCCGGTGGGCGTGTGGACGAGCGCTCGCCATCCGTTGTATTTTGGCTCAGCGAACCAGACGCCGGATTTCTTCGGGGCGAGTTCGAGCTTTCCACCCCGGATCGGCCGCGCCGGGAACGTTGGTGGGTGCGTCGGGATGGGATCGGATTTTTCGTTTAACAGGCTTTGGTGGCTCATTTGGCGTGTGGCTGGTAGATGGGTGAGGCGTCTGCGAAAACGAGGCCCGTTCCAAACCCGAGGGCTTGGCGGGCGGCAGCGAGCGAGGCCCCAGTGGTCGCCACGTTGTCCACGAGGAACACGGGGAGCGCGAACCACCCGCCGAGCCGCACGAACTTGTGTTCGGCTGCGGTGAGTCCGGGCAGCCCCCGGCGACGACGGGCGCAGGAGGATTCAACTGGCACGACCCGGTGGATCGCCGAAACGACTCGCGCCTGCGGGCCGTATTCGGCGGCGATGGCGCGGGCGAGGATCAGGTTGGCTTCGATGCTGCCGGTGCTTGACGGGACTGGAACGAGTGTGAGCGTCGGCAAATCGGGCGGCAGGAGCGCGGCCATTTCGCGGGCGGCAACCCCGGTTTCATCGCCCCGCTTGATCGCATAGGCAATCCGGCGGGTTTCAGCTTCCTCGGGCGTGATCGGCCGTGACCTGGGCGACACATATCTTCTGGCAGCAAGGATTGGAGGAACAAAGAACGCGCTGGGAACCTCGTTTATCAGCCTGATTTCTCCCTTTTGCCGAGTGGCGGGTAGAGAGATAACCCCGGCGCTCATTCTCTTCGCATGAGGACCGAAAGGCAGCGTTCCTCGCAGATCAGGATCACGGGGATCATGCCCTCGGGGACTGCCCCGATCTTCTTCGCGTTCGGCCAGCCGTGGGCGAGAAGTGCGTTCGCGTCTTTGACTGTGAGTGCGAGCGTGAACGCCGGATATGCGCCGCCCGCTTTGATTGCATCCCGTTTCTCGGCGCAGTTGGGCTGGTAATACGAGGCGATTTCAAACCCGACCGAATCCTCCAAGTCGAGGATCACGAACACGGGTGCCTTCGGGCTCGTGCCGAATGAGGCAACGTCCCGGTGGTAATTCAGGATCGCGGTTTGGCGCGGCGTCATGGCTTGAACGGTATCGGCGGGTTGCATTTTCTCGCGATGTCTTTAACCCGAACGGGGAGGATATGCGGGTTCAACCGGGCGTCATAGACGACGATGAACGGACGCTCTTTCCCCCGCCGCCAGATGGCGCGGAAGTCTTTCGTGTAGCCGACTTGTGCGGCTCCTTCGCAGGGTGATTTCATATTGTTCTCAGGTTGTCGCAGTTGCTCCAGTCCGAGTCGAAGTCGTCCGCCGCATCCCAGTAGGGAGAGGCGAATCCCTCGCGCTCGAGCGACTCGCTCACGATCCGGGTGGCCGCTTCTGCGGATGCCGCTTCCACTTGGACTTTCCCGTAGCTGGGCACATCAGCGGCAACGATCACGGTGAACTTTTTCATGGTCAGTTCAGGTTCACTTCGGCTGTGCGGCCCTCGTGCGCTTTCTTGCCCGCCTGCACTTTGCGGATCTCTGCGAGCAGGGTGTCCTCGCTCAGCCGCCAGTTCGCCGGATCAGGGTCAACCGAGGCGGCGTGAATCGCGTTCAGGCAGACATTGAGGATGTCACCGCCGGAGAGCCCTCGGGAACTCATGGCCACGTTCCGCAGGTCGGCGCTCACCCGGCCGATGCTCGGCAGATGGGAGCGGAATATCCTCTCCCGCATCGAGGCGTTGGGCAGGGCGAACTCCACATGTCGGGCAACCCGGCGAAGGATCGCTTCGTCGTAATTGCCGAACAGGTTCGTCGTCATCACGACCACACCGCCGAACCGGTCAAGTTCCTGCATGAGCGCGTTGCGGTTCTGGTTGATCGAAGTGGCGCAGCTCTCGCCCATGGCCACCCGACGGGAGAGCAGGCTGTCGGCTTCATCAAAGAACAGCACCGCGTCGGATTCCGCAGCCACAGGCTCATGCGGTCGATGCCGCCGAGCACATGGTTGTAGCCGAGCCGGAATTCCACCCCCGTATCGAGCGTCCGCACGATGAACCCTCCGAGTTCGCCCCGGCCCACCATGCCCGCCTGCGCCATGCTCCGCTTCGTGTGGCCAAAGGCATCGCGCTCGGCTTCGTTCTGGTTGGTCATGCCTTCGTAAGGTTCAAGCACGACGGCCTCCGCGTCCTCAAAGCGCTTGATCTTGAGCAGCCAGCCTTCGCGCTCGGTTGAACGTCCGCATTTATACGGGCCTGCCGGATCGCGCACCATCACGCCCTCATATCCGGCGGCGAGGCATTCTTCCTCATAGGCGGCGAGTTGGGTGGCGTCCGCAATTTCGACCGGCAACACTTTCTCCACATGGTCCCACTCGGGCAGTCGGGCGAGTTCCTGCATCCGGCAGGCATACGGCACGTCGATCCCGTCGCTCACGTAATCAAAGATGTGGAACACGAAATCCGGCTCGCCGCTTTCCCGGCCGATTGCGCTCGTGGTGGCGTTGAACGTACCGCCCCGGAGCATCAGCTCCCCGTCCACTCCATCGGGCAGGTTCGCCTCGATCCACTCGCGAGCGAACCGGTTGCTGATCGGCTTGTAGGAGCGCGTCAGCGCCCGGCCTTCGATTTTCAGGCAGCGGATCCCGTCCAACTTGGGCGTGGCCAGCATGGGGAACCGCAGGGCCTCGGGTTGCTCGCATTTACCGGCGAGCATCGGCTTGGTGATTTTGCACATAGTCATTCTCCTTTCAGGTGTTTGATGCACTCAGGTCCAAAGCCCGAATCCACAGACTCAGGCACCGTCAACGTCTTGCCGCACCGCCCGCACTTGCCGCAGTGGCAGACGCGAACTTGGTCGGGAAGGTCGTTGCGTAACGACCTTCCTCCCCTCCCCTGTTCTGTTCCCGGAGCCAGCACTTCACGACTTCCGGCTCGAATCGAATCAGGTGGCGGAATTTGATTGTCGGCATGCCGGCGTAACGGAAGTTGCGGATCTGGCGGGCGCTGCACCCGACGTATCGAGCCACGTCATCGGCGGTCCAAAGGGCGTCGGTGTGAGCGGTTGAGTCGGATTGTGGCGTGGCTGGTAACTTGGAGTTCATGCAGGACAGGCCATGTCAACCTGCCACAAGCAACGCCCTGCCTTTCCGGATCACCAGCGAACTGGGAAATGATCTGCACGCCGAATCCCCATGGCCCTCATCTTTATCTGAGCAACTCCGGGTGGTTCTCCTTGAGCCAAGAATGTACGGTCTGGTGCAGTTCGGTAGAAAACTCGATCAATTCACGAGCCTCCTCCGGGCTGATGTGGCCGGCTGAATCGTATTCGGCGGTGTTGCGCTTGCTCCGGCAGGAATCGAGGTAGTCGGCATCGCCTTGCCGCTCCGGTCCGAGAATGACTGGCAGCGATTGCAGGGTGCGGTAGTGGGCAAGATTCTTCTCCGGTCGATACCCTTCGGCATACAGGAGAATCGTGCAGAGTTTGAGCGCGGCGTTGTAGGCGATACCAAATTGCCAGTCAGTCGAAAGGCGGTCGGTCCGGGCGTCTTCAAGATCGCGGGAGGCGATGGCGAAAAGTTCGGCGATTTGTGATGGGCTCGTGCGATATGGACGCAACCATCCGTTTTTAGACCAGTTTTCCAAGTTCATCAGTGTCTCCTATAATCCAGAGTTTCGGTGCGGCGAGCACATTGGTGATGAAAGCATCACCCGCGCGCGCCTTGGCTGCGAAAGTTTCTCGGGTAAGGATATGCGGGTTGATTTCGCGGCCCAGCCGGGATGTGACGGGGCGAAGTTTCGGCACGAGTGCCCGCAAGCCGGCTTTGCCGATGACGAGCAGATCCACGTCGCTCCCGGCTCCAGTGGTTCCCGCTGCCGCCGAACCGAAGATGAATGCGAGTTCAATATCCGGGGCTCCGGCCAGCGCCTCGGCCAACTGCTCGCGAAGCCCGGTAGTCTTCAGGGCGATTCCCTGCAACTCGGGAAAAATGGGATGCTGGGTATTGGCCCGGAAGTAAAGCCGGTTCCCATCTCTCCGTGCGACGAGCAGTTCGGCTGCCGTCAGTTTCCCAACCTCCTGCTGGATCGTGCCAACTGAGAGGTTGCTCAACCGGCACAACTCACGAAGATGGAACTCCTTGGTCGGGTCGGCGAAAAGCAGGCGCAACAGTTCGGCGCGAACTCTCGGGAATATGGCCTCGATGGCACTCATGAATGTGTTTGTTAATACCATACGACTGACCGCAATGACCATACATTTCTACGCAGAAATTGTTGGCACCGAGTAGCCGAGGGCTTGAAACCTTCAGGTTTCGCCCCTGAAGGCTGTGACAAATTGTGACATTCTCATTGTGGACGATTCAGGGCGGGGCAGTGGCGTTTTCAAAGTTCGACCATCGCCTTCGATGAACTCACAAATGCCCCCGGAAATGTTCGTGAGCTTTTCCGCGAAACATTTGATCCCGGCGCACTTGTGTCTGTCACGCCCGAGATGGAGCAACTCGCAGCTCAATACATCGAAAAAGCGGTCCTCACCCCCAAATACACCGATGATGCCCGACATGTCGCCGCCTGCACGGTGGCGGAAATCGATTTTCTTGTCAGTTGGAACTTCCGGCACCTGGTCAACGCTCGACAGGATCCTGCCGTCACTGATCCGCTTCGCGCCGGAAAATCGGCGTTACGCTCCCCAGTATCTTCACGCACGGAAGATGCGCTGACTTGCGTTTTGTGTTATGGCCCTGGCCAGTGCTCAAGCTTCTGAATGAGTTTTGCCAATGGAATTGTCTGCGTCTCGGCATTCAACGGGTAGCTTTCCTCACCGGGATAGACCACCCATCGCTCGGTCACATCAAGATCTTCACAGCCCAGATGAAAGCCCTTCGTCGGGGCAGGCGAGAGGGATCGCTTGATTTCGACGGCCCAGCGCTGCTTCGGGAGCTGCAGAACCAGATCGATCTCGGCCCCTGCCGCAGTCCGGTAGAAATACGCCTGCGAACCTTCGGGAAGGACAGAAATGACGTTTTCGATCACGAACCCTTCCCACGAGGATCCGCATGCAGGATGCCCAAGCAGATCTTCGTCGGTCTCGATCCCGAGCAGGGCATGAAGCAGCCCGGAATCCCGCAGATAGATTTTTGGGGATTTCACCAGCCTCTTCCCGACGTTTTCATGCCAGGGTTCCAGCCTGCGCACTAGGAGGAGATCAACAAAGAGATCCAGATACGCCGCCACGGTTTTCCCGTCGACCCCAAGGGACTGGGCGATCGTGGCTGCATTGTGAAGCCCGCCGTGCCGGTGGGCGAGCATCGTCCAGAAACGCCGCAAGGTTTCGGCGGGAATACGCGGCCCGAGTTGGGGGATGTCGCGCTCCAGATAGGTGCGGATGAAGTCGCGCCGCCATCTCATGCTGACGGCATCATTGCGCGCCAAAAAACTGTCGGGGAATCCTCCGCGCAGCCACAGCTTGCCCGCATCGCCGGCCTTGACCTCGCTCACGCCCAGAGGCCCAAGCTCCAGAAAGCTGATGCGCCCGGCCAGCGATTCGCTGGACTGATGCAGCAAATCCAAAGACGCCGAACCCAAAAGGAGGTATCGCCCCGGAAGCCCCTTTCTTTTCATCTGATCAATCCGCCCCCGCAGGATTTTGAACAGGTCCGGTTTGCGCTGAATCTCATCGAGAATCACAAGTTTGTCTTCGTGCCGGGAAAGATAGAGCTCGGGGTCCGCGAGTTTCGCGAGATCGGCTTCGGACTCCAAATCGAGGTAAAGGGATTTGGATTTTTCCGCCAACGCCAGGGCCAGCGTGGTTTTGCCCACCTGCCTTGGCCCGAGCAGAGCAACGGCAGGTCGTTCCTGCAAACGTTCCCGAAGAATAGGTAACAAACGACGCGTAATCATCCTTGTATTTATGGATACTATTTCCGGTATTGCAATGCAATACACGCCGATGAGGATCAATTCCGCGTGCCGAGAGAACCTCTCACCTTCAGGGACTTATCCTGAAGGTTTTGGGTGTGACAACTCAAATGCCCTTTCCTGCCAATTTGTTCCGGTCTCCCTGAGGTGGACCCCGAAATTCGGACCAGTTGGTAAGCTATAAAAAGCGATGGCATACAGGTGTGAAAAACCACAACCTGAAAGACCATCGAAAATGAAAGCCAAACGCAGAAGACACGACACNNNCTGCATTCCAAGATCGGGGAACTGACGGTGAAATTGGATTTTGCGGTAAAAAAATCCAGACAGCTTGGCCTGTGAAAAGGGCTGAGCTGGTGGAAAAAAAGCATCCGAAATTGAGTGTGAGGGAGCAGTGCAAAATCCTGGGCGTTTCCCGCTCGGTGTTGAATTACAAGTCGGTGGAGGAAAGCGCTGAGGATACGCGGATCATGCGGATTCTGGACGAGATCTACACGATGGATCCGAGCATCGGGAGCCGACGGTTGACGACGTTGCTGGAGCGCGACCACGGGATCAAAGTGAACCGGAAGCGCCTCCAGAGGCTGCGGCGGAAAATGGGGATCGAGACGATCTGGTGCCGTCCCAGGCGCACGAGTATTCCCGACAACGGACACCGGAAATATCCGTATCTGCTCAGGGACCGGGTCGTGGAATATGCCGACGAAGTTTGGTGCGCGGACATCACGTATATCCCGATGCCGCACGGGCACGCCTACCTGTGCGCGGTGATGGACTGGCATTCCCGCAAGGTGCTGGGGTGGGCAGTGAGCAATACGATGGACGCAGCATTGACGGAAAAGGCCGTGGCGGCCGCTGTGGCGCAATGCCTGGGCCTGGCGGAAATCTTCAACACCGACCAAGGCAGCCAGTTCACCTCGCCGGAATGGACGGGAAGGATCGAGGCGCTGGGCATCAAAGTGAGCATGGATGGGAAGGGCCGGTGGATGGACAATGTCTTCATCGAACGGCTCTGGAGGAGCTACAAATACGAGGATCTCTACCTGAAGGAATACGCCACGCTCGCGGAACTGGAAGCCGGCATCAGGCAGTGGATGGAACGCTACAACACCTGGCGGCCCCATCAGGCTCTCGGCAACAAAACCCCGGCGCAGGTGTATGAGAATGCCAGGAAGCCCGGCGTCGCCGAAATGGAAAAAGCCGCATGAAAACCATCACCGGAAACCACCTCCCCCTTCCGCCATCCGATTTTTTTGCTCCTCCGCTACAGGCCCGCGCAGGCCTCTACGCTACGCTCCGAGGCCAGCCGGGCCTTGCGCTCCAGAGCAAAAAAATCGGAGATCTATTCCAATCGGAGGTTGATGCCTCCACAACCAACACGTAGAGTCCCAATCACACCCGCATTCCATAGCTTATTTTAAGCTCCTGCTGGTTCGAAAACGGGGTCCACCCCACTTGGATTCCATCGAGGCTTTTTCCCCCGAGATGAATCTGGCCATTCTAAAAACCGCCCGGATTCACGGGCTTGAGGAAGATTGGTTCAATGCCGAGGCAACCATCCTGCTCAAACACGGCCTGCCGGAGGGAATCCTTGAACGATCCACCGCGCATGCCAGGCAATACGGTCCCTGCCTGCGGGTTCAATTTATAAGTCGTGCCGATCAGGTGGCGCTGAAACTTTACGCGGCCATGGACCCGGTGCGGGCGCCGGTGCGAACGTCGGATGATTTGGCCGGTTTGAAAACCGGATAGCAAAAAGCAGTTTTTCAGGCATGGGCGTGGTTCAGGTTTCGATACGGTCTTTCATGCGGAAGCTTGAGCCTTCAATGATGACGGTTT
>JAPLTF010000006.1 GCA_026398275.1 Verrucomicrobiota bacterium
AGAAGCTTAACCGGCAGTTGCTCTGGACGCCGCCGAGCCTCCCGCTGGCCAACATGTCGCTCTCCGGCCCCTGGAGCATCGGCGGCATCGAATTCAACCCGTTCCGCTTCGGTCACAATGTCCATGGCATCTCGACCATCGAGACCCGCAGGGTGACGCTGGCCAGCGGTCACGAGGCAATCGCGATGGGCGCCTTTGACGAGCTCTTCGGCTGCGGTTGGGAGGTGATCCTCACGCTGGAGAAAGGTACGCTGGTCTCGCGCATGACCATCACCAACCACTCCGGAAAGGATCAGCCCTGCCTCTATTGGTGGACCTGCATCGCGGTGCCGCAGCAGTGGCGTGACCGTGTGATGATGGCGCCGGGCGAGTTCCTGCATCACTCGTTGTTCCGTCAGGGCTACGAGTTCGACCGATGGCCGATGGTTCATGGTGTCGATTGGTCGCAGTGGCTGCACCAGCACGAGGTGGTCTCGGGTTATCTGGTCAACACCGGCTCGGATTTCATGGGTTACACCAATGAGAAAGAGGGCTGGAGCTTTGTCCACCGCGCCGACCGCAACACCTGCAAGGGACGGAAGCTCTGGTCGCTTGGCAGCCAGGGCGTCCACCAGGCATGGTGGCAGTTACTCGCCGAGCCGAACTGGGTGCCCTACGCCGAACTCCAATGCGGCCTGTTGCCCACCCAGCCTGACACCGGCATCCTCAAGGCGAATGAAAGCATTACTTGGACCGAGTCGTTCTGCGGCGCGCCGGGCGCATCGACCGCCGCCGACTACGCGGAGAATTTCGCCGCCTTCGAGCAGCGGGGCATCGGAAAAACCGGCAAGAACTGGGCCGCGTGGAATGACGCCGCCTTCTGGCGGATCACGGAATCCGAAACGCTCATTCCCGAGGACGAGCGCCTCGCGATTTCCAGGAAGCTCATTCTCACGGGCAGGCTCGACGGGAGCGAGATCGCCCGTGCGATCGAGCTCGGCTGGGTCGGTGGCGACGAATGGATCCGGTTGCTTTCGGAAAAGGAAAGCGGTCTCACGGACGATGCGCGTCTGGCGCTGGCCGTGGCGCTGATCAATGCGAACGAACCCTCCAAAGCGCGCGCACTGCTCGAGGGCCTTTCCGTCATTGGCGGCGAGACGACCGCCTACGCGAACCATTTCCTCGCCCAGCTTTCGGAGAACGAAGGCCGGGCCGCCGAGGCCTTGGAGCAAATCCGCCGCTCGGTCGGGGAAGGCTATGCTGACACCCACCTCATCGCGACGGCCGACCAGATGCTCTCCCGCATGGGAAGGCATGAGGAGCGGAAGGCCCTGTGGCAAAACGCCCCGGACGAAACCCGCGCGACCGACGACTGCCGACTCGCGCAGGCTTCGCTCGCACTGCTCGACGGCGATTGGAAGTCCGTGCGCACGCTGCTCAAGGAGCCTCTGCTAAGCATCGCCGAAGGGGCGAGCACCGCTTGGTTCCTCTACAAGGAATCGTTCTTCGGCGAGTTCGCGGAACGTTGCGGGGAAGGGGATTTCAAGGCCGCGCTCGACATCCTTGCACGCGGATCGGAAGCCGCACCGCAGTTCGGCATGGGACGACAGGAAGAACGGCAGAATGTCGATTTCCTCTTCTACCGCTACCAACTCTGCAAACAGCAGGGCTGGGATTACCTCGCCGCCGCCTTTGCCAACATGATCCTGCTCGAACCCGAGTATCCCGGTTCGCCCGAGGCGCTCTATGTCCTGCGCGTGGCACTGGCGGAAAACGATCCGACCGCCGAGACGCGCCGCGCAAAGATAGAAGCATGGAACTGCGACGCCGATCCCTGCTGGGCGAAATACCAACCACTGCGCTGGGCGCTATCCCGCGATGTGCTCGACGGCTCGATGGACGACTGGAAGAAACTCGAGGCGCATCCGATCTTCGGCATCCGCGCGCGCTTTGAGTTGGAAAAGTCTTGCAATCAGGCACCCGCCGACATCCGCAGAGATGATTCCTCTCAAGCCACCCCCAATCGTGAAGTCGCCATCGCGTAACCTGCCGCAATCCCCGCTGCGTTCCCGCTCTGCGTGGCACGGTCCGGAGTATTATTTCGGCCTGCATTACGATCTCCACGCCACGGAGAAAGACACCGAACTCGGCATGCGCTGCTCTCCGAAGGAACTCGTGCCGATGCTGCGCTTGATGGGGGCGGACTTTGTGCAGACCGACTGCAAGGGGCATCCCGGTTATACAAGCTGGTTCAGCAAAGTGCCCGGCGCCTCGGTTCCGCCGAAGTTAAAAAAGGATGCCATGAAACAATGGCGCGAGGCCACCCGCCAGCTTGGGCTGCAGCTCCATTGCCATTACTCCGGAATCTGGGACAAGGCAGCAGGCGCAAAGCGTCCCGGATGGTGTTCGCTCGACAGCAAGGGCCGCATGGCCGGGGCTCCGCCCGTCGGCCAAAACGCCGGCGCGCCATCCGGTGAGAAGATGTGCCCGCGCGGCGGCTACCTTGAAGGGTTGATGATCCCGCAGATGAAGGAACTCATCGACCGCTATCAGGTGGACGGGTTCTGGATTGACGGCGACCTGTGGGCGGTCGAGCCCTGCTACTGCCCGCGATGCAAGGCCGCCTACACCAAGGCGACCGGGCGGAAAAAACCGCCGCTCAAGGAAACCGACCCCGACTGGCCGCACTGGTGGAACTTCACCCGCGAGAGCTTCAACGAGTTTGTGACCCGCTATTGCAATGCCGTGCATGCGCACAAACCCGGCGTGCTCGTCTGCTCGAATTGGCTGCAGACTTTCCGCGATCCGGGCGAACCGCACGTGCCCACCGACTGGATCAGCGGCGACAACGCCTGGGTGAACGGCCTTGATGGCAGCCGCTGCGAGGCGCGCTTCCTCTCCACCCGCGGCAAGCACTGGGACATCATGCTCTGGAACTTTTACTGCTCCCACGGCATGGGCACGCCGCAGTCGCCGTGGACGCCCAAGCCGCCGCAGATGCTCATGCAGGAGGCGGCGGTGCTGCTCTCCTTCGGTGGGAGCGTCCAGATCTACGAGTCGGCCACCGACCTGCGCGACGGACGCTTGGTGGAAGCGCGCGTCCTGCGGATGAGTGAGGTCGGTCGCTTTGTCAAAAAGCGCCGCGCGCTCTGCCAGGGGAGTGAGAGTATTCCGCAGATCGCCGTCCTTCATTCCGAAACGCACCTGCGCCAGACGGCAAACGGAAAAAACCTAATGTGGGGCACCGACGTCAAACCGGTGCAAGGGGCGGTCTTTGCCCTCTTGGAAAATCACTACGGGGTCGATCTTCTCGACGAGTGGGCGCTGCTGCCGCGGCTCAGGGAATTTCCCGCCGTCTTCGTGCCGGAACGCCATGCGCTTTCCAAAGAAATGGTCGAAGCCCTCAAAGGCTATGTCCGCGGTGGCGGAAAAATGATCGTGACCGGCGCGGAGTCATTCGGGCGGTTCGGCAGCGAGTTTCTCGGGGTCACTGCCGGCAAGGTGGAAAGCGACGCGACTTACTATGTGCCGGCGACGGATACCGCCACGCCGCTCTTCAGCAAGACTTGGCGCCTGGTGAAACTAACCACGGCGAAACCTCTCGGTTTTCTTGGGCGCACCGCGGTCCGCGATGCGGAGTTGCTCGAGCATCCTGCCGCGACACTCAATCGCGTCGCACGCGGAGCCGTCGCTTACATCCCGGCCGATGTCTGCCGCGACTTCGAGCATAACCGCTATCCGCTGATCCGCGCCTTTATCGGCGAGGTGACTCGCGCGCTTGTCGGGAAACTGCCGATCAGCGTGCAGACGCCGGTCTGCGTGGATGTTGCGCTGCGCCGCCAGGGAGCCCGCACTATCATCCATCTGGTCAACCGCGCCAGCGGTATCCCGAACCAGCCGAACAACGGTGCTATTGATGAAATTCCGTCAGTGGGCCCGATTGTCATCACCGTGAAAACCGCGAAGCCTCCCGCATCCGTCAGAACCGCATGGGAAGGGAAAAAGCCGCGTTGGACGCACAAGGGCCAAACCCTCACCATCACCTTGCCCTGCATTCATATCCATGAAGCCATCGTTATTAGCCAGCCCAGGTTGGCTTAAATTCACTCGGGAGGCTCGTCCGCAAACCACATGAAGAAGACCATCCACTTCATCGGCAACGCCGACCTCGATCCTGTCTGTCTCTGCGACCGGCCCGAAGGCCTGAACGAAGGCATCACCTTCGTCCGCACCATGCTCGACCTGCTGGACGAATTTCCCGAGATGACCTTCATCCGTGGCGAGTCGACTCTGTCTTGCAACCGCAAATGAAATCCCCTACCTCGACCTCCGCCCACGATGGCAAAGTATTTCAAGTCGGCACTTTGACCTACACGAAGGCGGCGTTGTTTTCCCTGTTTGCGTGGCTGCTGTGGGGCGATTTTTGCTTTGTCCTCATGGAGGCGGCGGCACCGGCGGTGCTGCAGGTGAATCTCAACGAGATGGGTGCGCCGAACTGGGTTCTTGGCCTTGCCCTCTCGACGATTCCGGGGATTCTAAACATGACGGTCTGTCCCGCGTCGAGTTTTTGGAGTGACCGCTTCCGCAGCCGCTGGGGACGGCGGATTCCCTTCCTCTTTCTCGCGACGATTCCCCTCACTCTCTTTCTCGTGCTGCTCGGCTTTTCGCGACAGATCGGGGCTTTGCTCCACGGGGCGCTCAATGGCGGAATCTCTCAGACCGCCGTCATTATCGGGGTTGTCGTGGTGCTGGTCTTCGGCTTCCAGGTTTTCAACATGGTGGTGGCCTCGGTTTACTACTATCTCTTCAACGATGTGGTCCCGGCAGAGGTGCTGGCGCGGTTCATGTCGATTTTCCGGATCGTCGGCGTTCTCTCGGGCGCGGTTTTTAACTGGTTCTTCCTCAAGTATGCGGTGAGCCACATGACGGAAGTCTTTCTGATCGCGGCCGGGCTTTACGCCACGGCCTTCCTGCTCATGTGCTGGAAGGTCAAGGAAGGGGAATACCCTCCGCCTCCGGTTCATCCCGATGGCGGTTCGGGGTTCATAAGTGGGATTAAGACGTTTTTCACCGAGTCCTTCTCCATCCGTTTCTACTGGCTCTTTTTTCTGGCGAATACCTGTTTCGCGCTGACGTCTGTCGCGGGCGGGTTCTCGCTTTTGCAGGCTCGGTCGATCGGGGTTGACCTCGACTTTTTTGGGAAGACGGCTGCCGTTGCCGGGATCGTCAGTGCGGTCCTGATGTATCCGGCGGGAATCATTTCGGACCGGTTGCATCCCCTGCGGGTTCTCATGTGGGCCACCATCGCGCTGCTGATCATCCAACCACTCTGGCTGGTCTTCTTGTTTTACGATTTTAGCCCCGCCGTCTCGCACGGCCTCTTTGTTGCCATCACGGCCGTCTCTGCTCCGGCGATGGCCCTTTATCTGGCGGCCGAACTTCCGATGTATATGCGGATTCTGCCCAAGTCGCGCTACGGGCAATTCTGCTCGGCCAATGCCATGGTCCGCTCGTTTGCCATCATCTTTGGGGGCCTGCTCATCGGGTTTGCATTGGACCGGCTGGCCGTCGTTTTCCCGACGAAAGACTATTGCTACCGCTTTATTCCCCTCTGGTCCCTCGTATTCATCGGGGCTTCGCTCTTTTTCCTCCGGCGGCTCTATTCCGAATGGATGAAGCGTGGGGGCGCGACCTCCTATCATCCTCCGGGGTTTGAACCCAAAGATGAACCTGACGCAGAGGCGGCTTCCACATGACACAAACCACAAAAAGACCCAGGCGACTGACTCGCGCGGAGAGCTTTCTCGGATTCCATTTCGACTTTCACGCGACCACAGACAACCAGCCGATCGGGGGACGTTCGTTCCGGTCCGATTTGGCGAGAATGCTTCGGGAGGCGAAGCCCGACTATGTCCAGTGCGATTGCAAGGGGCACCCCGGCGTCTCGAGTTATCCGACGAAGGCGGGCAATCCCGCGCCGAAGTTTGCGGGCGACGCGCTGGCCGATGTGACCTTCTGCGTGGACATCCACTCGGTCGATCCGAAGGAAGACAAGGGCTTGCACACTGGCGGGATCAAAACCAAGCCCTACCAGATCCCGCTGCGGGCGCTCATCGCCAAGGATGTCGAGGGTCTGCTGCTTGCCGGTCGCTGCATCAGCGGCGACTTCTTTGCCCACGCCAGCTACCGCGTCACCGGGAACGCCGTGGCCACTGGCGAGGCGGCGGGTCGCCACGCCGCCAGGATGGTGCTGTCCACTCGTTAAACGATCTCCTATTTATGCTCAACAATTACTGCCTCAACGGCTGGTGGGATTTCCTGCCGGTCGAAAGCTCCACCGAAATCCCCGCCCAGGTTCCATCAGCGGGCTGGAATCCCGAAGCCGTCCTCACGCCATCATGGTGGACGAAATCCCGCTTCGCGGTGCGCCGGCGTGGAGAGAGGCATTATCGCGGACTGAAGGCCACGGATGCGTATCACGAGGATGACGAGTTTCTTTTCGATGCCTACGGCTATTCGCTCGAGTGGGCGCAAAAGCGCTCGGGCTGGCTGCGCCGCGAATGGGTGCGGGAAAAGCAGGCCGCCGGCACACGATCAGTGCTGACCCTCAAGGGGGTGATGCCGCGCGGGGCGCTTTTTGTGAACGGGACATTTGTCTCCGAGCATGACGATCCCGGCCTGCGCTGGATGGCGGACATCACGGATTTCCTGCGTGAAGGGAAAAACGAACTGGCGGTGTTCATCGCCGAATTCCGACGCGACGATCGCGGGCGTCCGCTGGTTCCCTGCGGCAATGAGTTCCACATGACAGCCCACTGCGGCATTACTGGCGATGTCTTCCTCAGCACCTATCCGGCGGTCTCGATCGGGCATACGAAGATCCGTGCGGTCGATACTCACACCATCGATGTCGTCTGGGAGGTGCGCAACGACAGCGATAAGCCGGTGACCATCACGCTCAACCCCGATTTGGCCGAGTGGAACAAGGATGCCGACACATGGGCAAGGCCGTCGGTCTTGTCTTGTGCGCTGATCGAAGCGGAGGTCGCGACTGGCAGCATCCGTGAAGTCAGCGCGCGGGTGCACTTCCCTGCGGCGAAACTCTGGGACACCTTCACACCGAACCTCTATTGGCTGCGTGCGCGTCTCGTGGCAAACGGACAGGAAATCGACGGCGCGGCGGAGCGCTTCGGTTTCCGCACGATCGCCATTGAGGGCAAGGACATCTTGCTCAATGGTCAGCCCGTTCACTTTTTCTCCGACTGGGGCCATAAGGCCACTCCCTATCATCTCACCGAGTCGTGGGTGCGGCAGTGGTTCGGCATGATGCGCGACGCCCACATGAACCACACCCGGCTTCATGCCTATGTGCACGACGAGCGCTTCCTGGAAATCGCCGACGAGATGGGCATTTTCGTCACCATCGAGACCAGCATCCACGGTTCCGGTGGCGAGCAGGGCTCGGATGCTCCCGAGTATTGGGAGGCCGCCCGCAAGCAGGTGCGCGGCATTGTGAAGTATTACTCCAACCATCCCTGTGTGGTCCTTTGGTCGGCGGAGAACGAGATGCGGTGGAACCGCGACGCGACGCCGCTCTACAAGGAGGAGCTGCCGAAAATCCGGCGGCTCTTCAACGAACTCGATCCGACCCGGCCCGCCTACCACGAGGGCGACACCTCGCTCTGGGACGAGAGCGAATTGGAAATCATCAACCGCCACTACGGCAAGGAGGTCGCCGGTTACGGCTGGTGGGATCAGAAGCGCCCGCTGCACGCCGGGGAGATGTCGATCCATCACCTCATGGGTGCCAATAACACCCTCGCGCTCGGCGGTGACCGGGTTTTTGAAAACTACGCCCACATCGAGCGTTCAGCCTCAGAAGACTCAATGCTGATCATCGAAAGTTCGCGGATTCGCGGGGTCTGCCTGCTCGCGCCTTGGAACCTCTCCTGCAATGTGAATCCTCGCATGGATGCCGACCTGGTGCGCCTCGACTACGACGACTGGACCGCACCCGGCGCCAAGCCGCTCATCGTCCCGCCGCACTCCAGCGAGTTCGCTTTTTGGAAGCCGGAAGAAAAAGGCTACACCGCCTCGGTGGCGTTCGATCTCATGCAGCAGGCCTTCCGTCCCGTGGCAGTGATTGATGAGTCGCGCCGCTCGCAGTATCATGCCGGCGCGAACGTGTTGCGTCATTTGCATGTGGTCAACGACTCCGCGCGTGACCTCAAGGGAACCCTGCGCGTGCGTCTCGCCGGCAAGCTGGTGCATGAGTCGGCCGTTACCGTGAAGCGCGGCCGCGTGGAAAGCGTCGAGGTTTCCTGGACCGTTGCCGATGTTCCCGCAAATGGCGACTACGCCTATGCGGTCTCGTTCGAATCCGACGCCGGCGGCGACTCCTGGGAGCGCCCGTGGTTCCTTGCCCGGCCCTTCGGTTCCAACCGCTCGCTGGAAGGGATCGCCGTCACGCTCGTCGGAAGCAATGGACTTTCGGAAACCTTGCGAACGCTGGGAGCCTCGGTTCGATGTGTCGCATCGATCGAGGAGATCGATCCAGCCATGGATAGCATCGTGCTGGTGGCGCCGTTTACAATCAAAGCCGCCGCAGCGTCCCGTTTGCGCTCGCTGCTCGATGCCGGTCTGCGAGTCGTTCTGCTGGAGCAAATCGCAAGCATCTTCCCTGGCTCTCCGATGAAGGAACAGTCGGTGGTGAGCGCGTGGAAGCGCTCGCCGCTGCATCCGGTGTTTGAAAACATCGGCGACAGGCTCCTCCGCTTCTGGGGCGACACTCCATTCCCCGCGCTCAACGGCGATCACTTTGTCATCCGCAGTGCCTACACCAAAGGCGATGCCCTCCATGCCTCCTGCCTCGCGGATACTGGCGACGGTGGATTCGGAAACGGTGATCTCGAGGGGCAGGCCATTCTCGAACTCGAAGATGGTGCCGGTCTTCTGCTTGCCTGCCAGTTGCTCATCGGCGAGCGCTTTGGCGATCTGCCGGTCGCCGAGTTGTTGCTTGCCAATCTGCTCCGGCACGCCGCCGCGTGGAATCCACGCGCTGCGGTCGAAGTCGAAACCACGAAGGAGTTTTCGCAGGCGCTGATCGAAAAGGCAGCGAATGGCGCGACGATTGTCGTCAGCAATCCCACCGATGCTGTGCTGGCCGAGTGGGGCAAGGCGCTCGCGCTCAGGCTCGAACCCCGCGTCGATCCGGTTGGAATCTATCAAGCGGTGCGTGCTTCCGAGGCGGGCCATCCGCTCGTGCAGGGAGTTTCACAGCACGACCTCAGCGGCATCGAGACCTGGACTTACAGCTGGAGCAAATTGCCGAACAAGCCGGTCGCCTCGCGCCTGCTGATTCCGGCGGCGCGCCTGGAAGGACTTCTCGTCACGGCGCAGCGATCGGCGTTGCGCGAACTCTATGTCTATGACGGTAGTTCCGAGATGCTGCGCGCCCATACCGCAAGCCGCTTCTGCTATGGCAAGGAACTTGCCGAGTATGGAGTGATTGCCGGCGTGGTGTGCCACGGCAAGGGTCGTGTTGTCTTCTCGCTGCTTGACGATACCGCCGAAGCGCCCTCACGCCTCCTGCGGTGCCTGAATGCCATCCGTAGAAACGCGGGTGCCAAACCCGCCGACCGCATCTGGGATGTGCCCGCCGTCGAATCGGAAAACCGCAGCGATGGCTTCCCGACCAAGATCCATCGTTGCCTTGAAGCGCACGATGCGGAAAGTCTCGCGCGCCTCGTCGCGGCCACCAAGCCGTTGCAGGATTTCTTCGGCTCGCGCCAGATGCTCACCCAGTCGCGCTGGGAGGAACTCGAAATCAAGGATGGCTGGCTCAGCTCCGAAAACGAAGAGAGGGTCATCCTCGCAGGCACCCTGAACTCACCTCGCCCGCGCAAGAACGTCGAGATTAGCGTGCTCAACTGCCCGAACCCCGAGGAGCAGGTCTTCTGCGATTTCGAGGGGGATGGGAGCGCGACCTTCCATCTCAACACCGCCGAGGTTGCCCAAGCCGACCTCACCTCCGGTGTCGTCACCGTGCCCGACATCGAGCTTGAGGCCGGCAACAACCACTACCTCATCGTCTGGAATCCTGGAAAACCCGGCGGCAAGCTCCGGATGGACTGGCGCAACATCATGCGGACGCCGGAAAAGACGCTGCAGTTTTTCTGACCCCGGATGTCGATCCCGCGTAAAACGGAATGTCGCTCTTTTGAGGTAGCTTTTCGCGGATTTCCGTCTCACTCCTCCCCCGTCCCGCCCCTCCCGAGCTTCGTCTTCACGCTCGCCGCGACGGGCTCAAGGGAAGAAAAAGCTGAGACCTGAGGTCTGAAAGCTGAAGGCAGTCAAAATCACTTCCGTGGTGGGCGGTGTGGAATTCCTTGGTCGGCTTGAACACCGCCTTCGCACTCAGGGCGGCCCCGGCGTTGTGGCGGGCGAACAGGGCTGGGAGTTCGCCGATGATGGAGCATAGGGTGTCGCGCAGTTCATGCCTTCAGGAGGACTTGTCGCCGAAACTCTCCGGGAGCCATGCCGCGAGCAAGGCGGAACGCCCTGTTGAAATTCGAGAGGTTTCCAAAGCCGACGTCGAACGCGATTTCGCTGATCGTTCTCTTCGATTCCAAAAGCTGGCGGCAGGCTTCG
>JAPLTF010000025.1 GCA_026398275.1 Verrucomicrobiota bacterium
CGAAGCCTGCCGCCAGCTTTTGGAATCGAAGAGAACGATCAGCGAAATCGCGTTCGACGTCGGCTTTGGAAACCTCTCGAATTTCAACAGGGCGTTCCGCCTTGCTCGCGGCATGGCTCCCGGAGAGTTTCGGCGACAAGTGGTGATCGCTGCGTAGTCCAGCTATTTCCAAGAGATGGTATCACACCCCGCGCGGGCGCATGTGGGGGAAGAGGATGACGTCGCGGATGCTTTCGGCTCCGGTGAGCATCATGACCAACCGGTCGATGCCGATGCCGACGCCGCCTGCCGGGGGCATGCCGTATTCGAGGGCGTGGAGGAATTCCTCGTCGAGCTTCTGGGTTTCGCCGCCGCTCTGCTGTTCGAGCCGGGCGCGCTGGATGTCGGGGTCGTTGAGCTCGGAGTAGCCGGGGGAAATTTCCTGGCCGTTGATGACCAGTTCATACACATCGACCACCGAGCCGTCCTGCGCGTTCTGCTTGGCGAGCGGGACCAGCTCTTTCGGGCAGTGCGTGACGAACAGCGGGTTCATCGTCCTTTCCTCGACGAGCTTTTCGAAGACGTGCTGGGTGACCTCGAAATCCTCGGCGCAATGCGTGATGTCGAGGCCGTTTGCGGCGCACCATTCGCGGCGGGCCGCGGAGGAAATATCATACCAGTCGCCCTTCACGCCCCGGATCAGATCCGAGTAGCGCACCCTCCGCCACGGCGGGGTGAGGTCGATGGATTTGGTGACTTCGCCCCCGGGGTTCCGGTGCTCGATGACGAATCCCCCGATGACCGTCTTCGCCAGGTGGCAGACCATCTCCTCGACGAGCGAGGCCATCTGCTCGAAGTCCGCAAATGCCCAGTAGGCTTCGAGCATCGTGAACTCGGGGTTGTGGCGGCGCGAGATTCCCTCGTTCCGGAAATTCCGGTTCAGCTCGAAAATTTTGGTGAACCCGCCGACAAGCATCCGCTTGAGGTAGAGCTCGGGCGCGATGCGCAGAAAGAGGTCGACGCCCAGGGCATTGTGGTGGGTCTGGAACGGCTGCGCGGCCGCGCCGCCCGGGACCTGCTGCATCATCGGGGTCTCGATCTCGATGAACCCGCGCTCCTCAAGAAACCGGCGGATTTCGCGAACGATCGCGATGCGTTTCAAAAAGACATCGCGCGACTCGGGGTTCGAGATCAGGTCGAGATACCGCTGGCGGTATTTGATCTCGGTATCCTGGACCCCGTGCCACTTGTCGGGAAGAGGGCGCAGGGATTTGGAAAGCACCGTGAACGACTTGACCTTGATGCTCGGCTCGCCGGTTTTCGTGGTGAATGTTTCGCCCTCGACCCCGATCCAGTCGCCGATGTCCAGGTGCTCGAAGATCGCCGCCGCCTCCGGCCCGACCTCCTTCGAATGCAGATACACCTGCATCCTGCCGGTGCTGTCCGAAAGGTCGAGAAAATGGCTCTTGCCCATATTGCGGTGGGCGGTGATCCGGCCGGCTGTGCGCACGGGATTCCCTTCCGCAAACGCGGAGCGGATTTCTCCCGGCCGGCCGGTGATGTCGAACCGTTGGCCAAAGGGCGGCACGCCCGCGGCATGGAGCGCGTCCAGTTTTTGCCGGCGCACGGCGAGAAGGTCGGTTTGTTCTTCCATGAATAATGGCACCGTCCGGCGCGGGATTGGCGGGTCAGACCGGCGAGGCCATTCCCAGGATGATGACTGCTGCTGCGGCGAAGGCCAGGATGCCGAGCACTGCGGCCGCGACCAGGCCGGCGGCCAGCGGGTCCTTGCTCTTCACGTTTTTTGGGATCGGCGAGGAGTTCACAAACTGCTCCGGGCGCGAGCTGATTTTGGCCACCTCAGATGCCACGCTGGTGGATTCCGGCAGCGGCTGGTCCGGAGCTTCTTCTTCGCCGTGAAAAACCGCTTCGACGACGCCGAACCGGACTTCATCCCCATGGCGCAGCACGGCATCCGTCACCTGCTCGCCATTCACAAAGGTTCCGTTCGTGGATCCCAGATCATGAAGGTGAAATGCGTCCCCCTCCTGCTCGATCTCCGCATGCCGGCTGGAAACCGAGGCATCGTCAATCTGGAGGGAATTGTCCGCCAGGCGACCGACCGTGATCTTTTCGTCCTGGAGATCGTTCGAGATTTGTGTGCCGTCGGGGAGGAAGATCTGCAGCTTTGCCATAGGGTTTCCTTTATACTCCTGCAACCTTGGCCGCGGCAACTTCTTTGGCGAACTCCTGAAAAAAGTAATCCGCATCGTGCGGCCCGGGGCTGGCCTCGGGGTGGTATTGGACGCTGAACGCCCGGTGGGTCTTGTGCTTGAGTCCGGCCACCGTGCCGTCGTTTAAATTCACGTGCGTGACCTCCACATCCGCCGGCAGGGAATCCGGGTCGACCGCGTAGCCGTGGTTCTGCGAGGTGATCGCAATTTTTCCGCTGCGCAGATCCTTGACCGGCTGGTTCGCCCCGCGGTGGCCGAATTTCAGCTTGAACGTCTTGCCTCCCAGGGCCAGAGCGAGCACTTGATGGCCGAGGCAGATCCCGAAAATCGGCTTCTTCCCGACGAGCTGCCGCACGGTCTCATGCGCGTAGGCGAGGGCCTCCGGATCGCCGGGGCCATTCGAGAGGAAGATCCCGTCGGCACCCGAGGCAAGGATCTCCGCTGCCGGGGAGGCCGCCGGAAAAACCGTGACGTCAAAACCGTTGCGCCGGAGCGAGCGCAGGATGTTTTTCTTCATCCCGAAATCGATCGCGGCGAGCTTGTGGGAAGCGGGCGGCAGCGCGGCGAAGACGTTGCCGTTTTCGTCTGCGGCTGCCGGCTCAAAATTTGCCGTGCGAACAACCCACTGCCGGCTGGCGGACTGCTCCGGATCCCACTGGTAGGGCGATCCGGGGGTCACTTCCTTCACGAAATCCACCCCCGCATACGGCTCCGCGCAGGCCCGGCGGACAGCTTCCGCCTCATCCATAATCTCCGTGGTCAGGCAGGCCCGCATGGCCCCCCGCGTCCGCAGGTGGCGGGTCAGCGCGCGGGTGTCGATGCCCTGGATGCCGGGAATATTATTTTTCACCAGGTAGTCATGAAGGGTTCCTGTGGACCTCCAGTTGCTCGGCACCGGGCTCAATTCCTCGATCACGAAGCCCCGGACATGAGGCGAGCCGCTTTCGACATCCAGCTCGTTGACCCCGTAGTTTCCGATTTCCGGATACGTCATGGCGACGATCTGGCCGCGATACGACGGGTCTGTGAGGATTTCCTGGTATCCGCTCATCGAGGTGTTGAAGCAGATCTCCCCCGCCGCGGTTCCCACCGCGCCGAAGCTCTCCCCGCGGAAGACGCGCCCGTCCTCAAGTGCCAGCAATGCAGTCATGGCCGTATTTCTTATCACCCGCCCCGCAGGCGTGAAACAAAAATTGGCGCCCAAGTTTTTCCGACCGGCGGGTTTCGCTTGGCGGTGCGCGGCCAGCCGCTAAGAATGCGCGAATGCTGAAACGAACAGCCGGCATTTTTCTGGGCCTTTCCCTCTGGGCGGGGGCTGCTGCGGAGCTCCGCGCCCAGGCGACTCCTCCGCAGGCTCCCACGGGGGTCGAGCACGGGCTTGAGGATGCGGTGAAATGGAAGTGGCGGGTGCTCCCGTCCGAGGAAAAATTCTGGGGGCTGGAGCTCCCGGAGCCACCCCCGGCGGCACCGCTTAATGCGCCCGCTCCGGCAGCGACTCCACGAGACATGGCAAACTCGTATGAGGTCAAAAAGGGCGACGCGCTCGTCCTGGTCGGGAAGAAATTCGGGCTCACGGTGGCCCAGCTGAAAGCGGCCAACGGCCTCGCCAACGACATGATCCGCATCGGCCAGGTCCTGAAGATTCCGACTCCCGAAGAGTGCATCGCGCTGGGTCTCCCGCCCGAGCTTCCCAAGCCCCGCCCGGTCCCGGGCGGAAATTCGAAGACCGAGAAAAAGGCGCCGGATCCCGCCACCCTCGTCGACCAGGAGGTTTTTCTTCTCCAGATTTTTCTCGACCGCTCGGGCTTCACCGCCGGCCCGATCAATGGAAAGACGAGCCTGGACTTTCAAAAACTGGTCTATCTTTACCAGCTCAACCATGCGGATGCTGGCGACACCGAACAGCTCAAGGCGAAAGCCCTCGCCAGAGTCGGGGAGATGACGACGAAATACATCCTCAAACACGAAGACTTCCGCTTCATCGCTCCCCCGAAAGCCGAGAAGCCGACCGAAATCAAACCACCCGAGCCGAAGCCAAAGCCCAAGGCTGTCCCGAAAGCCACTCCGGTCCCGCTTCCAACCTACAAGGAAATGACCGAATCCACGATGCTCGCGTATAACTCCCCGTGGGAATTTGTTGCGGAGAGGTTTCACTGCAGCGAGGACCTGCTCCGCCTTTTGAATCCGGGAATCAAACCCCAGCCCGCCGCCGGAACCGAGTTCATCGTGCCCAATGTTGTTCCCATTCAAATCGAGAAAGCCTTCGACCCTCCGCTCCAGCCACCGGCGGATCCGCAGAACGTAATGACCGCGGTGATCGTGGATCTCTCGCGCCTGGAGATCTACAACAACGAACGGCTGGTCGCCGTGATGCCGGTCGCCCCGGCCCGGCCAGGATTGCGCGGAAAGGGCACGTGGAAAATTCTGGACGCCCTGCCGCGCCCGCGCCTCGCCACATTGCAGGAACCCCGCGATTTGCCGAAGCCGACCAATAACTTTTTCACCGGCGAGGGCTCGGCTCCGGCCGCCTCCGCCCCGGCGCTGACCTCGGACCAGTATCTTCCGGCCGGCCCGAACAACCCGGTCGGCGTCCTGTGGATCGACCTGGCAAAATCCGACAGCCCCGAACCTCTGCCCTACGGGCTTCACGGAACCAGCATCCCATCGGAGATGAGATCCCGCTCGGGACTCGGCGGCTTTCGCCTGACAAACTGGGATATCATCCGCGCGGTTCATCTGCTCCCGAAAGGCGCCCCGCTCCAGTGGAAGCAAACCTCGTCGGCCGTCCCGCAAGCCGCAAGACCCTCGCTCTGATCAGCCCTCCGCCAGCAGGGAGAGACAGAAAAGGAAGATGATCATGTGGACCGCTCGCGGCAGAAGCCTGGTCTTCGAACGGCTGAACGTCATGACCGACAGCGTTCCCCTTTCCACTCCCCCAAGTGGGGGGCCCCTGCCGGGCGCACAAAGTAAAACCCGCCTCCGTCTCCGGAAGCGGGCTTTAAGGTTTTGGCACCTGATGTCAGACTAGGCGGCATGCCATGAATGGCAAGCGCTGGTTTTGTTTCAGTATTGGTTTTAGCTTGAGAGCGGCGCTTGCGAAACATGTTCCATGTTCCGCTGCAGGAAAAACCGTTTTCAAGTTTAGAACCTGTGAAATAATTAGGAAAAGCCGCGCGAGAGTAGAAATTGGGGATCAGCGTGAAAGATCGCCCTGGGTGAGAAGCTTGAAGCCCTCCCCGGCGAGAACCGAACTCGCACACTCGCTGTCGTCCAAGTGCATCGCAAGGACCGCGCGGTCGTGCGGACGGACCAGCAGGGGGTAGCTGAAATAGACATTCACCTCGGCCATCAGGAGCGCGGCCAGAACACGGGCCAGATCGTTAGGGCCCTCGTTCAATTCCACGACAAGCAGCTCGCAGTCGCTGTAGGGGATGTCGTGCTCATGAAAAATTTCCGTCACCCGCTCCGGGTCGCTCACGATGATCCGGCCGATGGCCGACTCCGAGGAATCCTGGATGCTGAGCGCAAGGACGACCACGTGGCTCTCGTTGAGAAGCTTGACGATCTCCAGAAGCGCGCCAACTTTGTTTTGAAGAAAAACAGAAAACTGACGGACCTGCGGAGTATTGAGCTTCTCGGCGGTGGGCAGAGGCATTTTTACTTGTAGGAATAAACCAGGCAAAAATCCGCCTTGTCGCCTTCAACCAGCTCCAGGCGCACGAAATACCGCCCGCTCGCATCCGGGAGCAGACCGGCGGCGGCAGTTGAGCCGTCCTGAAAAATTTCCCCTGCCACCGGGCGGCCGTTTTCGTCGTAGAGGGTGACGGACAGCTGCCTGGCCGGGGCCGGGGCTGCGGCGGAAAACCAATACGCGTTCCCCGCAAAAAGGTTCACCTCGAGGATCTGGGGCTTTCCGGGCTCCAGAACGCCGGACCAATACCCGTCGCGGACCTTGTAGCCATCGTTGGCAAATGCGCCGGCGAGTTCCAGGACCTTGCTGCGGGCGGTGGATTGTTCGCGGGAGTCCGTCGTCTCCTGAGCGGAAAGAACGGCGATGGAGAGAAAAAGGAGGCCGAGTGTCTTCATGATTCTTTGTTTCCCCTGGCGATATCGTTCACGAGGGCGTTCATTCTCGCCGCCAGATCACTTACCGCTTCCGTCGTGGGAGGAGTGCGGTCCTTCGTGTTGACCAGAGCGAGGATGTCCCGGAGATTTTGCTGCACTCCCGCCACCAGAGGTTCCTTTTGCATGCGCTCGGGCAGCTTGCCCAGTTCGGCCAAAAGATACTCCACGATCGCCGGCTGGCGGAGGAGGCCGGCAAGCCCCGGGGAGTAGTTCTTCGAAATGTAGTCCGAGGCCACCTGCGTTCCGCGGATCCACGCCCCGACAGTGACGAGGATTACCAGGTCTCTGTCCTTCTGCTCGGCCATGGACATCTTCACCTCGTTCTGGGTGGCTTCCAGTTCCTCGCGCAGCGCGCTCCAGTCATTGTTCTCCGCAAAGTCGTTGATGCTGCTGCCGCGGCTGAGCACGCTCTGGCTGACGTTGAGCTTCTTGGCCAGATTAATGATGTCCTTGCCCGTGTTTTTGACCCCCTGGCCGTCCTGGGCCTCGACCGCAATGTATCCATCTGCTACCAGAACCCCGAGCATGAGAGCCATCTGCTCCCGGCTTGCCGTGGCCCCTGCGGACTTCGGGGCGAACAGCTGCGTCCAGTTTGGCTGGCCCTGCTCGTCCATCGCCGCAAAAAACTCGCCGGGCGTCGGGATGGTCACCGATTCCGACAGAATCGCGGATTTCATCTGATCCTTCGTCAGCGGCTCGGCTGCGGTCAATAGTCCGGCCGACAAGAGGACAGCCGCGAAAATGGCACTGCGGATTAACATGAAAAAACTATTACACCCTCGCGGCGGCGGTTGCCAACGACATTCCGCGCACATTTGGAATTCCGGAACCCGGCGGTCCAGGCGATAAAAATCCGGACTTTCTTTCCGTGCCTCCCCGCGCTTATGGTTGCGGCAATGAGAGGATCTGACCGGACATGGATGGCGTTGGTCGTGGCGATGGGCCTTGCCTTCGACCCTGCGTTTGCCGCGTCCGGAGATCCTTCGCTGGATACCGGGCGGAATTTTTCCCCGTTCGTCCTCTCCATGAAGCCCACCCTGCAGATGAGTCCGCTGCCGGGGTGGATGCAGCAGCCCTCCGTGGTCCACCCGGAAACCGCCACCATCGAGATTCCGATCCCCGCCCTCTGGGCTGTCCCGGCCGTCGAGGCCTATGCGCTGACCGCCGTATTCGACGACCGCGGTGACGGTGGCCCCGCCGTGGAATGGCGCTCCCCGAATGGCTCGACAACCACCCTCTCCCAAGGGCTGGGAGAGATGGGGACGGCCTTGGGGCTCAATGCCAGAACGATCCTTATTCCCAGGGAACTGACGCGCGAGGGGGGCGTCCTGCTGGTCTCCTATTACGCCAAATTTGAAAAGCTCGTGAGCCTCGCTGTGCGGCCCGCACGGGAGGATCCGCTCGCCGTCCTTGGCGGCGGAAGCGATCCGGCCCTCGTTGACGAGGCGCTCCGGGTGTTCGAGCGCACCGAGGTCGATGGCAGCAGAACCTCTCCGCTCAGCGGTGACATCCGGCGCGGTGCCATCGTCGAAGCCGATCTCTCGGCTCCGGTTCAGGAGCTCGATGGCGAACTCGAATTCATTGTCCCGGTCGAAGGAGTTGTTGAGGGCGCATTGTTGAAGCTTGATGTCCTCGGGCTCGATCCTGAAGCCGTCGTTCAGGTCCGTGTCAACTCGACCCCGGTCGGAGAGCTGGGGTTCTCGCAATTCCGGCTCGATGATCCTGCCCTCGTTCCCGACGCCCTCGGCCGCCTCGTCATGGCCGGATGGCGGAGCGGCTACCTCTTCGTCCCGGCCCGCAGATGGCTGGCCGGCGAAAATTCTGTCGTTCTGTCGTTGAAGCGATCCGACGTCGAAACAGGGCGGCCGGTCTTTATCCGCAACGCAGGCCTCCACGTCCGCTTCGGATCCGCAGCCGCCATCGGGAAGAACCCCTCCGCCGAACCCGATTTCTCGATTCCGGACCCCCTCCTCCCCAATCCGCAGGACCCTCCCCTGCCAGAGATTGTTACGGGCGTCCAATAGATCCCCCGCGAATCGTGCTGTCGCCGAAGCCCTCGTTCTCGGATCGAAAAAGGAGCAGATGCTGAACCCGGAGAAAGACAGGGCGAACTCCGGCATGAGCGCCGAGGAGATCCCCAAGCTCGAGCGCGAAATGGAATCCCTCGAACGCGACTTCAATCGGCTCGGCGGGACTCGAACCCGCACGGAGTTACCTCCAGAAGATTTTAAGTCTTCTGCGTCTGCCGTTCCGCCACGAGCCGGAGCAACAACACTCTCAGAAAGAAAGCTCGAATGCCAGCGCAAGGTTGATTCGGTTCGCCCGGATATTTACAAGCGGGGGGGTGCAAGGCAGGGAAATGAAAACCGTGATGGCGGAAAGTTTATCGTGGCACGGAATTCACGCGATCGCAGAATCCCGCATCCAGGCCGTCGAGACAATGAATGCAGCGGGATCCGCAGGGAAGCGGGGCGAAAATCCGAGGGCCCGACCGAAAACGTTACCGGGCTTGCCTCCCGGCATCAGCCTCCATATCACAGGCGGATGCGGACGTTTTACTCCCGGGGGATATTCCTGTGAAGGCATGGTGCCTGAACTCCGGCTTCTGGGAGCCCTGCGCAGGCGTGCCGGTGGAGGATCGCGGTTTTCGATATGGAATGAGCGTCTTCGAGACGGTCGCGATATGGGGCGGGCGGGCGGCATTTTTGGATGAGCATCTGGACCGGCTCGCGCGTGCGACAAATTCCTTGGGCTGGGGAGCTGCCGTGCCGGGGATCCCGGACTGCGGGCGGGACGCAACGGGAGTTGTGCGGATTTATGTTACAGCCGGTCCCGGGCACCCGGGCGATGCGTTTTGCGGCTCGGTCTATGCGCTCTTTGAGGAATGCGAGGTGGGGACGGAATTCCCCGCCGTGCGTGTGGCGTCGTCGCCAGCCCCGTATCTTCCGAGACCGGGCGGATGGAAGACCGGAAACTACTGGCAGAATGTGGACGCACTGGCAGAGGCGCGCGCGGCAGGGATGGATGATGTTTTGCTGTTCAATCCCTCCGGCGCCTTGGTCTGCGCGGGCATGGCGAATGTTTTTCTCGAGGTCGGCGGCGTTTGGAAAACTCCCGCGCTGGAGACCGGCGCGCGGGATGGTGTGGTCCGGGCCTGGGTCCGGGAGCAGATGCCGGTGGAAGAGACGCTGCTCGGGCCGGACGATGTCGCGCAATGCACAGCCTGCTTCCTGACCAACAGCCGGGTCGGCGTGCGTGAGGTTTCGGAAATCGACAGCCGCCCGCTGGCCACCGATGTCGCTATGCTGCAAAAAAAATACCGCGAACTGCTCCCTTGCCGCTCCGGCACCTCCCCGTTCCCGTGAACATTCGGCTGAGGAAATTTCAGGAGGGGTCATCATGCGTGTTTTTTGCCTGCCAGGCAGCCAAGGCGTATGAGACAGTCGGGCAGGAGGAGAACGAACGCAATCAACGGCTTCCCAATCCACGTAAACTCGACTCTGGAGAAACACGCGCCGTGCTCCTCTAGATTCCACATGGCTCCGACGGTCATGTAGCAGTTGCAACGCAGGTCGCGAAGCGGCCGAGGCCGGGCTTTCCATTCAGAGAGAATTTCGTGCCTTTCTTGTTTTTCGTGGTTCCTCTCCATCGCAGGATTTCGGATAAAGGGGGCGCATTGAAAAATTGCCAGATCCATTGCGGAAGATCGTTTTGCCCGAAAGCGTGTGCGTCCCGCGTTTTTGGGTTTGCTTCCGACTTGTTCGATTTTCCGGCGAGGGCGCCGGAAACCACACCCGGGGCGGGTATGCTCCCCGGAATGCAGCGCCATGAACGGGCCGGGCGCCCGTTCTATTCGCCATGAGCGGTGGCGACTGGCTGATCGATCGCGCCGGCGCGGACGCAGGGCTGCGGCGGCTTCTGGGTTCCGAGGCGCGGAGCGGCGGGGCGGTGGGCGAGGTCTCGGAGCCGGCGCAGCCGTTTGTTGCGGCGCTTTTTGTCCGGCGGTTTTCCGGGCGTGTCTGGGTCGTGTGCCCGGATGTCCGGCGGCAGGAGGATTTTGCGACCGAGATGGCGGCGTGGTGTCCGAGGGTCCGGCTTTTTCCGGAATTGGAGATGCCGACGGGGGACGCGCTGCCGGACCCGGAGACGGCATCCGAGCGGCTGGAGTTGCTGCGGGCGCTTGCGCAGTCCGGCGGCGATGAGGTGGTGGTGATCCACACGGCCCAGTGGGATTCGCATGTGCCGGCGAAGGGCGTGCTGGCGAAGGAGGTGTTTTCGCTGAAGGCCGGGCAGAAAATCGGTATTGAAAAGGTGGTCGCGCGGCTTGAAAAGGCGGGCTACGAGCCGGCTCCGCAGGTGACCGCGCGCGGGCAGTTCGCGAGGAGGGGCGGGATCGTCGATGTCTTCTCCTGGCAGGCCCCGCGGCCGTTCCGGGTCGAGTGGTTTGATGAGGAGATCGAGTCCCTGCGCGAGTTCGACCTCGACACGCAGGGATCGGTCGGACCGGTGGCGCAAATCGACATCCTCGTCGCGAAGCGGGGCGTGGAGGAGGCGGTGCTGCGGGATTACCGGGACGATGACGACATTGTCATCGAGGTGGACCCAACCGACCCGCCGGAAGGGATTTTTTTGGGAGCAGGATCTGTTTCCGACAGCGCCGTCACGGTTCCGTTTTATCCCGTCCCGTTCGCCGAATTTGGGGCCGGCGACCTGATCCTTGACGAGGTCAAGCGCAGCCGGTTTTTCGACCAGCTCGGCGATTGGACATCGCAGGGGTGGGAGATCGCGTTTGCCTGCAACAACGAGGGCGAGAGCGAGCGGTTCAAGGAACTGGCATCGGACTTTGATTTCGATGCGTCGAGGCTGAAGTTCCTTCCGGTTCCGGCAACGCGCGGATTCATCTGCCCGTCGGCGAAGCTTGCCCTGCTGGCCGACGCCGAGATCCTCGGCCGCTCGGCGAGCCAGCGTGCGCACCGGGCGGCATTGCGGCGCGATCGCGTGCGCTCCGGGCGGGCGGCGATGGACTTTTCGGAGTTTGAGGAAGACGATCTTGTGGTCCACCTCGATCACGGGATCGGGCGGTTCCTCGGCCTCCAGCAATCCCCCGACGGCGCGGGCGAGGTGCTCGCGCTGGAGTTCGCGCACGACTCGCGGCTCTATGTCCCGCTCGACCAGGCGTGGCAGGTGTCCCGGTATGTGGGGCTCGGCAAGCGCCACCCCGATCTCTCGGAGCTCGGAGATGGACGCTGGCAGAAGGCCAAGGCGAAGGCTTCGAAAGGGATTTACGAATATGCCGCCCGCATGCTCAAGGTCCAGGCCGAGCGGGAAAACGGGGTCGGGCACGCGTTCCCGCCGGATTCCCACTGGCAGCAGGAATTCGAGCGGTCGTTTCTATTTACCGAGACCGGCGACCAACTCCGGGCGATCGCCGAGGCCAAGGGCGACATGGAGGCCGTGCGGCCGATGGACCGGCTGATCTGCGGCGATGTCGGGTTCGGCAAGACCGAGGTCGCGATCCGCGCGGCGTTCAAGGCAGTGAGCGGCGGGAAGCAGGCCGTGGTGATCACGCCGACGACCGTGCTCGCCCAGCAGCATTTCCAGACATTCCGCGAGCGGATGAGCGAGTATCCGGTAACGATCGAGCTCCTGAGCCGATACCGCTCGGTCGCGGAGCAGAAAAAAACCATCACGGCGCTGGCCGCCGGCGGGGTGGACATCGTCATCGGCACCCACCGCGTCATCTCGGCGGATGTCTCATTTAAAAACCTCGGCCTTGTCGTGGTGGATGAGGAGCAGCGGTTCGGAGTGAAGCACAAGGATGCGCTCAAGGAAAAATTCCGCCTGGTCGATGTCCTGACGCTTTCCGCGACCCCGATCCCCAGGACCCTCTACCTTTCCTTGATGGGCGCGAGGGACATGTCGCTCATCGAGACGCCGCCGCCCAACCGCCAGCCCGTGGAAACGATTGTCTGCGGATACGACGAGCGGATCATCCGGGATGCGGTCACCCGCGAGATCGCGCGGGGCGGCCAGGTCTATTTTCTGCACAACCGGGTCCAGAGCATCGAGCGCACGGCCATGCGGATCCGCGAGCTGTGCGGCGGGGCGCGCGTGCTGGTCGGACACGGGCAGATGGAGGAAAAGGAACTCGAAGCCGTGATGCAGACGTTTGTGGCGGGGAAGGCGGACGTCCTCGTCTCGACGACGATCATCGAGAGCGGGCTCGATATTCCGAATGCCAACACGATCATCATCGACCGGGCAGATCGCTTTGGGCTGGCGGATCTTTACCAGCTCCGCGGACGGGTCGGACGCTCTAATCACAAGGCGTATGCGTTTCTCATGCTCCCGAGGGAGCTGATGTCCGTGGGTGCCGCAAGGAAGCGGGTCTCCGCGATCAAGCAGTATTCCGAACTCGGGTCCGGCTTCAAAATCGCCATGCGTGACCTCGAAATCCGGGGCGCGGGCAACCTGCTCGGAACCGCGCAGAGCGGGCACATCATCGCGGTGGGGTTCGATCTTTACTGCAAGCTGCTCAAGCGTGCGGTCGAGGCCGTCAAGGGCAACCGGACCGGCGGGGGAACCGCGGCGCTGCGGCTCGATTTCGTGAAGATCGACGAAGCCGAGTTCCTCGCGGCGGACGCCTGCGCGGGGGCGTTCATTCCCGCCGGCTACATCCCCGACTCCAAGATGCGGATCGAGGCGTATCGAAAGGTCGCCGAGGCCTCCAGCCGCGAGGAACTCGACTCGCTCGGCGTCATGTGGCGGGACCGTTTCGGCCCGATTCCCCCGGCGGCCGCGAATGCCCTGATCCTTGCCGCGATCCGCCTGGAGGCCTCGCGGAGGAGGATTCCGATGGTCGAAACGCGCGGGGAAAAGCTCATGCTCACGAGGGGCGGGAGTTTTATCCTGATCGGGGGTCGGTTTCCCCGCTTGACGGCATCCGACCCTGATTCTAGTTTGCGCGAGATCCTTTCCCTCTTGGAGAAGATGCCCAGCCGATGAGATTTTTGTATTTAATAACCGCCTGCAGCCTGCTTTTGGCCCGGATTCCCGCCGTTGCCCAGCAGGCCGAGGTGCTTGACGGGGTCGCCGCCATCGTGAACAAGGACGTGATCACGATCTCGCAGGTGCGCGAGCTCATCGGCTCCCGCGAGCGCTCGCTCCGCGAGGTTTACTCGGGCCCCGATCTTGCCAACAAGGTCAAGGAGATGCGGCTTGCCGCCCTGAAGGATCTCGTGGACCGGCAGCTCATTATCCAGGAGTTCCGGAAGATGCAGGAAAAGGGGGCCAACATCCCCGATTACGTGGTCGACGACCGCGTGCAGACGATCATCCGCGAGGAATTCGGCGGAGACCGATCGGCATTTGTGCGCACGCTTCAAGCGCAGGGATATTCGGTCACCCGCTTCAAGGAAATCGAGAAGGACAAGATCGTTGTCCAGGCGATGCGGCAGGCAAAGGTGAACGAGGATTTCGTCATCTCGCCCACCCAGATCCAGACGTTCTACAACAAAAACAAGGCATCGTATGCGCTGCCGGAGCAGATCAAGCTGCGGATGATCGTCCTGCGCGAAGGCTCCGGGACCGATGTTCCGGGCGGCGAGAACAAATCCCAAACCGCCGACGAGATCCGCCAGAAGCTCGTTGCCGGCGCGGAGTTCCCCCGCATGGCCGAAATGTATTCCGAGGACGAAGGAACCCGCGACAACGGCGGCGACTGGGGCTGGATCGAGCGGAACACCCTCAACGAGCAACTCTCCAGCGTGGCCTTCGCCCTCAGCCCCGGACAGATCAGCCCGGTCGTGAAGCTCGGGGATTCGTATTACATCATCCTCGTCGAAGCGAAAAAGAACGCCTCCGTAAAACCGATGTCCGATGTCCGCGACGAGATCGAAAAGAATCTCATCCAGCAGGAGCGCATGAAAACCCAGCAGCGCTGGATCGACACCCTGCGCGCCAAGGCCTACATCAAGATCCTTTCGTAGGGACGATTTTCATCATGAGCGGAACGGCGACGGAAGTCACAATGATCAATGTGCAGGTGGACGGTGAGTGGAAGCAGTTCCCGAAGGGGACGCGGCTCATCGAGGCCTGCATGAAGAGCGGGAAATTCATCCCGCACTATTGCTACCACCCGAAGCTCAGCTCTCCGGGCAACTGCCGGATGTGCCTCGTCGAGCTCGGCATGCCGAAGATGTCGCCCGACCGCAAGCCGGTGCTGGGCGCGGACGGACGCCCTGAGATTTCCTGGGGCCCGCGTCCCGCAATTTCGTGCGCCACCGAGGTCTCCGAGGGCATGGGCGTGAAGACGTCCTCCCCGATGGTCGAGGAATGCCGGAACAGCGTGATGGAGTTCCTCCTCATCAACCACCCGCTCGACTGCCCGATCTGCGACCAGGCCGGCGAGTGCCGGCTGCAGGAGTTTTCGGTCGAGTTCGGCAAAGGCGAGTCCCGGTTCATCGAGGAGAAGGTCAAGAAGCCGAAGCGCGTGGACCTCGGCGAGCGGATCGTGCTCGACGACGAGCGCTGCATCATGTGCTCACGCTGCATCCGGTTCATGCAGGAAATCGCGCACGACGACGTGCTCGGCTTCCTCAACCGCGGCAGCCACACGACGCTCTCGGTCTATCCCGGCAAGCGGCTCGACAGCAATTACTCGCTCAACACCGTGGACATCTGCCCGGTCGGCGCGCTCACGAGCAAGGACTTCCGGTTCAAGATGCGCGTCTGGTTCCTCAAGGAAACCAAGAGCATCGATGTCAACTGCGGCACCGGCTCGAATATCATCATCTCCAGCCGCGAGAACGCCGTCCAGCGGATCACTCCGCGCGAGAACGATGCCGTCAACTCCTGCTGGATGCCGGACAGCCACCGACTGAACTTTCATTTCCTCGACAGCGCCGAACGGCTCAAAAATCCAATCGTTCGCGGTGAGGAAACGCCGGCAAAATGGCAGCGGGCGCTCGCGGTTGCGGCGGAAAAATTGAAGGGCGGAAAGCCGGAGGAAACCGCGATCATCGCCTCCGCCCGGATGACGAACGAGGAGCTCTTCCTCGTGGGACGGCTCGCGAAGTCGCTGAACATTCAAAATATCGATGTTCTCCCGCGCCCTCAAAAAGGCGACGGCTTCCTCGTTTCCGACGACGGCAATCCGAACACATCCGGTGCCAAACTCCTCGGCCTGGCCGCCGGAAAACTTCCGTCCATTGTGCGCGGAGTCGAAGAGGGCCTGATCACCCGACTCGTCGTTCTCGGCGAGGATGCTGTCGATTGCGGGATCCCGGAAGCCGGACTGAAAAGCCTCGACTCGCTCGTGGTCATGGGCATCCTGTCGAACAAGTCGACGCCTCATGCCTCAGTAGTCCTGCCTTCAAGCGCCTGGGCGGAGAAGCGCGGATCCATGATCAATGTGAAGGGACGGCTCCAGAGGCTCAACCAGGCGGTCCAACCTCCCGGCCAGGCCCGCGACGACTGGGAGATCCTCCGCGACCTCATCGGGCTCGTCTCCGGCGCGAGCGGCCTCGCCTCGATCGAAGACGTCTTCAAGCAGATGGCGGCGGAGACCCCGGCCCTCAGCGGGCTCACCCTGAGCCGGATCGGCGATCTCGGAATTCAGCTGGGATGAACGATGCGCCGCTGGGCGCCCCGCTTCGGCTGCCTCTACCCCATCCAGCCACCTCCAGGAGATAGTATCAGTTCCGAATGGCGCTGGCCTGAGGCGGAGCTTGTGTCTTCCATGCAGCAGTTGGGAAAGCCGCCGGATCGGGAGCTATTGCTGAACCGCTGAGGTCCGCCTCGAATGCGAGCTCGCCCGCCGGAACCGAGACCTTGAGTTCGGTCCCGTTTTTGTTCACCAGAGTGAGGTGCAGGCTCCGCCCCGAGGAGCCGGGCACCACCTCGATGTCCATGCCCACGCGGCCGCCCTTGAAGCCATCGGCCAGGCCGACCGCCGAGGGGGCGGGCGCTGCCTTGGGTTCGGCGGTGGCCGGCGTGGCGGCGGATTCGGGAACGATGGAGGTCATGGTTGTTCAGGGAGGTGGAGGGTTTCAAGGTTCGTGGGATTCACGGTGGCCTTGAAAGGTGGCTTAAGCACACTCTGACAAGATGCTGAACTGTTTTTTTGACCTGTATCAAATCCCCTTGCCGCGCGGTGAATCGTGGCATACAGCTCAAACCAAGGATACGGGGCCTGTTCGCGCATCAACACCAAGGCGCTTCTCGGCTCGGATGTGCAGGAGGGGAATCTGAAAATGATCCCGCGGCCCGAAGGTTCGCCGGACCCTGTTCCCGAGCGCGCGCAGAGGCTCAAAGCCTGCGAGGCTTGGACGAACAAGAAGGCATCCGTATTGACCGAACGGCATCCGCAGCTTGCCGGGGCGGTGGCGGGATGGTAGGAGGATGATCGCTTGGACAACGCCGCGCACATCCGTCCGCCAGCCGGTCATTTCGCACAGTGGAGCCGCGTTTTTGAGCCGGTCGTCGGGCTCTACGGCGACATGGCATTCCGCTACGGATTGAAGTTCGGCCTGGCCGGGGTGCTGGCGGTTTATATTTCGCTGTGGGCGCGGTTGGACAAGCCCGGCTGGGCGCTCTTCACGGTGTTCGTGCTGATGACTGCCCAGTATGTCGGGGCGATCGCCGAAAAATCCATCTTCCGCCTGATCGGGACCGTGGTGGGCGGGGTGAGCGGGTATCTGATCACCGGAGCGTTCGAGCAGGATCCGCTGATCTTTCTGACATTGGTCGGCCTGGTGGTGGGGGGCTGCACGGCGCTCTTCGGGCAGAGCCGGTATCCGTATGCGTTTTTGCTCTGCGGAATGACGACGCTCGTGGTGGCGAGCAACGGGATGGGAAACCCGGACAATTCCTGGACATTCATGCTTTCGCGGATCGAGGAGATCGTGGTTGGAATTGTGGTTACGATGGTCGTGCAGAGCGTGATCTGGCCGCGGTATGCGCGGATGGAATTTCTTGCCCACCTGCGGGCTTCCTTCGGCGACCTGCGGGAGTGTCTGCTGAATGCGCCCGGGATCTGCGGGGCGGCGGAGGGAATGTCCGGCGCGCAGAAGGCGAGGGAATTTCCCGGGCGTATCTCCGGGCTGAGGTCGCTGCTGGAGTTCGGCTCGCGGGAGAGCCTGCATTTCCGGCGGCGGCTGGAGACGTATTTCGAGCTCACGGTCTGCCTGGGGAAAATCGCCTGCGCGATCGCGACGCTCCGCGAGTCACTGCCGGCGGATTCGCTTTATCACAGGTATGCGGGGGCTGCGATCGAGGCGCTCCATGCCGCGCTGGCGGCGGCGATGGCCGGCCTGGCCGACAAGGAGTCGTCGCGCGCAACCCGCGAGTCCGAACGCGGGACCATCTCGGCGGCGTTCGATGAGCTCGATGCGAGATTCTACGCGATGAGAAAAGCGGATGTGGTGCGGAGCATTCCTGCGGAACAGGCGCTGATCATGGGGCTGCATGTTTCCGGGCTCGACGACATTCGCGCGCAGATCGGAAAGGCGCATGAGCTTCTGGATTCGCTGCCGTCGGATCCGATGCAGCGGGAATTCACGCCCGTCCCATTGGTCTCCCCCTGGCCGCCGCCATTTTGGATCAAGAGCGGCGTCAAGGCCGGGCTGGCGGTGGTCGCGGCGTTTGTCATCGACAATTGGCTCAAGCCGCCCGGCGGGGCGATGTTTATTCTCGGAACCTGGGTCTTCACCGCGCTGAACGCGGCGAGCCCAGGCGGGCAGGGCGACCGCCGCGCCTTCCACCTCATTCCGCTCAACGTCTCGGCGCTGGCGGGTGTGAGCCTCGTGCTCATCGCGGCGCGGCCGATGCTCTCAAGTTACGCGGTGATGAATACGATCCTTTTCGTGTTCCTCTTCGTCTGGGGATACCTGTCCTTCAAGACCCGCGGCATGACGATCCCGATGCAGCTCGGGATGCTTGTGCTGGTGGGGATTCTCGGGCTCAACGGGCAGCGTCCGATCAGCTTTGAGGCGATCGTGGAATTTTTCTTCGGGCTGGTCCTTGCGCTGGTGGTCTCGGCGTTGTTCCAGCGCCTGCTCTGGCCGTCGCTGCCGCAGTGGGAGGTTCGCGACCGGTTCGTCGAGGCGATCGGGCTCTGCCGCAAGATGCTGGCGCGGGAGCCGCTGCGGCTCTGGGAGAAGACCCGGCTGGCCTTGATTCCCAGCGAGGTGGACATCCGGCTCGACCATCTGACGCCTCCGATCTGCCCCGAGGGCGAGCCCGCGGCGCTCCGGGCGCTCATGCTTTCCGTCGCGGGCCTTGGCGGCAACCTCGCGATCACGCTCGACCGGATCCCCGCCGACATTCCGCCGGATGCCCTCGAGGCGGGAACAAAAATGATCCGGCACATGGAGGCGCTCTTCGAGGCGCGTCTGGGATCCATCGAGCTTGCCTTTCAAAACGGCCGTCCTCCGGACCTGGAGGAGACCGAAATCCGCGCGGCCGTCGATGGCTGGTGCGCGTGGGCCACGGAGACGCGGAAGTCGCTGCTCGATGTCGACCGCCACCCGCTTGCGCTCGCCCGCATCACGGGGTTTGCCGAGCGCTACCACTTGATGGGCGAGGACATTCTCCGGATCGACCGGCAGTTCGGCGAACTGCGCCTGCCGCTCTACATGGGCGACTATTCGCTGTAGGGCAGCTCAGGGCTTTTGAGAATCGGCGTGGGCCTCGAGCGATTCGCGGGTGATGACGTGGCGCGCGCCGCACCGCGGGCAATGGATCCGGATCGTCTCCTCCCCCGCGAAGAGCTCGTCGCCCTGCTTTTGAAAAACCGGCCGGAGAAAATCGAGCATGCGATCCTGCGTGCATCCGCACTCGAACCGGTAGAGGCGCTTTTCGAGGAGGGCGAGCTCGACATCCTTGTCCAGCGTTTTGATGGCGGCGCTGTCGAGGGAATCCAGCCAGGCGAGATCGCAGTCCGGCTGGGCGGCGACCATCACCATGTGCTCGTCATCATCCCAGAAAAACCGCGCGGGCCGCTGCTCGCTTTTTGCATAGAACTGCCCGACCGCCTCGAGGAACCCGCTCCCTTCGAACTCCGTGACGCTCCGGCGCGACGGGTGGCCCTCCTCGATGACGTCCGAGTAAAAAACCGACTTCCCGATCTCGCGGATATTTTCGTTGAAGACATTGGCCACGACCGTGCCGGTGGCGTTGTCGCCGGCGACAAAGACGTTCATGCGAGGCTCGCGAAAATGGACCGTCCACGCGCAGGTCTCCTTCCACGGCCGTCCCGCGCAGTGAAGGGTGAGCGCCGCGAGCGCGTCGCGGCCGTTGTTGTCGCATTCGGGCGGCAACTCGATCCCGCAATCCATCCGGTGAAGATACCATGCGGCAAAAAGTTCCGAGAACCCGCCCCTCGCGACGAGCGCGTTGCGGTGCCTGGCAAAATACGTGCGGACTTCGATATCGGGGTTCATGGGTGTGATTAAATGTGGGTGAGGTTTTCCGTGAAGGGTAGGGGCAGACCTCCGGGCTGACCGAAAGAAGAAAGCGGCGGGCCGGGGACGTCCCGCCCTACCATGTCCTATTTTCAACCGCACCCACATTTGATCACACTCGGGTTCATGGCAGAAGGGCTTTCTTGTGGAGGGCGGAAGGTTTTTTTGAGAAGAGCTTCTCTCCGAGGACGAGCGCCCGGCGGGCGATGAGCTTTTTTCTGGAGAGCGCGGCGCGTTCGGCCTTCGAGCCGGACAGCCGTCCGGCGAGGCGATCCGTCAGGATGGCGAGCGTCAGGATGGCGAGGTCGTGGTGGGATCCGAGCACCGAGGCCAGGCGGTCGGCCTTCGGGACGAACCGGCCGAGCGGCGGACCAATCGTGGCGGACTGGTAAAGAAACGCCTTCACCCGCTTGCGCCATTCGTGAAAAAGAAAGTCATCGTCGGCATCCTTCCGGCAGGCGCGCATCGCGCGGCAGGAGCTCCGGTATCCGGACAGCCAGGCTTCGAGAAGGCTGTCGCAGGTGAGTTTGGCAAGGTGGTATTGGCCGACGAGCGCGGCCAGCGCCGCGCACGTTTCCCGCGCGGGAGCCGCATCGGCATCGAGGTGCGGCCCGCCGGCGTCGAGCCCGAGCGCCTCGACAGCTGCAAGGGCCTCACCTTTTTCGAGAAGATCCAGCAGCAGCTCCTTCTGGACATCATTGTCGCGCGCGGATCCGAAGTGGTCCTTCAGGCTCCTCGCCAGCTTGTCGGATTTTTCGAGGGTGCCGGGCTTGAGAGCAGGCTCCGCCAGGCGCAGGATTGCCCGGAATTTTTTCATGCGGACCCGGATGTCATGCACGCGGTCCTCCGTGCGCTCCGGGAGGGCCTCGATATCCTTGGCCACAGCCGCCACGAGGCGACGCAGGATCCCCTGCACATCTTCGCCCGGACATTTTGAGGCTAGAAGGGTCGGGCTCACACCTCCATGGTTAGCAGGCGGCAAAACCGGGCGTCCATTTCCGTTTTGCATTTCTTTCGCGGAGGGTCCGTGCAAAATCCGCCCGCCTCAAAAAGGTGATTCCTGTTCGGCGAAAGGCTGCGTAGATTTTTCCGATGCTGGAAAAGGAATGGACAGTTGCGTTTGGGGAGTTTGCGCTGATCGTTCGGCGGACGACCGTCAAGGGCGACATGATCGATTTTGCCGTCGTCTTGCTGGCGCACATTTCCGGAGAATGGATAAACATCACCCGGTATGACACCGCGCACGGGACGCCTCACCGGGATATCCTTGGAGCAAATCAGGGCTTGCGCTTCAAGCGCTGGATGGACGATATTGCCTTCGCAGAAGCCTTTGAGTATGCCATCCGCGATTGCACAGAAAATGCCGAAACCTACCTCGCCGACTTCCTCGCGCATTGATCCGCGGTTTGTGGATGTGAAGCCGGTGAGCGGGACGATGTCTGCTTTGGAATCTGAGCGGATCATGCGCAAACATGGGCTCCGGCCGATGACCTCCGCCGAGAGGAAGACGTTTGCCCGATTCCTCCGGGATTGAGTTTTTTCCAGTTTTAGAAATTCTCAGCTCTCGCACTCGAAGCGCCTGTGGCGAAAGCGGGAGTCCGTTTTGCATTTCTTTCGCGGAGGGTCCGTGCAAAATCCGCCCATGCCCGAACGAGACATCCAACATCCCGCCGACCGGCTCGTGGCCGCGATGGAGCGCATCTACAACTACCGGATGACCACCACGTCCGGCGGAAACCTTTCCATCCGCGACGAGGACGGCACGGTCTGGATCACCCCGGCCCGGATCGACAAGGGCGCGCTGAGGCGCGAGGACATCGTGGCGGTGAAGGCGGACGGAACCGTGGCCGGAAACCACAAGCCGTCGTCCGAGCTGCCGTTCCACCTGGGAATTTACGGGGTCCGTCCCGACCTCCAGGCCATCGTGCACGCCCATCCAGTCGCGCTCGTGGCGTTCAGCATCTGCGGGAAGGCGCCCGACACGCGGCTGTTTCCCAAGTCGCACGCGATCTGCGGCGAGGTCGGGTTCGCCCGATACGCGCTTCCGGGAAGCCGGCTGCTCGGCGAACGGATCGCCGAAGTTTTTGCCGCCGGCCCGTCGTGCGTGATGCTCGAAAACCACGGCGTTGTCGTGGGCGGGGCGAATTTCCAGGAGGCGTTCACGCGGTTTGAGACACTGGAATTCACGGCGAAGACATTGATCAAGGCCGGGGCACTCGGCGGGGTGAAGGTCCTTGGCCCCGAGCGCATCGCCCTTGCGGCGACGCGCCCAGTGCCGGACAAATCGTTCGTTCCCGGACCGGCTACCTCCCGCGAGCGCGCGCTGCGGCGGGAGCTCTGCGATTTTGTGCGGCGGGGATACAAACAGCGGCTGCTCATCAGCAGCCAGGGGACGTTCTCCGCGCGGTTGAACGAAAAGGAATTTGTGATGACCCCCGCCGGGGTAGACCGTGCAAACCTCCAGCCTGCCGATCTCGTGCTCGCCGGCCCGGATGGCACGGAGGCCGGGAAAACTCCGAGCCGGGCGCTGCCTTTGCACGAGGCGCTATACCGCCGGCATCCCTCCGTCGAGGCGATTGCCATGGCCACGCCGGTGAATGCCACCGCCTTCGCCGTCTCGGACGAAATCCTCGACACGCGCACGATCCCCGAGAGCTATATTTTCCTCCGCGATGTCGGGACCATCCCGTTCGAAACCGTTTACGGAGATCCCAAAGCCTTCGCCGAACTCACCCGTCCGGACTTTCCGATCAGCCTTCTGGAGAATGACGGGGTGATGGTTTTGGGAACCTCGCTGCTCGACGCGTTCGACCGGCTCGAGGTGCTTGAGTCCACGGCCGAGGCGGTCATCAACAGCCGCCCGCTCGGCACCGTCCGCCCGATGGGCTCCGACGTGATCGACGAGCTCGTGAGGGAATTTCTGACGAAGTAGCTCAGTCCCTCCACTTCTGCTTGTTCGACAGAGTGGTGGGGTTGATGTATTCGCCGACCTGTTTGCCGGTGGCGTCGAAGGCTTTGAACCAGGCACCGACGACTTTGTCCCGCGTTTTTGCGGAGGCTCCGTTGCCGAAATACCATCCCGAATCCAGAGACGCCTTTTCGAGTTTGATGGGATCTGTTTCGAACTCGACCGGCTTGTTCGTGAGCAGGCTGGGGATCGGGTGCGAGCCGGCGCTCACTTTGATGTCGGGGTCCCCTTTTCTGCCCAGTTCCGAAACCTCGTAGAAGATATTGTATTTCACGGTGATGTCCGTGAGCTCCGAAAACGAGGAGCTTGTCACCTTCACGGTGTAGGCGATCTCCTTGGTCTCGACGTTCGTGTTGCCTTTGTTGACCTCCCTCGAGGAGTCGAGTTTGACCGGGGTGGGAAGGATCTTGACGCTGTCGATCCCCATCGAGGCCACGGGGAGGAGGGACAGGGCGGCGGCCAGCAAAATGAAGAGTTTTTGCATACGGCCCCCATTGATAATCACGATCCGGCAGGCTGTCGAGCGCGATGCCTGAACCCCGAACAACAGTGCTGACATTTCGGCCTAAAAAGGAGATACCAGCCGGGTGCCCCCGACCATCCAACGTCTGCTCTCGCTTCCGCCGGCCATGGCCAGCGAGTTTCACTCCATCTTTCCGGATTCCTCGCCCGCGTGGTTTGCATCATCCGATCCGGCCGGGAGGAAACTTGGTTCCGGCGGCGGTGTGGCTCAGCTCCTGGCCGATGCCAGGGGCGGCGACCCCGGGAATCTTGACTCCTGGATCGACAGCGCGAAGCGGTTGGTGATCCTGGCCGGAGGGCAGAGCCGGCGGCTTCCCGCCTATGCCGCCACGGGGAAGGTGCTCATGCCGGTGCCGCTCATGCGCTGGTCGCACGGCCAGCGGTTGGACCAGACCCTGCTGGACATGCAGGCCGATGACTACTCGCGCATCCTGGAGGGCGCTCCGGAAACCTCGAGGCTCCTTGTCGCGAGCGGGGACGTTTTCCTCAAGTTTCCGGATTCGATACCCGCGATTCCCGAGGCCGATATCGTGGGCTTCGGAATGATGGTGAGCCCGGAGACCGCCTCGCATTTCGGCGTCTTTTTTTCCCCCCGCGAATCCCCGGGAGAGGTCTCATTTTTTCTACAGAAACCGACCCCTGGAAAAGTCCGCGAACTGGCCGCCGGCCACACCTTTTTTGTGGACACCGGCCTCTGGCTGCTGAGCCGGCGGGCGATCGGCATCCTGATGGCGCGCAGTGGATGGAATGGCGATTCGTTTCGAGGCGGAGGGGCATCCGCCTACGAACTCTACTCCGGCCTCGGGCCATCGCTCGGCACGCACCCCTGCGTTCCGGATCCGGAAATCGGCGGGCTGAGAGCTGCGGTGGTGCCTCTCGCGGGCGCTGAATTTTATCACTTCGGCACGACCCGCCAGATGATCGAGTCGCTCTCCGCGCTGCAGAACCGCGTGCCCGGGAGGGCGGATCAGAACGATCTCTGGAGGAAACCCCACCCGGACATGTATGTCCTGAATTCCGATTTCGCGTTTTCGCGGCGGTCCCCCGAGCACCGGCTGGTCTGGATCGAGAACAGCGCCCTGCCTGCGGATTTCACACTCAGCCACGAGAATGCGATCACCGGGCTTCCTCCCGGAGACTGGAAATTCTCCCTCGCTCCCGGCCAGTGTCTGGATTGCGTGCCTGTTGGTGAGAGCGATTTTGTGATTCGAATTTACGGTTTCGACGATCCGTTTTCCGGCCCGCTCGGCGAGGCAGTCTGGATGGGGGTGCCGGCGATGGAGTGGTTCGGGCAGCGTGGGATTTCCCTTGAGGAGGCTGGCCTCGATGCGGGAACGGACATTCAGGAGGCACCTCTGTTTGCAGCGGTCAGCAATCCAGACTCGCAGTGGATCACATGGCTCCTCGACGGATCCGGAGATGGCCGCGAAAAATGGCTCGCGGCACCGCGGTTCAGCGCAAGGGAACTCGGTGAGAAAATCCATCTCAGCCGCCTCTTCAAGCAGAGGAGCGAGCTCTCGGCCCTGGCGGCACACAGCTTCTGGGAGCACCGGGCCGGCAATCCGTTTTTCCGCACCGACCTGGAAAATGCCGCAGCCATCTACGCCGCCGGGCCGCACCCGGATCCTGAGCCAGGCCCCGCGACGGTCGATGCACTTCAGGCAATGCATGAGCATGCGTTCTGCGCCGCAGTCATGCGCTCGCGGGGGAAGGATGCCGGCGCATCCGAGAAGCGCGCATTCGCGATTCTTGCGGAGCGGATTGTCGGGCTGTGCGAAAAAGTCGAACCGCGCAGCTCGCTGATCGAGGACCAGATTCTTTGGGCGAGATCCCCCGTCCGGCTGGACCTCGCAGGCGGGTGGAGCGACACGCCGCCCTTCTGCCTGAAACATGGCGGGGCGGTCGTCAATCTGGGCGTCGATCTCAACGGGCAGGCACCGGTGCAGGTGTTCGTGCGCACCTGCCGGGAGCCCCATATTGTCATCCGCTCGATCGATCTCGGCGCGCAGACCGTGATCCGCTCGTTCGAGGATCTGGAGAGCTACTCGAACATCAGCGAAGAATTTTCGCTCGCAAAAGCCGCGTTCTGCATCGCGGGATTCCACCCCCGGTTTCATAAAAACCCAAAACAATCTCTGGCTGCGATGCTAAAAGATTTTGGCGGAGGCATGGAAGTTTCGCTGCTGGCCGCGACGCCGAAAGGCTCCGGCCTCGGCACGAGCAGCGTGCTCGCCGCCACCCTCCTCGCGGCTCTTGGTGCAACCGGTGGCCTCTCGTGGGACCATGAATGCCTCTGCCGCAGAACCCTTGCCCTCGAACAGATGCTCACGTCCGGCGGCGGCTGGCAGGATCAGGCCGGCGGCATCTACCACGGGATCAAATTCATCGAGACCTCGCCCGGGCTGGAGCAAAAACCCGTGGTCCGATGGCTTCCGGAACAACTCCTCGGCCCGCAGACGGCGAACCGCATGGCGCTTCTCTACTACACCGGAATCACGCGCGTCGCGAAAACCATCCTCCAGGAAATCGTCCGCGGAATGCTGCTCAACAGCCATCTTCACACGGAGAGGCTGTTCGCGATCCGCGACCATGCAGCCTGCGCCTACCAGTGCATCCAACGCGAATCATGGCCATCGCTTTGCAGCGTTGTCAGGCGGAGCTGGGATCTGAACCAGGCGCTCGACAAGGGAACCAACCCGCCCCAGGTCGCCGCCATCATCGACTCGGTGAGCGAGTGGACAGCCGGCGTCAAGCTGCTTGGAGCGGGCGGAGGAGGATACATGCTGCTCCTCGCAAAAGACGAAGACGCCGGCAACCGGATGCGTCAAAAGCTGACCACCTGTCCTCCAAATCCGCGCGCGCGGTTCGTGGATTTTTCCGTTTCGCAAACCGGCCTGCAGATCACGAGAAGCTGAGTTTTCTTTTGAGCAAACTGCGGAAAGCGTGATAGGTTCGAGCATGTGGCATTGTGATCCCCAGTGCGGTTTGCCCGGCTCCCGGAATTCATCCACCGGGAAGGCGCGCGGCTTTACGCTGATCGAGCTCCTGCTCGTCATCGCGATCATCGGGATCCTGAGCACGCTGATCATCACCACGGTTTCCAATGCCACGCGGGATACGCGCAACGTGGTGGCGCGTCAGCAGCAGATCACGGTGCAGGACGCGCTGAATGCGTGGGTGGCGGCGAACACCAGCGGAACAAACTCGCTCCAAAGCGCGCGGGCGGCCTACAGCGGCGCCGGCACGGCTCTTGCGAAGCTGGCCCTGCTCACCACGTATCTGCATCCCGAGACCTACAGCCACTTCACCAACTATTCCTCATCGACACAGATCAAAAGCGAGGCGATGACCAAGGTCGGCGTCCACCTCGAGTTCTCCTCCTGGGGAACGACAAACTATCCGATCGTGGGATGGTATACCAACTGACAATCCCCGCCACTCACCCGCCGAACATGAAACCCACCGCCATGGAATCCCTCCCGAGTCACCGGTCGGCCAAAGGACTGCGCAGCGCGTTTTCGCTGGTGGAAGTTCTGGCCGCCATCACCATCATCGGCATCATCACGTTTCTCGCCGTGCCCAACATCGTGCGGGTGAAGCAGGACGCCGAAGAGAACCTGGCGCGCGCCCGGGCCGAGACGCTGAACATGGCGATCGCCGCATACGTGCAGGCGCTCGGCACGAACACCGCCCAAAGCAACTGGGCGGGCGCCGGAAATGACGATGCGCAGTATGTCCTGATCCGGCCTTACATCGCTTTTGCGGAGACGAACCGCACGCTCTTTACCCCCAGCGGATACACCAACGATCTGCCCGCCACGATCAGCCCGCTCACAACCAAGGTGATCCTCAACGGCCCGAACGGCGTCATCAGCTACTGACGAAGATGCACCGCACGGAGTTCCGGAGCCGTCCGCCCGGCGGCATGTCCCTGACCGAGGTCCTGGTCGTCATCGGGTTTCTCGCGATTGTCGCCGCGATCTCCATCCCCAATATGCTGGGGGTCTTTTCCAGCTCGAGATACGAGACGGCCAGGCGGAATCTCAACTACCTCAACGGTGCCGTAATCGGGTTCAACCAGGCCAACTGGGAGCTTGTTCTGTCGACTTCGGGAGGAAGCGACGACGAGAAGAAGATTTTTGATTCGCTCCGCTACCGCGAGGCGGTGAACCCGGCCGCCGGGTCTCCCTACCTTCCCCCGACCGCCACGTTCGTGAGCAGCAGCAGCACCAACGACTTTCGCGCCATGTGGAACGGGCGAATGTTTGAGATTGTTGTTCCGGGCAGCAATGGGACAGGATTGGACCTGATGAAGATCATGGGCAGTTCCATCCAATCCAGTCCGACCAACACCCCGGTCCCCCCCGCATCATGACGCAGCAAGTCTGGGAGGAACTCTGCGCCGTTCTCCGGGAGGGCCATATCGAACCCGCTTCGATGCCCGACGAGACGGTGGATCTTCACCATCACCTGGCGCTGCACAATGGAGTTTCGCAGGATGAAGCCCTGGAGTGGCTGGCCAGGAAGTTCGGAATTCTGCCTTTCAATCCTGTCCGGGCAAACTGCTCGACACGCGCGGAGGGCGCTTTTCGCCGCCTCTCCCCGCAACCAGGCGACCCCGAGGTCGAGAACTGGATTCCGTTCGGGACGCTTGGTCCGCTGATTCTCTGCGCGCACTACAATCCGGCGTGCACCCAGCTTTGGGAGATTCCGGTCGAACTGATTATTCCGGTCCTGATTCCCCAATCGAAGTATGTGATTCTGCGCCGGGATTTCGTGGGGCGGCTGGAGATCCAGCCGTTGGAGCCGAAGCCGCCGCTGGCGTTTTCAAAGCCGCTGCCGAGGAACTCCCACCCGGACGTGACCCTTGACTGGCTGCTGGACGAGTATCCGCTGGAGGGCGACGTCCGGTCGAAGCTGGAGCGGGCGAGGGGCGACCTCAAGGGGATTCCCGTGGATGCCCTGCCCGCGATCAAAACTCTCCCGAGCCATTACGGGCTGGCCCTGCGGTTCCTGTCGACGGGCGACGCGTGCTTCAACGCCGAGCACGCGCCACCGCAGAATCTTTTCCCCGAATCGCTCCTGGAAAAACACGCGGTGTATCCGCTGAATTGCGGCGTCAAAACCGTCTTCCTCCTGTCGGCGGAGAAGGAGAATTTCGGCTTTGAGGACGAGTGGCTTTCGGGCGGAAATGATCCGCTGGTCTTCCGGACGGTGCTTGCGGAGAAGGAGGCGATCGTTGCGGCGATCAACCGGGACCGGAGCCGCTCGGTGGCGACGACCGCGGCTGCCGAGGACCAGGAGCTCACGTATTCCGATGTCGCCAACATCGTCGACATCGACGTGCAGGAGATGCAGCGCACGAACCCGTCGAGCATCAACGCCACGCCCGAGCAGGTTGTCCACTGGGTGCTCTACCGCGCGATCACCGGCCGCGCGAGTGATCTCCACATCGAGAAGTATTTCAACACCGCGCGCTTCCGCGCCCGGATCGACGGCGAGCTGAAGGTCATCCATTCCTGCCCGGAGGAGCAGCTCGTCCGGTTTGTGAGCCTCGTCAAAAACTATTCGAACATGGGGCAGAGGCGGCAGGATGCCCAGGACGGGCGGTTCTCGCTCACGCTCGGCAAGCGGCGGGTTGACTGCCGCGTCGCCGCCATCCCCTGCCGGAAGGACCTCCAAAAAATCACCATCCGGTTTCTGGACCGCCAGGATGGCGTGCGCAAGCTCAGCGAGCTGAACCTTTCCCCCCGGCAGATCGCGACGCTGGGCGATGCGATGGGGCGGGATCAGGGGCTGATCCTGGTGACCGGGCCGACGGGCAGCGGAAAAACCTCCACGCTCTACGCGCTCCTCAACAGCATCAACGCCGACAACATCAATATCCAGACGATCGAAGATCCCATCGAATACGAGGTCGAGGGGCTCAACCAGACGCAGACCGATCCGACGAACGGCATCACTTTTGCCGCGGGCCTGCGGGGGCTGATGCGCGCGGATCCGGATGTCATCCTCATCGGGGAGTGCCGCGACCAGGAGACCGCGAACTCGGCTGTCAACGCGGCGCTGACCGGCCACCTTGTGCTCACGACCCTGCACGCGAACGACTCGCTGCGCGCGGTGAGCCGCCTGATTTCGATGGGCATCGCGCCGTATCTGCTCGCCGACTCGCTCGCCCTCTCGCAGGCCCAGCGCCTCGTCCGCCGGCTCTGCACCTACTGCAAGCATCCGGTGCCGATCACGCCGGAGGTCCGCACGATCTTCGCGGTGAACCGGGTTATCGTTCCGCCGGAGACGCAGTTTATCTACGAGAAGCACGGATGTCCGGAATGCCATGAGGCCGGCTACACGGGCCGCATGGCGCTCATGGAGATGTGCCCTTCCGACAATGCCCTCGCGGATCTGATCTCCAGAAATGCGCCGCAAAGCGAGATGCGGAAGCTGGCATTCCAGAAGGGCGTGCTGACGCTCTACCAGGAGGGGCTCCAGCAGGTGCTCAATGGAAACACCTCCCTCGAAGAGATCAGCTGCCTGAGCTACACCGCCGTCGATGCGGATTGGGACAAGGAAGTCGCGGATCCCGACGGGGTGGTTCCGGTTTAGAGCGCATCTCTCACGGTCGCGTTGTAGGGGTGCTCTGTGAGCGCCGATCCCCGCTTGCTTGCCGGGCGACCCGGGGTCACAGACCCCGGCTACAACCTGCGGCCTCCCAAACCGGAGTATGAGATATGCGGCCTCGCGGCACGCCTGCTTCTCAAGCGCTGGTTGACATTCTGGCCCTCCGGCCCCAAGTTCCCCGCCTTATGCCATTTTCAACGCTTGGACTCACCAAGCCACTTCTGCAAGGCGTCCAGGCGATGGGTTACGGGGATCCGACACCCATCCAACTCCGGGCGATTCCACCCGCCCTCGAGGGGAAGGACGTCATCGCGTCCGCCCAAACCGGAACCGGAAAGACTGCCGCATTTGGACTTCCGATCCTTCAAAAAATGGGCGTTCACGGGCGCTGCCGCTGCCTGATCCTGGAGCCCACGCGTGAGCTTGCCATGCAGGTCGAGACGGCGATCCGCGACTTCGCGCGGTTCACGAATATCCGGGTCGGCTCGATTTTCGGTGGGGTAGGATACGGGGCCCAGCGGATCGCGCTCAAGGACGGGCTGGATATCATCGTCGCGACGCCCGGCCGGCTTGAGGACCACCTCCAGCAGGGGACGATCCGTCTGAACGAGATCGAGGTCCTGGTGCTCGACGAGGTGGACCGGATGCTCGATGTCGGGTTCCTTCCCCCGATGCGGCGGATCATTGCGAAATGCCCGAAAGACCGGCAGACGCTGTTTTTTTCCGCGACGCTACCTCCGGAGATCGCCGAGTTGGCCAACTTCGCGCTGCGCGATCCGGTGCGCATCGAGATCGGGGCCTCGACCTCCGTCGTCTCGACCGTGAAGCATGGAATTTACACCGTGGATCCCTCGCGGAAATTCGACCTCCTTCTCGCGCTACTCACCGCCACAGACTACCAGAGCGTGATCATCTTCTCGCGGACCAAGCACGGTGCGGACAAAATCGCGAAGAAGCTCCGCGCGAACAACCATTCCGTCGCCGTCCTCCATGCGAACCGCTCGCAGAACCAGCGCATCGAGGCGCTCCACGGATTCAAGTCTGGCAAATACGAAGTGATGGTCGCCACCGACATCGCCGCTCGCGGCATCGATGTCGCCGGCGTCAGCCATGTCATCAATTACGACATCCCCCAGCACCCGGAAGATTACGTCCACCGGATCGGCCGGACCGGACGCGCACTCCAGACCGGCGACGCGTTCACGCTGATCACGCCAGAGGAGACAAAAAAGCTCACGGCGATCGAGCGCTTCATCGGGCAGAAAATCGCGCGGCTCACGCTCGATGGCTTCCAGGTTCCTCCGAATGGCGAAGCCCAGCGCCCGCAGGCTCCGAAAGTTGAGCCGCGCATGGACGGCCGCAGCCGGTTCGGCCGGCAGAGAAATTTCCGGCGGCGCTGAGGCTTATCTGGAAAGCCAGCGGATGCCGTCGGCTTCAAACAATCCGGCCAGGAGTCGCAATTTTCCGTCTTCGATGACCGCCCGTGCCCCGAGCGGCATATGGCATCCGCCGCCGAGTTTGTGCAGGAGCTCCCGTTCCGCGCGGACGCAGAGGGCGGTGGGTTCGTGATGGATGGCGGCGAGCACCGCGCGGGTTTCCTTGTCGTCCTCGCGGCACTCGACGGCGACGGCTCCCTGCCCCGGAGCCGGAAGCATCTCCTCGATGGTCGTTGTTTGCAGGCCTTCGGGGACAATGTCACCTCCCAGGCGTGCCAGCGCGGCGCTTGCGACAACCAGGGCGTCCAGCGCAGGGTCATCCAGAATTTTGCGGAGGCGCGTCGGGACGTTTCCGCGGATTTCGACGACTTTCAGATCGGGGCGGAGAAGGAGGAGTTGGTTTTTCCGCCGGAGGCTCGACGTGGCCACCGTCGCTTCGGGCGGGAGCCCCTGCCATCCGCCCGCGTGCTTCGACGCCAGCGTATCCGAGAGGTCGGCGCGTTCGAGGATCGCGCCGACGATCAGCCCGGGCGGTTGCTCGGTGGGGAGATCCTTCAGGCTGTGCACCGCGGCGTGGACCGAGCCGCCCAGCAGGGCCTCCTCCAGCTCTTTCGTAAAAAGCCCCTTCTCCAGCGAGCCCGGCGCGGAGAGGCTGACATCGAGTCGTTTGTCGCCGGTGGTCTTGATGATCTTTTCCTCGAGAACCAGCCCCGGATGCGCACGGCCGAGGCGGGCGGCGACATCCCGGGTTTGGACGAGGGCAAGGTCGCTTCCGCGTGTGCCGAGAATGAGAGTCTTCATTTGAGAAAGGAGATGTGGTTGCGCATCCATCCAACAAATTCCCCGACGTGCTGGTCGATCATTTTTTCGCAGCGCACCACCTCGGCGCGCCGGACCTCCAGCGACTGGCGGACGATTTCCTCCAGCGAATCAATGTCGTAGAGATAGACACCATCCAGGTCGTTCAGGGAAGCCTCCGCGTCGCGCGGCACGGCAAGGTCGATGATGAAAAGCGGCCGGCCGTTTCTTTGTTTGAGCAGGGGCTCGAGCTTTTCCCGGGTGACAACCGGATGGGGCGCGGCGGTCGAGCAGATCAGGATGTCCACATTGTCGAAGGCGTTGTGCCAGTTGTCGAAATGGACGGCCATGCCCCCGATCTCCTCCGCCAGACGCGCCGCGCGTTCGAAGGTGCGGTTCGTCACGATGACGGTTCCGATCCCCCGGGAAACAAAGCTCCGCGCGGTTCTCTCGCTGATCTCGCCGGCCCCAAGCATCATGACCGTCCGCCCGTTCAGGTTTCCAAAAATTTTCCCCGCCAGATCGACAGCCACCGAGCCAACGGATGTTGAGCCACGGGTGATCTGGGTTTCGCTCCGCACCTGCTTCGCCACCCGGAAGGCGTGTTGGAAGAGCTTGTTGAGATGGCGGGTGGTCGCCCCGCAGGCAGAGGCCGCAGCATACGCCTGCTTGAGCTGGCCGAGGATTTCCGTCTCGCCGATCACCATGGAATCCAGGCCGCTGGCCACGCGGAACAGGTGCCGGATGCTCGCGGGGGACTCGTGGGTGTAGAGCGGCGCATCGCTTCCGCCGGTGCGTTCCTGAAGGTAGTCGCGCAGACCGTCCAACACCCGGATCGGACACACGCTGGCCGTGTAATACTCGACGCGGTTGCAGGTCGAAACAATCACGGCTCCCGCGAGACCGTCGATGCTGCGGATGCGCGCGAGCGTCTGCTCGAGCTCGTGCGGGCCGACCGCAAATTTTTCCCGGACGTCAACCGTTGCGATCCGGTGATTGATGCCCGCGCAGACGATGTTCATTTGGGGGCGGAAAGGTATTGGATGACCGGGAGCGCGAGCAGGGCCATGCTGAACACGAGCATCGAGGCCTCGGCGGTGCGCTTGGGGGGAAGCCGGCGCAGCAGGCGCAGAAAAAGGATCGCCCCGTATCCCGCCCAGATGAGGACGGAAGCCAGGAACTTCACGCTGTTGACATGCGCCCCACTGGCGTGTCCCGCAACGAAGCTGACGGTCAGAAGCGCAAACCCCAGCCAGAGCAACCGCCCGTTGGCGACCCCCAGATCGGTGATCGGGGGAAGGTTGTAAAGCAGCGTGCCGGCCTTGCGCTTTTTGAGCTGACGGTCCTGCACCAGATACATCAGCCCGGCCACAGCCGCCAGCGCGAATGCACCGTAGGCGATCAGGCTCAGCGCCGCATGGAATGCCACCCAGGGATCCCGGGCAGTCATCCGCCACGGGCCCGACGCCCCCGTCGCTCCCAACTGGGCGAAGAGCAGCACAATAAACACCAGCGGCGACGTGAAGGCCCCCAGAAGCGACAGATGGTAGGCCGGGCCGATCACCAGGTAGATCAAAAGGATCGACCAGCTCATGAAAACCAAAACGTCAAAAAGCGAGTTGATCGGGCACGCCCCCTGCACCCGTCCCCGGATCCACAGGTCGAGTGAAAGAAGGACAAACCCGCCGAGGATCGCCACCAGGTTGACCAAGCCGGGCCGGAACCGGCCGGCGCCCAGCGCGTAAAGCGTATAGCCGAAGCTCAGGAGCAGGCAGAATGTCGCGCCGGTTAGCAATGAACGGTCCATGGGATCGTGCGGATTATGCAGACTGCCCCACGCCACTGCAATCCGCGATATGGTGCATCGGAAAGCCTCGATTTCCCCTGCCGGCGGCCAGATCCGGCTTGCCGGTATGCCGGTTTCCCATGAAAGATCAGCGCCCTTACGACATTGATGAAAACACTCGAACCCTACACGATCGGAATGGGAGATCGCTTCGCCCACCAGGGGCGCGCCCAGCTGCGGGCGGTCCTGGAAGCCTGGGACCTCGGACTCACCCCGCACCCGGTCTGGAACAAATCGAACCGCGAACACACGATCGTCCACAGCCGACCCGAGGATCTGCGTGCGGAAGCGGACAGTGCCGTCAACGCCCTGCTCTGGAACCGGCCCTACTATGTCGATGCCGATCACATCGGGCTGAAGACGGTGGATGCTTTCACGGGGTCGGCGGATTTTTTCACGCTGGACGTGGCGGATTTTGTCGGCAAGCCGGGCGGAGATTCCGTCCGCTTTGAGAAATTCATCGCCCCCTGGGGCAAGCAGGTCAATGTGCCGGGGCTGGACCGCCCGCTGACGCTCGATGCGCAGGCGCTGGCCGGGGCCACGTCGAAATTCCTAAAGGCGATGTCCGAGGCCGGAGCGATTTACCGCCATATTGCATCGGCCAAAGGGACCGGGGAGTTTGTCACGGAGGTTTCCGTCGATGAGACCGATTCGCCGCAGACGCCCGACGAGCTGTTTTTGATTCTGGCCATGCTGGCGATGGAGAAGGTGCCCGTCCAAACGATCGCCCCGAAATTTACCGGGCGATTCAACAAGGGCGTCGACTACTCGGGCGATGTCGCGCGGTTTGAGAAGGAATTCGACGAGGACCTGGCGGTCGTGGCGTTCGCGATCCGGGAATTCGGCCTGCCGGCATCGCTGAAGCTGAGCGTCCATTCCGGAAGCGATAAGTTTTCGATCTATCCCGCGATCAACCGGCTGATCAAAAAACACGGCTGCGGGCTCCACGTGAAGACCGCAGGAACGACCTGGCTGGAGGAAGTGATCGGGCTCGCGGAGGCTGGCGGAGAGGGGCTGGCGATCGCCAAAGAAATCTACGCCGGCGCCCATGCGCGATTCGACGAACTCACCGGACCGTATGCCACGGTGATCGATATCGACCCCGCCAGGCTTCCACCGGTCGCAGAGGTGGCTTCCTGGTCAGCGGATCAATACGTGCGGACGCTCAGGCATGATCGCGGCTGCCCGGACTACAATCCGCACTTCCGCCAACTGATTCACGTCGGATTCAAGGTGGCCGCCGAGCTTGGCGCCCGCTATACCGGCGCGCTGAAAGCCCATGCGGACATCGTCGGCGCAAACGTGACGCACAACCTGCTGGAGCGCCACATCAAGCCGATCTTCGGCTGAAGCGCGGGAGGCAGCATTACCGCCACTCGTGCTTCGGGTATTGGCGCTGGAGCTGCTGCTTGAGCTTCGGATAGGCCTCGGCCCAGAACGACCGCAGGCTTTTTGTGACCTGGACCGGACGATGGCTGGGGGCGAGGATGTGGAGCGTCAACGCGTGACGGCCCATGGCGATCTTGATGTCGTCCTCCACTCCGTAGAGGTCCTGGATGCGGGCTGAGAGAAATGGTTCCGCCGTTTCCGCATAGGTGATCTTTGCCTTGCGTCCGCCCGGAAGCGGGAGCCGCTCGGGAGCATGCTTGTCCACGAGCTGCTGCTGGGCGTGCGTGAGGAGCGAGCGGGCGTGAGGGAGGACCGGGGCATCCTTGATGTCGCGATAGCAGGTCGCCCCTTCACAAACGTTCAGGATGATGTGGTGGCGCTCGTCGGCTCCCAGCGCGGGAATCCCCTGTTCGGGGAGAAGGCGGGCGAGGAAATTCACCCGGTGGATCCACTGCTCGACCGCATCGTCCCAGCCGTTCAGGCGAAGCTCTCCCGACAGCACCTCATCGGCGAGGCACGAGGACGCGGCCGGTCCCGGCTCCGCGTCGCGATCTTGGTTCTCGAGCAGGAGGTCCCGGAACATCTTCGCGCGGCGCATCACCACGCGCTTCTGGCTGGCATCATAAAAATATTCGGTGGTGTCGGAAAAATCCTCCGGGAACAACTCGTGAAGCCAGGCCTCCTCGATCTCGGTCGCGAGGTTGAGGAGGACCTGAGCGTCGCCGTCGCGGCCTTCGACCTCGGTGATCTCAGCGGCGACCAGGAGCTTGCCGTGCGAGGCCACGCTGCTGCGGGCCAGCATGCCGCGGCGGCCGTGGACGATGTCGCACACGAGCGTTCCCTCGCTTCTGCGGCGCGCGACATGGTCGGCAAACCCTGCGAGGATGCACCGTGCGATCGCCTCGTCGGAGGCCGGCGCGGAATCGACGTTCAGCGCCTCGGCGTGCGCGATATCGAGGAACTGCTCGAACAGCTTGCCTACCTGACGGGCGGAGTCCGCATGGATGGCCAGCGAGCGGCATTCGTTCGCGCGGAAGTCCTTCCTCTTCGCATACGAGAACACCCGCATGAGGACCTGAAAATCCGAAACCCCCGTTCCAAAAAGCTCGGCGCGCTCCTCCTCGATTTTTCTGTCTGCCCGCATGAGCATCGAGCGGGTTTGCGTGAGCGCGGCGATCAGCGCGGCGGCGCGCACGCAGCCGAGTTCCTCCGCTGCGAGAAACATCCGTGCGTAGCGCGGATGGACCGGAAAGCTGAGCATCCGGCGTCCGGTCGGCGTGACCTTGCCGCCGTGTGTCGCGCCGAGATCGTCGAGCAATGTTTCCGCCCGCGTCAGCGCCTGGGGCTCGGGCGGATCGATCCATCGAAAATTCGCGAGATCGCCGATCCCGGCGGCCTTGAGCGTAAGGACCGTCTCCGCCATGTCGAGGCGCTTGATCTCCGCGACCTCGCGCTCGGGACGTCGCTCGTGGTCGCGTTGCGTCCAGAGACGAATGCAGACGCCAGGCGCGGTCCGCCCGGCGCGCCCGGCCCGCTGGTCCGCAGAGGCATGGCTGATTTTTTCGATGAGCAGCGTGTTGATTCCGCGGTTGGCATCGTAGCGGGCCACGCGGGCGAGCCCGGAGTCAACGACCAGCGTCACCCCGTCAATTGTCAGCGACGTCTCGGCGACATTTGTCGAGACGATGACCTTGCGGGCAGATGTCCGGTTGACCGCGCGGTCCTGCTCGGATGCCGGAAGTTCGCCATGCAGCGGGAGGACGACGCACTGATTGCCCAGGCGCCCGCCGATTTCCCGGATCGTCCGGCTGATCTCATAGGCACCGGGCATGAACACGAGGATGTCGCCCTCCGTCCGGTCAAAGTTATCCGCCACGGCATCAGCTGCCAGCTCCCACGGCGGGTCATCCTTGGGATCGTGATCGAGAAATTTGATGTCGACCGGGAAGACCCGCCCTTCGGATTGCAACGTCGTGCAGGGGGCCAGATAATCCGTGAGCCCCGTGCGGTCGAGCGTGGCGGACATGACGACGATCCGCAGATCCGGGCGGAGCGTCTCCTGCAGCGTGAGCGCCCGCGCGAGGCTGATGTCGCCGTAGAGATGGCGTTCGTGGAATTCGTCGAAAATGACGGTCGAGATTCCCTTCAGCTCCGGGTCGGCCAGCATCTGCCGGAGGAGAATCCCTTCGGTCACAAAGAGAATCCGGGTCGCCGCCGAGGAGACATTGTCGAGCCGGATCTGGTAGCCGACCTCGCCACCGAGCTTGACGCCGCGCTCGGACGCCACGCGCGCGGCCAGCATCCGGGCCGCCAGCCGCCGCGGCTGCAGGATCACACACCGCCCGCCGCGCGCGACCCCGCCATCCACAAGGATCTGCGGGACCTGAGTGGATTTTCCCGAGCCGGTCGGTGCCTGGAGGACGAGGCGGTATCCGTCGGTCAGCGCGGAAACGATCTCTTCATCCAGGTCGTAGATCGGCAGAATGTCGCTCATTGTTTTTCCCTCGATGTGGAGTCTACAAAACCGACTAGCTTCGATTATTCACTTTGGCTTCACTAGGAATTGGAGAAAAGTCAGATGGCACGAGAGCCAGCCGTAAAAACCCGGCTCTGAGGTCTGTTGCAGGCCACAATGCGCACTTGATGTCACCACGTAGTCCAGTTAGTAGCACACCAAGATCCACTACGCTGGACTCTCTGGAATCCTGACGCGCAGGGTCGGGTCAGTTTCGCAGGTTGCGACGATTTCGTTGTAGCGCTCCAGGAGTTTTCCCAGGGTAACCCTGCATTCGGCAGAGTTGAAGAGACTTCGTTCATAGACGTTCGCAGTTAGAAATTGTCCGGCGTCCAGGACATCGACGCGGTCTGCGAGTTCGGAATTCTTCAAGAGAAACATGGCTCCGACGTAGTTCGTGCCTCCCGCGTTAGCCTGAACTTCGCGGGCTTGCTGGAGAAGGTCCTCGATATTCGCGCGGAGAGACTTGCCGGTGTCGAAGTTGAATGCGACTTGTTTCTTGGCACTCCTGCCTTGCTGGACCATTCGTCGGTCGTTTGCGGTGAAGAGGCTGCGTTTGATCCCATGGCAGCAAAGAATACCATCTGCGATGGCTGCCACTTTCTCAAAGCCACCAAGTGCATTTATGGCTGCCTCTTCTTCAAACGAAAGCGGGTAAGTTCTGTTCATTCGCGCTGGGTCAGCCTGGGTTGTTACACTGTTGTAAGCCAAGAAACTTGGACAGTCACACGTTCCTTCTTCGTAAATTGCAGACGGCTCGACAGAGGGTCTTGGTGGATTTCGTGGAATGGTGTTTCGCGGAAGTTTGTAACGACAAAAAGAAAAAAACGGTCGCGAAGCGTCGATGCGACCGCGTGCTCTTTCGGCGTCATTGAAACACTGCCGTTGCGGTCCTAATACTTTGAGGCAGTAGTCTCGCGTTGGGCGTTTGTGCCAACCCATCCGAGCATTTGGAAACAATGGGTCAAACTCGTCGCGATAGTTCTTAATGGAGGCTGGTTTCGCTCCCAAGCCATAACCGACCACATTGAACGCCTCTATGAAACTCTCAAAGCCAAGCGCATTGAGCCCCTCTGCATCGAATTTTGCCAAGAAAAGTCCGGTAAGGATAAGTTTCTCCCTTTGCGAAATCCGTTCTGGCAAGAGGATCATGGCTCGTTCAGAAGGCAAGCCCCTTCCGCGCTCCTGCGAGCGACAGGTCGTTACAGGGGAAAGAGGCGGTCGCAAGAGTGATCTCCGGAACCGAATCTGGATCGAGCTCATGCACGTCCCCCAGAATGAATTCGCCCGTGTCGCCAAAGTGGCCGCGATACATGCGCCACTTGTCTTCATCAATGTCGTTGGCGAAGGAGATTTTCCAGCCCGCGCGTTCGAGCCCCATACGCATCAGACCGATCCCGGCAAAGAACTCGGCAAAGCATTTATCTGGGAGCGGGTTCATGGCAGGACGATCTGCTTGATAAACGAGAGGCAGCGCTTTTCCAAGTGCGAAAGAGGTCGGAATATCTTGGATGTTGCGCAGGTTCGGAATTCATCCGGAGCGATCCGGTTGCGGCATCAGGAGCTTTCTGATGCGAAGGCCCCGGTCATTGGCAGGGAGCCCGCCGACACGTATTCGACATGCCCGCATCGTGTGCAGATAACCTGATTCTGCCCCTTCCTCTGGCCCGTGTTGACGGGCTTCGGTTCGCTCACTTGTCCGCCGCAGTGCTTACATTTTTCTCTGTGGTTGCTCATATGGTTACCTCCAAATCATTGTCCGATTCCTACTCCTCCCACCCAAAATAATTGCTCTGGGTCGAAGCCACCCTTTCGGCGAGGTCCGTCCTGTGGAATGGCTTGGAAAGAAACTCGTCCATTCCTGAAGCCTGGCAGCGTTCGCGGTCGCCGGGCATGACATTTGCGGTCATGGCGATGATTGGGACGTGCCCCCCCGCAACCGCCTCGATGTTCCGGATTTTCTTCGTCGCATCAAGACCGTCCATCAGCGGCATCGTCATATCCATCAGGATCGCGGAATACATTCCCGGCACGAACGCCTTGACCGCTTCGGCGCCATCCGCCGCGAAATCGGAATGGTAGCCGAGCAGCTCCATCATTTTGCCGGCAAGCACCCTGCTATAGTGGTCATCGTCAACGACGAGCACGCGGTGGTCCGCACGGAATGTGTCCGGACATGCCGCTGGCAACGGGTCTTCCAAAAACTGTGTCTGGTGGTTGTTCATCCGGCCTCCTCATTGCGGTTTAGGGTGCAAGATTCCTCCGATCAAACGGTGGGGTCAATTGGGCCGATCCTGATCAAGGCATCAGGATGTTTCTGATGGTTGGAATTAAGGATCGCTTGTTTACACGGCCTCTCCGGGAACGCTTTCCCTCCGCGTGCGCCCGGCGCGAGCCTGCGGGATCCGCAACTCCGTGATTGCCAAACCGGCGGCCTGGGCTGCAAAATGGGCGCATGTCAGCCGATCATCTCCGCCGGCGGGCCGAAAAGATTTTTACAAAAACAAGCGCCCGATCCCTGGGGCAAGTTGACTCGCTGTCGCCGGAAGCCATGCGGGAAATGCTGCACGAGCTCGCCGTGCACCAGATCGAGCTGGAGCTGCAGAACGAGGAGCTGCGCGCGGCGCAGGCTGATCTGGACGTTTTGCGGGCCCGCTATTTCGACCTCTACGACATGGCCCCTGTGGGCTACTGCACTCTCAGCGAGCAAGGGATGGTCCTGGAGGCCAACCTCACGGCAGCCACGCTGCTTGGCGTGGATCGCGGCGCGCTGGTCAAACAGCCGGTCTCCCGGTTTATCTTCAAGGAAGATCAGGATATTTACTACAAACACAGACAGAGGCTCTTTAAAACCGGCGATCCGCAGCAATGCGAGCTGCGGATGGTGAAGCCGGACGGCTCGACGTTCTGGGTTTACCTGCAAGCCGTCGCCTCGCAGGACGAAGAGGGCGCGCCCTCGTGCCGCATCGCCCTCAGCGACATCAGCGGACGAAAGCGCGCGGAAAAAGAGCTGCGGGCGAACGAGGAAAAGTTTTTCCGTCTGTTCGAGAGCATGATGGACGGCTTTGTGAGCGTGTCGATGGATGGAGCGTTTTTGGAATGCAATGAAGTATACCTGAGCATGCTGGGGTATTCCCGAGCCGAACTGGCCCGGTTGACCTATCTGGATATCACGCCGGAAAAGTGGCACGCGTTTGAGGACGATATTGTGCAGAACAGCATTCTCAAACGCGGCTATTCCGATGTTTACCAAAAGGAATACCGGCGCAAGGACGGCAGCGTCTTCCCGGTGGAATTGCGCACCGTGTTGATCCGCGATGAACGTGGGAACCCCGCAGGCATGTGGGGCATCATACGCGACATCACCGAGCAGAAGCTCACCGAGCAAAAAGTCCTCAATCTGAATCTGGAATTGGAAGCGCAGGTTGCCGAGCGCACTTCCGCATTGCAGGGGACGATCGTGGAGCTCAAAACGCAGATCTCCGAACGGCGGCGGCTCGAACGAGAGGTCCTCAAGATCAGCGATTATGAGCAGTCGCGGATCGGCAGGGATCTGCACGACGACGCATGCCAGGGGCTGGCCGGCATCGCCGTCCTCGCGGAAGTCGTGTCTCGCGATCTGGACGGGAAAAACCCGCAGGCGGCGGCGAAGGTGCTGCGATTTTCGGGGCTTGCGCGCAGCAGCCTGGATGCGATACGGCGTCTTGCCGCCGGTCTTGTTCCGGTGAAAATCGAGCAGCGCGGCCTCGATTGGGCCCTGCGGGATCTGGCCGATGAAACCAGTTCGAGAAACCACGTCAGGTGCGTTTTTACCAATCGCGGGCCGATAACCATTTCCGACAGCGGCGTTGCCGTCCAGCTCTTCCGCATCGTGCAGGAGGCGGTCAGCAACTCCCTCCGCCATGGGCGGGCGCAAAATATCGCCATCGTGCTCGACGGGGCGAACGGCACCGCCAGCCTGGTCATCAGGGACGACGGCGTTGGGCTGCCGCGCAGACGAAAAAGCGACGGCCTTGGCCTGCACACCATGCTGTATCGGGCAAAGATGCTCGGCGGCTCACTGGAAGTCCGCCGGTCCGCAAAAGGCGGCACCGTCGTCGCATGTTCCTTTCCCGAAATGGAATTTCACCATGGCAAAGAAAAAACCAATAACTAAGAAAAGGATATTTCTGGTCGAAGACCACGCGATCCTGCGCGAGTGCCTGAAGCTTTTTATCGAGCAGGAGCCCGACATGGAGGTCTGCGGCGAGGCCGGCAACGCGGCGGAGGCGTTCGCCGCGATCCCGGCCCTGCAGCCGGACGCCGTGATCACCGACATCTCGATGCCCGGCATGAACGGCATCGAATTTCTCAAAAACTTGAAGGCCCTGCATCCCGGGATCGCCACCATTGTCCTCTCGATGCACGACGAGAGCGTCTACGCCGAGCGCGCGCTCCACGCCGGGGCGATGGGCTATGTGATGAAGAAGGAGAGCACCGGAGAGGTGATCTCCGCCCTGCGCAAAGCCTTCATGGGCGAGAGGCATATCAGCGAGAAGATTGTCGCCTCCCTCGTGCTCAAGGGCCTCGGACGGAACGCCCCCGGCCAGAACGGATCCGGCTCGCCCGTCGATATTCTCAGCGATCGGGAGCTGGAGGTTTTCGAGCACCTCGGCCGTGGCTGCGACACAAAGAGCATTGCCGCCTCGCTGGGAGTCAGCCCGAAGACGGTCGAAACGCACCGCATGCACATCAAGGAAAAACTCCAGGTCCCCGCCCTCTCCGAACTCATCCAGCAGGCGGCGGTATGGGTGGATCACAAAACCTCGGGCGGCTGAAAAAAAGCGGTTCTACGACGACCTCCACCGGCGGATGGAGACGTTCTTCGGCGGCAGCAGTGCGACGGCCTGAACCGGCGGGTTTTCCCGCTGGAAGGGAGTTGACGGGGACGATGACTCCTGCGATGAACGGGGCATCATGATCAAACAATTTCTTCTCCCCGCCGTCGCCATGACACTCCTCGCCACGGGATGCCAGTCCACCGGATCCTGCGACCGCTTCGCGAAGGCCGATGCGAACAAGGACGGCAAGCTCACCTCGAACGAGGCCAGCGATTTCATCGTCATCGGCGTCTTTGAATCCCTCGACGTGAACAAGGATGGAACGCTCTCCCTCTCCGAATGTGCGGTCGAGGGTGCGCCGGCCACCGTGAAGAATTTCGCGAAGCGCGACCTCAACAAGGACGGCTTCGTCACCCGCCAGGAAGCCATCGCCTACGCCCGCAAGCATGGCATGGTTCAGAAAGAGTTTCCAGCCGCCGACAAAAACAAGGATGGCTACCTTTCCCGCGAAGAGGTCATCGCGTTTTACGGCTCGAAGGAAGGCAAGCCGAACTGAGCGTGGGAATCAGGTGATCGATGGCACGCGGACCGCAGGGTTCGAGTCCGCGTCATAATCCACCCCTTCAAGGCCGAATCCGAAGAGCCGCAGGAAGCTGGACTGGTAGCCCTCGAAGTCGGCGAGCGACTGGAAATTTTCCGTGTTCACCTCGTCCCAGCGCTCTGCGACGACATTCTGGATCCCGGAATCCATCTCCCAATCGTCGAGGCGGATGCGCCCAGCCTCGTCGGGCTGCGGATCGCTGAGCCGGTCGCGGAAGAGGCGGTCCATCTGCTCGATGCAATCCTCGTGTGTGCCCCCGGCTTTCATGACTTTGTAAAGCAGGCAGATGTAGAGGGGAACGACCGGGATCGCCGAGCTGGCCTGGGTGACCAGCGCCTTGTTGACCGAGACCCAGGCCTTGCCGTCGATGAGGTCCAGCTTGGAGTCGAGCGCCTGCCGGGCCCGCTCAAGGTCTTCCTTCGCGCGGCCGATCGTCCCGTTTTTATAGATCGGCCAGGTCAGCACCGGTCCGATATAGGAATAGGCGAGCGTCTGCACGCCATCGGCAAGCGCGCCGGCATCCAGCAGCGCATCGATCCACATTTCCCAATCCTCGCCGCCCATCACCGCCACGGTTTGCGCAATCTCCTCATCGCTGGCCGGCTCGATGGTGACCTCACTGACCTCGCCGCTCCCGGTGTTGAGGTTTTTGTTCGTGTAGGTTTCCCCGACCGGCTTAAGAACGGACCGGAAGGTCACCCCCGTCTTGGGATGCGTGCGGCGCGGTGATGCCAGGCTGTAGATCACGCAATCAACCTGCCCGAGGTCGGCCTGGATCGCGCGGATGACTTCGGCCTTCATCTCGTCGGAGAAGGCATCTCCGTTGAACGAGCGGGCATAGAGCCCGGCTGCCTTCGCCTCATTTTCGAATGCGGCGGAGTTATACCATCCGGCGGTGGCCGTGCGCTCTCCCTCGGCGGGCTGCTCGAAAAATATGCCGATCGTGGCGGCATTTGACCCGAACGCGGCGGCGATGCGGGATGAGAGCCCGTAGCCGGTCGAGGCTCCAATCACGAGAACCTTCTTCGGCCCGTCCGCGATGGGGCCGCGTCCCCGGACGACAGCGATCTGTTCGGCCACATGCCTGGCGCAGCCTTCCGGGTGGGCGGTTGTGCAGATGAAGCCTCGGATTTTTGGAACGATGATCATGGGGCGGGTGAAGGTGCCCGCGCTTCACCCGCGGTGCAACAATTTTCGTCGGGGTTACTTGCCGCTTTTCGAGAGGCATTCGGACCAATGCACCAGGAAAAATTGGTTCTGCCCGGGCAAAAATGTGTCCGCGTGCCCGATCCACTCAGCGAGCTTCTGCGGCTCCCCGGCCAGCAGGGCGCGGATTCTTTCACGGACATTCAACACGCCGCAACCATCGCAGGCGAGAATGAAGCGATGATGAAGGGATTGTGAAAACCCCGTGAAATTCGCTCCCCGGAGGAACAAATCATGAAGCGGGCGCTCGACACTTCCGTCGTGGTCGCGGCGCTGGATGCATCGGATCCCGATCACGAAGCCAGCCGTAGGCTCCTTCTATCGGCGAAGCTGTATGCCTACGGGCATGCCCTGACGGAGACTTTCTCCACGCTGACCGGCGGTGCCTTGGGAATGCGGCTTTCCGCTGCGGCCGCCGCGGCGATTCTCCGCGACAGCGTGGCACCCCGGCTGGAGATCGTTCATCTGACGGAACGGGAGCTTCTGAACGCCTACGAGGATTCGACCCGTCGCGGGATTCGTGGTGGAGCCATTTACGATTACCTTCACCTCGTCGCCGCGCGGAAGGCCGGTGCCTCATCGCTCCACACTCTGAACATTGGGGGCTTTCAGGCCTTTCACCGTCCTGGAGATCCCGAGATTGTCACCCCGTAGGAGGCTGTCTCTCTCTTCCTGCTGACAGATCAGGAACCGGTCAGAAACCGGAATGCGCGATCCGGGAATCCCGGAAGGCCCTCGTGCCCGTAGTCGGGATAGATTGAGGATTCCTTTTCTGTTGCGATGTTGTTGAAGACCGCGAACTGGGTCGAGGGCGGGCAGATGTTATCCATCAGCGTCAGGGCCATGAGCACGCGGGCCTTGATGCGCGGGGCGAGGTGGTGGACGTCGATGTAGCCGAGGGTGTTGAAGATCTCCTCCTCGCGCTCGTGGAGCGGGTCGAACATCCGCAGGTAGTTTCGCAGCTCGCCGTAGGCATCCTTCGCGAGATCCATCTCCCAGACGCGCTTGTAATCGGAGAGGAACGGAAACATCGAGACGCAGCGCTTGATACGGGGTTCGAGGGCGGCGCAGGCGATCGCAAGCGCACCGCCCTGCGAGCCGCCCATGCAGTTGAGCTCGCTCACTTCGGAAAACGCGGATACGACGCGCGCAAGCTGGACCGTATCCAGAAAGATCTGGCGGAAGAGGAGCTTGTCCGGCGATTCATCCAGTCCGCGGATGATGTGCCCGTGGTGGGTGTTGCCGCGAACCCCGCCGGGGTCCTGGCTCCGGCCGCCCTGACCACGGCAGTCGAGGCCAGCGACGGCCATGCCCTGCCCGACGAAAGGAAGCTTGTCCTGCCAGTCCCCGCTGTGACCGGTGTAGCCATGAAACAGGAGGAGCCCCGGGCCCGGCTTCGCGGGCTGCTCCGGGCGCAGGTATTTTGCGTAGATCCGCGCTCCGCCAACGCCGTTGAAAAACAGGTCGAATGTCTCGACGCCCTTTGCGCCCAGCGCATCGCAGGGGATCAACTCCGGCTCCGGATTGATGGCATCCAGCTCGGCGAGCGCGCGAGCCCAGTATTCATCGAAGTCCGCCGGCTTCGGGCTGATTCCGCGGTAGTTTTGGAGTTCGCTGAGCGGCTTGTCTAGGACGGGCATGGGTCAGGGCAGGATTTGAAGGATGGGTTTCGGGAAAATGCCGATGATGAGGATGAGTGCGGCCAGGAATGTCGCGGCAAAGCGGGTGAGCGCCGAGACTTCGATCGGGCCGGCATCCGCAGGGGCCGGCTGCCAATACATCGCGCGGACGACCTTGAGGTAGTAGTAGAACCCGCACGCGACGGTCACCACGCCGATGGCGACAAGCGCATAGTGCTGCTCGCGCATCGCCGCTTCGAAGATGAAAAATTTCCCGAGAAACCCGACCGTGAACGGCAGGCCCGCGAGTGAAAGCATCGAGATCAGCATGGCGAGGGCGAGGCCCGGAGCCCGCCGGCCGAGGCCGTTGAAATGTGCGATGTCGTCCCCGCCCGCCGCCTTCGCAACCGGGATCAGCACGAGGAACGCGAGAAACGTCATCAAAAGATAGCCGAGCAGATAGAAAACAATCGCCCGTCCGGCTGAGGGGGACCCCACGCTGGCCACTCCCACGAGCAGATAGCCGGCATGCGCAATGCTGGAATACCCCAGCAGCCGCTTCAGGTTTGTCTGCGGCATGGCGGCCAGGTTTCCGTAGATCAGGGTCAGGCCCGCGAGAACCTGTAGCGCGGCAACCAGCTTGGCGTTGATGACCGGAACGGCAAGGAACGGCTCGATCACCCGCATCAAAACCACAAATCCCGCAGCCTTTGAGCCGACAGACAGAAATGCGGTCACCGGAGTTGGGGCGCCCTGGTAGACATCCGGAACCCAGAACTGGAACGGGGCGGCCGCGACCTTGAACCCGAGCGCCACCAGCACCAGGCCGATGCCGAAAAGCAGCGCGGTCTGGCTGGCCTGCGGGAAAAACAGGAGCGCGCCGGAAATTTTCTGCAAGCCGGTCTGGCCGGTCATTCCATAAATCCAAGTGATCCCATAAACGAGGAACCCGGTCGAAAGCGCCCCGAGGATCAAATACTTCGTTCCCGCCTCAAGGCTGGCCTGATTTTTCCGCATGTAGGCGACCTGGATGTAGAACGAGATCGTCACGAGCTCGAGAGCACAGAAGATCATCACGAAGTCCGCAGCGGATGCCATCCACATCAGGCCGGCGCATGTGAAGACGGGGAGGACAAAAAACTCGCCCAGCCCGGCACCGGGTTTCGAGCCCGGGATGAAGCGCTCGACGACTGGCGCGTATTCTATCGAAAGGATGAGCGTCAGGATGGTGCCCAGCAGCGCAAACCGTTTGAAGAAAATCCCCAGGCTGTCATCCGCGTAAAATGCCAGATATTCCTTTGGAACCGGCTCGATGAAAAACGTCATCGCGAAAACGACGAGCAGGCCGAAGATTCCGCCGTAGGCCAGCGCGCGCTTGTCCAGATGGACATAGAAGGCGTCCGCCATGAGCAGGAAGATGCCCACGCAGACAACACAAATTTCCAGTGCGAGAGCGGAGATCATGGCCATACTTGCGAAGCGGACTGCAGGAAGTTGATGAGGAGGCTCGGGAAGAACCCGGTGACGAGCATCACCACGATCAGGGTGACGATGGCGCCGCGGGTGAGGCCGGAGATTTCCGGAAGCCCGGCCCAGCGGTCATTCAGGGGGCCGAAGAAAACCCGGCGGTAAGCGCGGAGCATGTAGACCGCGGAGATGACGACCCCCCAGACGGCGCAGATCGTGGCGATCTGGAAATTGTTGAGCGCAAAAATTTCTTTCCCATTGATCGATCCCATCGACGGCTCGCCGCCGATGAAGGAGCCGAAGAAGACGAGCAGCTCGCCCGCAAAGCCCACGAACCCGGGAAGGCCGATGGCGGCAAAGGCGGCGAACCCGAAGAGCAGGCCGAACGCGGGCATCGGTTTTGCGAACCCTCCGAGCTCGGCAAAATCGAGGGTTCCGGTGCGCTCGCGCAGCTCGCCGCTGAGGGCGAACAGCGCCGCGATCGAAAGCCCGTGGGCAAAGAGCATCAGGGAGGCACCGGTGAGGCTGAGGGTGTTGAGCGCGGCGAACCCGAGAAAAATGTAGCCCATGTGCATGACGCTCGAATACCCGAGCATCCAGTCGAGCTTCCGCTGCGAGATCGTCACGTAACCGACGTAGAGGATGTTTCCGACGAGGAGCACGAGGAGAAGGTTGGAGAAGGCGGCGACCGACTCGGGAAGGATCGGGGCAGCGATTCGGATCAGGCCGTAGAGGCCGAACTTTTTCAGAACGCCGGCGTGGAGCATGGCAGCGGGAGCCGGGGCGCTGGCGTAGGCCTGGGGAGCCCACGTGTGGAAGGGGAAGAGCGAGACGAGGATTCCGAATCCGATGAGCAGAAGGAGATAGACCCAGTTGCCGTCCGGGAGGAATCCGGCCTCGGCCATGCCGATGATCGCCCGGAGATCGAATGTCCGCATGCCCTCCGGCTGGATCAGGTAGAGCCCGATCAGCCCGAGCAGGAGAACGAAGCTGCCGAGCGCGAGGTAGATCGTGGCCTTCCAGGCCGCGGCCTGCCGGTCGCCGGAGCCCCAGATTCCGATCAGAAGGAATGTCGGGATGAGGGCCAGCTCATGGAACATGTAGAAGAAGAAGAGATCGATCGAGGCAAAGGCCCCGATGCCGCCGGCCGAGATGAACAGGAGCGAGGCGTAGAACCAGTTGGCGTTCTTCTCCGGCGTGCGGGACACCGCCACGGCCGCGACCGTCACCAGCGCGGCCAGCAGGAGCATGATCAGGCTCAGCCCGTCGGCTCCCAGGGTCAGCGCGATCCCCATCGAGGGAATCACCGGCAGCGACCACAGGAATTGGTAAGGAGCCTCCCCCTGCTTGTAAACAGCGAACAGGGCCAGCACAAAAACCAGATTCACGACAGATGCAATGAGCGCGGTCATCCGGGCATTCGAGCCGACCAGAATGAATGCGATCGCCACCAGCGGGACGAGAATCAGAAATAGTAGGGGGCTGACCATGCTCATCGGAAAATCAAAAGGTAAAGAAGCCCGACCACGCCGGCTCCGAAGAAAAATGCATACGCCTGGATGTTCCCGATCTGGAGGAACCTCAGCACAAACCCGCCGGCCCACGCAATTTTGCTCGGGACCTGGACGATGAGGAGGTCAACCACCCACCGGTCGGCCCAGGAAAGCACGGAAGCCCCGCCACCCTGGATGTTTTTCACAATCCAGTTGTAGAGGTCGTCGATGTAGAGCCGGTTGGCGAAGAACGGGATCGAGATCGGATCCTTGTCGGCGTTGCGATAAAGGAAAAATGCGGACATGACGCCGACCGCGAAGAGAACCAGGAGGATCGGGTGGAGGATGTGCGGAACGCCCGGCGCTTCCTCGATGTGAAAAAACTTGTCCTCAATGAACGGCCAGCCCGCTGCAAACGAGGGCAGCGCGAGGCAGGCCAGCGGGACCAGCATCACCAGCGGAGACTCGACGGCGTGCTTGGCATGGTCATCCCTTGGCTTGCCAAGGAAGACAACCGCCAGCATCCGGACCGTGTAAAATGCGGTCAGCCCGGCCGTGGCAACCGAGAGCCATCCGAGAAGAGGATACTTGACGACCGCCCACCCGATGATGAGGTCCTTGCTGTAGTAGCCGCTGAAGAGCGGGCATCCGGAGAGCGCCAGGCCGCCGACAACCATCGCCAAAAATGTGAACGGCATCTTATTTTTCAGCGCCCCCATTTTCCAGATGTTCTGCTCGTGGTGCATGCCGACGATCACCGATCCCGCGCAAAGGAAGAGAAGGCACTTGAAGCACGCGTGGGTGAAGAGGTGGAACATCGGAACGTCCGGCGTCGCGGCCGATGCGATGCCGAGAACCATGTAGCCGAGCTGGGAAATCGTGGAATACGCGAGGATCCTCTTGATGTCATCCTGCTGCGTGGCCATGAGGGCCGCCGCGAAGCAGGTGATGCCGCCGATCCATGCGATCACGTCGAGCGCATGGGGGGCGGCCTCAAGGATCGGGAAGATCCGGGCGAGCATGTAGACGCCAGCGGCCACCATCGTGGCGGCGTGGAGGAGCGAGGAGACCGGCGTCGGGCCTTCCATCGAGTTCGGCAGCCAGACGTGCAGCGGCATCTGGGCGGATTTCCCGACAGTCCCGCAAAAAACCAGAACGCAGGCGACGGTGAGATAAACCGGGTTGGCCGAGAAGACCGCAATCCCGCTGGTCGTCAGCTCGCCGAACATCAGCGTGCCGGTCGCGGCCCACAGGAACAGGATGCCGAGCAGGAACCCGAAATCGCCCACGCGGTTGACGATGAACGCCTGCTTGCTGGCGTCCGCGGCGGCGTCCTTTTTGAAATAGTGTCCGATGAGGATGTAGGAGCTCAGACCGACCAGCTCCCAGAAGATGAACATCATCAGGAAATTGTCCGCAAGCACGATGCCGAGCATCGAGAAAAGGAACAGGGACAGCCCCGCAAAATACCGCCAGTAGCCCTCCTCGGTCTTCATGTAGCCGACCGAGTAGGTGAAGACGAGGGTCGCGATCGTCGTCACCACGACGAGCATCACCTTGCTCAGGTGGTCGATCGTCACCCCGATCGGGATCCGCAGGGCATCGCCGATCTCGATCCAGGGAAATTGATTGGGCTCCGTCGGGTCGGGCTGGAAAAACATCCACCAGCTCAGCACGCACCCCAAGGCTGCGGATGCGATCGCCAGCCCGGCGCTCAGCGGCTTGGAGAACCGCCCGACAAAAAGGATCACGGCCGCCGCAACCAGCGGGCTGAAGAGAATAATCCAGGGCGCGGCGAGTGTGCTCATCAAAACTTCAGGGTGTCGAGGTCCTCGACATGCGTGGTCTGCTTGGCGCGGAAGAGGGCCACGATGATCGCGAGGCCCACGGCGACCTCCGCCGCCGCGACGGTGATAATGAAAAACACAAACACCTGCGCGCTGTAGCCGGGCAGGCCGTCGTGGCCGGGGTGGAACCGCGAGAACGCGACCAGCGAAAGATTCGCCGCGTTCAGCATCAGCTCCAGGCCCATGAAGATGATCAGGATGTTCCGGCGCAGGAGCACGCCCAGCAACCCGATCGCAAACAGGCCGCCGCTGACAAAAAGATAGTGGGCGAGGGTCGGCACGTCAGGGAAAGGATGAAGGATGAAGAATGAAGGATGAAGGATGTTCGCCCGCGCAATGCGCGGCTATCGGCTGCGGAGCGGCCCACTTTATACTTCCGCCTTCATACTTCATCCTTTTCATTTGAGCTCCCTCCGGCTGAGGACGACGACGCCGATCGTGGCGACGAGGAGGAGGACTCCGATGATTTGGAACGGGAGGTTGAAATTCCGGAAGAGCGCGAAGCCGACCTGTGCGACATCGTTGACGCCGGGAAGCGGGAGGTCCGGCTTGGTCTGCGCGGCCTCCGGAAGAGAGAAGACGACCTTGGTGAGCGCCGAGAGAAATCCCACCAGCACCATGCCCCCGCCCGCCCATGCGGCGAGCTTGACCGGACGCCGGCCCTCGGTGCGCAGGTCGAGCAGCATGATGATGAACAGGAAAAGCACCATCACCGCGCCCGCGTAGACGAGCACCTGCACCACGGCGATAAAAAACGCGTCGAGCGTCACGAACAGCGCGGCCAGCCCGACAAACGACATCACCAGGCTCATCGCGCTCGAGACCGGGCTCCGGAAGACCACCACCCCCGCCCCGAAAAGGAGCGTCAGAATGGCGAAGACCCAGAAGAGTGCGAGCTGCATAGTGAATCGGCGGTTTTCTAACAGGAGCGGCTGGGGTCGGCTACTTTTTTTCGTTCCACTTGTTGACGAGGCCCGGCATGACCCCGCCGAGCTCGTAGAGTTTTGCCTTGTCGTGATTCATTTCGGCGCGGCTGTAGCCGGTGATCGAGTAGTCCTTGCGGAGGAAGATCGCCTGCTCCGGGCAGACCTCCTGGCAGAGCCCGCAGTAGATGCAGCGGATCATGTCGATGTCGAACTCCTTCGGGCGCTTCTCCACCTTCCCCCAGCGCTCGCCGGTCGGGATCTCCTCCGGCTTGATCGTGATCGCGCGCGGCGGGCAGATGAACTCGCAGAGCTGGCAGGCCACGCAGCGCTCGCGGCCCCATTCGTCGGTGACCAGCGTGGGGGCCCCACGATACCACTCCGGCAGGCTCTCGTCCCACCTCTGCTCGGGGTATTGCATCGTAACTTTTGTGCGGCCTGTGACCCGGTTCACGAAATGCCGGAGCGTGATCAACAGCCCGGCCGCAATCGCGGGAAGGTAGAGCTTCTCGGAGAGCGTGAGTTTTGGACGTTGGACAGCAAGGGCCATACTTGTGGGAATTTGGTAACAAGGTTCGCCGCGCCTGACAACTGCGGACTCAAAAATCTACCTGTCCCCGGAATCCCCCGCTGCATTCCCGTCCTCGCTGCTCCCGCACGCAACCATGGAACACGCCCGCGCGCTCCCTCCGGACATATGGCCGGGAGCTTGGAAAACCTTCGGCTGGAGAATTTCCTGCGGATGATCCATGTTGAGCCCATGTCGCCGCGCCCGGATCTGAACGTCATCCTGAGGGACATGCCGCACAAGCCCGGCGTGTATCTCATGCGGGACCGGCTCAATCACGTGATCTACGTCGGCAAGGCCCGCGATCTCCGCAAGCGGGTGGGCAGCTATTTCATGCCGTCGCGGAAGATGACGGCGGATCCGAAGACTCGCGCGCTGATCGAGAGCGTATGGGATCTCGAATACCATGTCGTCCGCAGCGATGCGGAGGCTGTGCTTTTCGAGGGGCGGCTCATCAAGGAGTTCCGCCCGAAATACAATGTGAGCTTCAAGGACGACAAGCGGTTCCTGCTCGTCCGTGTGGATCTCAATGACATGTATCCGAAATTCGCGCTCACGCGGCTGAACAAGGAGGACGGAGCCAGGTATTTCGGGCCGTTTGCGCATTCCGGCGCGCTGCGCTCGACGCTCAACACGATGCGGAAAAAGTTCGGCCTGCGATCCTGCCGCGTGGCCATTCCCGGCGAGCGGGATTTCAAGCACTGCCTCGATCACGTGATCAAAAATTGCAGCGCCCCCTGTGTCGCAAAGGTCACCCGCGAGGAATACATGAGCCGCGTCGGGGCCGCGTGCGATTTCCTCGACGGCCAGAGCCGCGAGTGGATCGTGCAGGTCGAGGCCGACATGAAGGCCGCCGCGGGGCGGCTGGATTTCGAAAAAGCCGCACAGCTGAGAAACCTTCTCGACGACCTCAAAACCACGACAAAGACAATGACCCGCTTCACGCGGAAGTCCCTGCCGACGACGATCAATCCCGCCGCCGACATCAGGGCCCTCCAGGACGCCCTCGGGCTTCCGCATCCACCGCACGTGATGGAATGCTTCGACATCTCGAACATCTCCTCGACCCATATCGTCGCCTCGATGGTCCGGTTCCGTGACGGCATTCCCGACCGCGCCGGCTACCGAAAATACCGGATCCACGGAACAAAAGGTCAGAACGATTTTGCGAGCATGGCCGAGGTCGTCCGGCGGCGATACGGGCGGCTTCTGCGCGAGGCCTCGGTGCTGGATGAGAACGCGGAGTTCAACCAGGAGCCGGCCGGCGAGGCGGTGGCGCGGGTCGCGGAGGAGTCCGGCACGACGATCATCCCGGACCTGATCATCGTGGACGGCGGGCGCGGGCAGCTCTCCAGCGCCTGCAAGGAGCTGCGGCGCCTCGGAATTCACGAGGCGGCCGTCATCGGGCTGGCCAAGGAATTCGAGGAAATCTACCGCCCCGGCCGCCCGATCCCGATGAAGCTGCCGGAGGACAGCGGCGCCCTGCGCCTGCTGCAGAGAATCCGCGACGAAGCCCACCGGACCGCCAACGGCTACCACAGCCTCCTGCTCAAGCGCCGCGTCCGCGAGAGCCTGCTGGACGAAATCCCGGGCGTCAGCGCCGCCCGCAAGCAGGCGCTTCTCGAACGCTTCGGGTCGGTCGACCGCCTGAAAAAGGCGTCGGCGGAAAATATCTCCGCCGTCCCCGGAATCAGCGCCGCCCTGGCGGAAACAATTCTCGAAACTCTCTCGGCAAAGTAAATCTGCCACGGTGGGTGGCCCGGCCGGAAGGAGCTACCTGGCCGGTTCGCTTTTGAGCGCGGATTCGAGGTCGCGGATATTTTCCTTCATCGCCTCGGGCTTGTCCGACTTCTGCTTCTCGACGCGAGCGACGATCGCCCTGACGGTGTTTTTCATCTGGTCGATGGCCGTGGACTTGAGCAGCCCGGCCATTCCGGAGCTGGGGGTGACGAGGTTGGTGTAGCGGATGACAGACCCGTCCTTCCAGCGCTCGATCCGCAGGTTGCCTTCGCTGGCCTTGGTCTGGAGCGCCCGGACGAGGCTCCAGGAGACGAGGTATCCGCCATCCGCGCCGCTGGTCAGCGTATTGCGGACGGTGTAAAATTCGTCCGGGAGGATTGGGACATCGATCCCGTAATCGACCTCGGCCACGCACGGGCTGACCTGCCGGGAGATCTCGGATTTGATGACTTTCGGGACATAGGCTTTTGCATTCCTGTAATCGCAAAACACCGCTGCCACCTCCTCGGGGCTCGCGTCGATTTTCTGGTAGATGCGGACCTTCGGCCAGGGATTGCCCTCGACCTCCTGGAGCATGGTGACCTGCCCGCCGTGTGCGACCTCGTCGCTCTGCTTTGCATCCAGGTCATCCAGCAGAGACGTGGCCAGAAGGGCCGGGCAGGAGAGCAGGAGGAACAGCAGGGGTTTCATGTCGGCAACAAACAAACCAAGGAAGCAGCCCACTGCAAGCCGCGAGGAGAAAAAACTCTTCCGGCCGGGAGGCTTCGCTTGTTTACTGCCATCGACCCATGTGTTCCGTCCAAGCCATCGCGCCGCCATCCTCGTCACTTTCCGCCGGGCAGATTCCCCCGCTGGTTGAGGAGGCGTGTGCCGGATACGACTGGGACGGAAAAAAGGTGCTCGTGATCGTGCCCGATGCCACCCGCACAGCCCCTGTGGGACAGGTTTTCCGGGCTCTTCATGCCACGGTCGCGGGCCGCTGCCGCGCCTTTGACGTGATGGTCGCGCTCGGCACGCATCCGCCGATGAGCGAGGAGGCGATCTGCGGGAGACTGGAAATCAGCGCCGCCGAAAAGCATTCCGCATTTTCCGCGGTGAACCTCTTCAACCACGAGTGGGACAACCCGGAGGCTTTGGCCTGTCTGGGTTCGATCCCCGCCAAGGAGATCGGGGATCTCTCCGGCGGGCTGTTCTCGATGGACGTATCGGTCTCGATCAACCGGCGGCTGCTCGACTACGACAGGCTCATCATCATCGGCCCGGTCTTTCCGCACGAGGTCGTGGGGTGTTCGGGCGGGAACAAATACCTTTTTCCCGGCGTCGCGGGACCGGACATCCTCAACTTTTTCCACTGGCTGGGAGCGGTGATCACGAACCCGATGATCATCGGCAACAAGTGGACGCCGGTGCGCAGGGTGGTGGACCGTGCGGCTGCGCTGGTCCCGGTGGAAAAGCTCTGCTTCTGCCTGGTGGTGCAGGGGGGCGGCCTCGCGGGGATATTTGCGGGGACGCCGGAAGCCGCCTGGGATGCCGCGAGCGATCTTTCGCAGGAGCTCCACATCGTGCGCAAGCCGAAGCCGTTCCACACCGTCCTCTCCTGCGCGCCGAAAATGTATGACGAGCTCTGGGTCGGCGGGAAGTGCATGTATAAACTCGAGCCGGTCGTGGCCGACGGCGGCGAGCTCATCATCTACGCACCGCACATCCACGAGGTCTCGGTCGTTCACGGCCATGTGCTCCGCCGGATCGGCTACCATTGCCGCGACTATTTTCTCAAACAGTGGGACAGGTTCAAAGACCTCCCCTGGGGCACGCTCGCTCACTCGACGCACGTGCGGGGGATTGGAAAATTCGAGGACGGGATCGAGCAGTGCCGGATCCGCGTGACGCTCGCGACGGGAATCCCCGAGGACATCTGCCGGGAGATCAACCTGTGCTACCGAGACCCGGCATCCATCGACGTGGAGAGTTTCGCCAACCGCGAGGACGAAGGGATCCTGCTCGTGCGCAAGGCGGGCGAGATGCTTTATCACCTTGACGATCGTCCGGATTGGGCGAAGGAGGCGTGATGTCCGCCACGCTCAAAATCAACGAGATCTACCAGTCGATCCAGGGCGAGAGCACGTGGGCCGGGCTGCCGTGCGTGTTCATCCGGCTGACCGGCTGCGACCTGCGGTGCACGTATTGCGATACCGAGTATGCGTTCTTCGAGGGAAAGAAGCGCGCGGTGGACGAAATCCTGGCGGAGGTGCTGGCCATCGACTGCCCGCTGGTCGAGGTCACGGGCGGGGAGCCGCTGCTGCAAAAGAACGTCCTGCCGCTCATGGCCTCGCTCTGCGATGCCGGCCGGACCGTGCTCATCGAGACGAGCGGGGCGCATGATATTTCGGCGATCGACCCGCGCGTCCACCGGATCATGGATTTGAAATGCCCGGATTCCGGGGAGTGCGGCAGAAACCGCTTTGAAAACATCCCGCTGCTCACGGCTCGCGACGAGGTGAAGTTCGTGATCGGCTCGCGGGGCGACTACGAATGGACGCGCGACCAGATCCGCTCGCACGGGCTCGCCTCGCGGTGCGCGGCCGTGCTGCTGAGCCCGGTCTTCGGGCGGATCGAGCCGCGCGAGATTGTGGACTGGATGCTCGCCGACCGGCTGCAGGCAAGATTTCAGCTCCAGATGCACAAAATGATTTGGGAGCCGCGCGCCCGTGGGGTATAAGGGCGGGCCATGAAAGTCCGCCTGTCCAAAGATTTTATTGTCGAGGCCGCACAGAGCCTTCCGAAAGTTCCCGCCGGCCACAAGTGCTCTCGCCTCCACGGCCACACGTTCACGATCGAGATTTGCGCCGAGGGCGAGGTGAACCCCGAGACCGGATGGCTCTATGACCACGCCGAGATCAGCCGCGCGATGAAACCGATCGTCGAGGAGCTGGACCATTCTTATCTGAACGAAATCCCCGGCCTCGAAAACCCGACGATCGAGATGATGTGCGGCTGGATCTGGAAAAAGCTGAAGCCCGCCCTCCCGGAGCTTTGCGAGATCATCATCCACGAGACTCCCTCCGCGCGCTGCATCTACCGCGGAAACTGAAATCCGGGCCCCGCATGCAATCCATCCCGCTCTGGCAGGGTGCCACGCCCCACGCAAACGGCCCAGCCGCCCCCGACATCCCCACGCTCGACATCTGCCAGGATGGAGGCCGCGGCCTCGGCATGAAAGACGGCATCACCTGGCACGAGGACTGTCTGCGCTGGCTGGGACGGCGGTTGAAGAGCGCCTGATCTCGAAAAAATCTCGGCCTTTAGTTAGCCCCTGTAAGAACCTGTGAAATAATTAGGAAAAAGCCGCGTTGCTGAGGATTTTTGGCTTGGCCAAGGCACGAAGGCGGCGGCAATACCCACAGCGGTGTTGCCGATGCTTCGCATCGCCCTCCGGGCTGCCTGCGGCAGGCTGTCTCTTGCCATCCGGCCTTTTCTACTCTCGCGCGGCTTTTCCTAATTATTTCACAGGTTCTAAGAGTGATTCTGCTAGAAAAAGAAAACATCCTGCGAACGCTCGAAGAAATCAGCGCCAACAAGCCGCTCGAACTGCCCGCGGAGAGCGTCGGGGTGTGGGAGGCTGGATTGAAGGCGACCGATGCCGGTTATGCGAAAGCCGAAGCCGCTGCCGCCAAAAAAACGGGTGCATTCGGGTGCGCGCGGGAGGCAGGATTTGGCATTGCCGCGGGCGTGGGATTTGGGATATTTTGAACAGGCTCTGTTGGGTGTACAAAGTTCCCGACGGACGACACCACACCTTCTGACATGTTTACCGCAGCCGGCATTCATTGGGATCCCACCCATGCCTGCGCCATGATCGACCGGGCGGATCAGCCCAAACGGTCGGCCACCGAGCGCGTTGCCGACATGCTGGAGATCTACGCCCTCTACGACGAGGAGACCGCGCGCGAGCAGGCGAGCCGGTGCATCGAGTGCCCGCGCCCGGCCTGCGTCGAGGGCTGCCCGCTGCACAACCGGATCCCGGAATGGCTGGCGCTTACCGCGGAGGGCCGGTTTCTCGAGGCGGCGGCGATTTCGCGATCCACCAGCAACATGCCTGAGATCTGCTCGCGCGTGTGCCCGCAGGAACGCCTGTGCGAGGGCTCGTGCATTCTGAACGGAAAGACCGAGCCGGTCTCGATCGGCGCGATCGAGCGGTTCATCAACGAGTATGCGTTCCGCGAGAACGACCTCGATCTCGCGCACCCGCCCTTCAACGGGCTGAAGGTCGCGGTCATCGGGTCCGGTCCTGCCGGGCTGGCCGCCGCCGACCAGCTGGTGGCCCTGGGATACGCCGTGACCATTTTTGAATCGCAGGTTCTTCCGGGCGGGCTCCTCGTCAACGGGATCCCTTCGTTCAAGCTCGAGAAGACGATCGTGGGCCGCCGGATCGAGATGCTGAAGAAGCGCGGAGTGAAGCTGCGGCTCGGCGTCACGCTGGGGAAAGACATTTCGCTGGCCGATCTGCGGCGCGATTTTTCCGCCGTCTTTCTCGGCGTCGGAGCGCAGCAGGCGAAGCCGCTGGGGATTCCCGGGGAAGACCTCCCTGGCGTGCTGCCGGCCCTTCCGTTCCTGATCCAGAAAAACGTGGATTTTCCCGTTCTGGACATGGTGCCCATCGAGGTCGAGGGGAAGCGCGTCGCTGTTCTTGGAGGAGGCGACACCGCGATGGATTGCCTGCGCACCGCGCTGCGCTGCGGAGCGAGCGAGGCGGTTTGCCTCTACCGCCGCGACCTCGCCAACATGCCCGGCAGCCGGAAGGAATATGCCAACGCGCTCGAGGAGGGGGCCATTTTTCAATTTCTTACCAACCCGCTCGCCATCGAAGCCGACGAGAGCGGTGCGATCGCCCGCGTCCGCTGCGTCCGCATGGAGCTCGGCGAGCCGGATGCCAGCGGCCGCCGCAAGCCCGCGCCGGTTCCGGGCTCGGAGTTCACGGTGCCGGCGGATCTGGTGATCGGCGCCTACGGGTTCGACCCCGTGCCGTTCCCTCCCGGGAGCGACCTGGGACAAATCGAATGCAACAGCTGGGGCGGAATGGTCGTGGATGAAAACCAGATGACCAGCGTGCCCGGCGTATTCTCCGGCGGAGACTCCGTGCGCGGCCCATCGCTCGTCGTCCACGCCGTCCGCGATGCCCGCAAAGCGGTCGAGGGCCTCCATCGCTACCTTTCCAGCAAAAGCCTGCCGCTCTCACTGGTGCCGGAAAAACCCTGATCCTGGGGGCCTCCGGCGTCACCCACAGATTCGGCCGGGAGAAACCGCAGCGGACCCGGCATTTTTGAAGGAGGCATCCGCAGATTGGTTCGTGATGGAAGGCGGAGGGGACAGCCTTTGTCGCTGTGTTCTGATGGACGCATGGCGAGGAATGCCGGAATCCTCTCGCCCGGTGAAGCGGGAGCCGCTATACCGTCCTCCCATACAGTGGATCGCCCCGTCAGAGAAAATCTCGCTTGCGACATGGAAGGAAGCGGCCTCGCCCTGCGCGGCATCGAGGCCACCGCCCGCATTTGCTCATGAGCCTGGTAAAGTCCAAACAACGCATCGCCGACCACGGGGAGGTTTTCACCCCCGCATGGATGGTCGAGGCGATGCTCGACCTGGTGAAGGGCGAGACAGAGCGCATTGACTCGCGCTTTCTAGAGCCGGCTTGCGGGGACGGCAACTTCCTCGTGCAGATTCTGCGGCGGAAGCTCGCCTCAGTGGAACACAAATACGGCCAGTCAGATTTCGAGCGCCGCCACTACGCGCTGCTCGCGCTCATGTGCATCTACGGCATCGAACTGCTGCCGGACAATATTGTCGATTGCCGCGCCAACCTGCTCGAAATCTTCGCCGGGTATCTGAACCTCGCTCCGTCGGACGACATGTATCGCGCCGCATTCTATGTGCTTTCGCAAAACCTCATCCACGGCGACGCATTGACGATGTGCGCCCAGGACAACCTGCCGATCACTTTCGCCGAGTGGGGCTATCTGGGCAAAGGACGGTTCCAGCGGCGTGACTTTCGCTACGACAGCCTCACCCAATCATCGGCCTACAGCGCCGAGGGCTCACTCTTCGCCCATCTTGGGAAACACGAGATTTTCAAGCCGGCCAAAACCTACCCGCCGATGTCGGTGGGTGAGCTGGCCGCCCTTGCGCCGGAGGCCCCCGTATGAGCGACCAGGCCAGTTTTGCCTTGCGCAGCCGCAACCCGGATGTGCTGACGTGCATCGCGAATCTCTCGAACGACGAGGTGTTCACTCCACCCGACCTCGCGAACCGGATGCTGGACACGCTGGCCGGGGCATGGGCCGCCAATCACGGCGGCGCGAACATCTGGGCCGACAAGACGGTGAAGTTCCTCGACCCCTGCACGAAATCCGGCGTGTTCCTTCGCGAGATCACCAGCCGCCTCACCAAGGGCCTGGAACAGGAGATTCCGAATCTGAAGAACCGCGTGAACCACATCCTGACGAAGCAGGTGTTCGGCATCGGAATCACGCAGATCACCGGCCTGCTCGCGCGACGGAGCCTGTATTGCTCCAAACACGCCACGGGCAAACACTCCATCGCCAAATCGTTCATCGGCGACGATGGCAACATCTGGTTCAAGCGCATCAAACACACTTGGGATGGCGACAAGTGCAGGTATTGCGGCGCGGGCAAATCCGTTTTCAACCGGGCGGCGGGACTGGAAACCCACGCCTACGCGTTTATTCACACCGACAACATCAAGACTCGGCTAGCCGAGATATTTGGAGGCAATATGCAATTTGACGTCATCATTGGAAATCCACCGTATCAATTGGCGAGCGACGGCGGCACTCGCGACGTTCCCATCTACAACAAGTTTGTCGAGCAGGCGAAGAAACTTGAGCCCCGCTATCTCTCGATGGTTATTCCGTCTCGCTGGATGGCGTCAGGGCTTGGCCTGAGCGATTTCCGCAAAGCCATGCTGGAGGACCGACATATCAGGAAGCTGATGGACTACGAGCGCATGGACTTGGTGTTTCCGGGTGTGGATTTTGAGGGCGGCATCTGCTACTTCCTTTGGGATCGAGACAACGCGGGTAAGTGCGAAGTCACCACGGTTACCGGCGAGGAAACAATCGGGCCGACAATGCGAGACCTGAACGAATACGACATTCTCGTGCGCGATAGCCGAGGGCTGAACATCCTCAAGAAGCTACTGGCAGCAGGTGAGCCGTCCATCACTGATATTCTTTCTGCCGACAAGGAGTTTGGCTGGACTTCTAACTTTGATGGATTTCGTGAGGACAAAAGGCCTAGCGATGTCACGCTGTATTATGGGCGTGCTGGCAAGCGGTTTGTTGGTGGCATAGCCCGCAAGGATATTACGAAGAGTCCACACCTGATAGACAAGTGGAAGGTGATGGTCTCTGCGGCCTACGGCGAACGTGGTGCGCGGCCAGCGATGGTGCTTGGCCCTAGTTTCATTGCTGAATCACCGTCGGTTTGCACACAGACCTACTTGTTCTTTTACGTGGATTCAAAGAAGCAGGCTGAAAGCCTGCAAAGCTACCTCAACACGCGTTTCTTTAGATTTCTGGTGTCGCTACGAAAGATTACCCAGCATGCAACTCGTGCGACTTACACTTGGATTCCGCAACAGACTTGGGATCGCGTTTGGACGGACGAGGCGCTTTACAAGAAATACGGATTGAGCAAGGCCGACATTACTCACATTGAAGCCTGCATCCGTCCGAGGACCGACGACGATGACTAAAACCATCGAAGAAATCCACTCGCCCAAGCCGGAAGACCGCCCGCGCCTCCACGCCTCCTCTATTGGCGACAAGGCGTCCGCGTCAGCGCCAACGGCGCGGCCCAACACCAGCCCAGGGCAACGCCCTGGGTATGCGTCCCCAACAAAATCCCAAGCCCTGAAGGGGCGACCAAAACATCGCCACAAAACCCGAATTCAAAATGGGGTTGGACGTCTTGGAACGCCCTTTCAGGGCTGGGAAATATTTGGTGGCATCGTTCCTCCCGGGGCGCTGCCCCGGGCTGTGGTTGGGTTGCCCCGTTGGGGCATTTGTGTCTATGCCAAGGCCCACACACTTGCCCTTTCTGAATCGGCTGCAAACTACGAATACCACCCTTTATGCCTCAATCTCTCGCGCGTCTCCACATTCACCTCGTCTTCAGCACGAAAAACCGCGAGCGCCTCATCACCGCCCGCGTGCGCGATTCGTTGCACGCCTACATGGCCACCGTGCTGCAAAACCTTGGCTGCGCGCCCGTGCTCATCAATACCGTCGAAGACCATGTTCACATCCTGTTTGAACTCGCCCGGACGGTGTCGGTCAGCCAGGCGGTTAAAGATGTTAAAAAATCCTCGTCCAAATGGATTAAAACGCAGGGCACGGAGCTTGCCGGATTCGCGTGGCAGGTGGGTTACGGCGCGTTTGCCGTTTCGGAATCGAACGTGCCGACCGTCCGCGATTACATCGCCGGGCAGCAGGAGCATCACCGTCGCAAATCGTTCCAAGAGGAATACCGGGCGTTTTTGGAAAAACACCGCGTCGCGTTTGATGAACGGTATGTGTGGGATTGAACGGCGGGTTGGGCCGCCCTTTCAGGGCTTTGAACTGTGGGGGGCATTGTTCCCAGGGCGTTGCCCTGGGCTGGCACAGGCCGCGCCGTTGGCGCTCAAATCCAGCTTCGTGACGATGAGTAAAACCATCGAAGAAGTGCTCGCGCCGAAGCCATAGACCGGAAGCCGCCCATGCCTAAAAAGAAATCACCGAACAGCGTGCGCATCCGCAACAGCACGGCGGAATTTCTCACCTTCGCCTACCAGACCGGCGGCGATGGCGTGGAGGTGCGGGTGCAGGACGGCACGATCTGGCTGTCGCAAAAAAACCTCGGGCTGCTGTTTGAGACGACACCGGAAAACGTGCTGATGCACCTCAAGAACATCTTCGCCGGGAAGGAATTGGCGGAAGATTCAGTTGCTAAGGTTTTCTTAGCAACTGCCGCTGACGGCAAAAACTACCGGATCAAGCACTACCACCTTGATGCCATTATCGCCGTCGGCTACCGCGTAAATTCCAAGCGCGCCACGGCCTTCCGGCAATGGGCCACGGGCGTCCTGCGGGACTACACGCTCCGCGGATATGTGATGGACAGGAAGCGCATGGAGAACGGCGCGTTCCTCGGCGAGGATTACTTCGAGCGCCTGCTGGAGGAGATCCGGGAGATCCGCCTGTCCGAGCGGCGCTTTTATCAAAAGATCGCCGACATCTATTCCACGGCGATGGATTACGACCGGGACGCGCCGATCACCCAGGCGTTCTTCGCCAAGGTGCAGAACAAGATGCACTACGCCGTCCACGGCCACACCGCCGCCGAGCTGATCGTCCGGCGCGCGGATCACACCAAGGAACGCATGGGATTGACGACCTGGGCCAAAGCCCCCGGCGGCAAAATTCTCAAAACCGACGTGGTGGTGGCAAAAAACTATCTGACCGAGGCGGAACTCGATGACCTGGGGCGCATCGTGAACGCCTACCTCGACCTGGCGGAAAGCCGCGCCAAACGCCGCATGCCGATGACGATGGAGGCTTGGGCGAAGCGGCTCGACATCTTCCTCTCGGCGGATGAGCGGAACGTGCTGCAAGACGCCGGGCGCATCAGCGCCGAAATCGCCAGGGAGCACGCCGAGGACGAGTTCGAGAAATACCGCGTGATCCAGGACAAGCTCTTCCGAAGCGATTTCGACACCTTCGCGGCGCTGGAGAAACGTGACGAGGGCAAGCGCCATGAGTAAAACCATCGAAGAGATCCTCGCGCCCAAGCCGGAGGCCCGGCCGCGCATCTACGCCTACTCAATTAAGGACAAGGCGCACAAAGGCCTGCTGAAGGTGGGGCAGACTACACGCAACGTGAAAAAGCGCGTAGCCGAGCAACTCAAGACTGCCGCGATCAAGAACTACACGATTGAGCTCGATGAGCCTGCCGAGCGCGCCGACGGCACGATCTTCACTGACCACGATGTGCGCACAGCGCTGGCGAAAAAACGATTCGAAAACAAGGAGCTGGAGTGGGTGCGCTGCACAATCAAGGATGTGAAGACCGTCCTGACCGAGTTGCGCACCGGGCAGCGGCTCACCGGCACGCACCACGAGACCTTTGCGATGCGGCGGGAACAGGCCGCGGCTGTCGGGAAAACTTTCGACTACTTCCACTCGATCTGGGCGGAGAAAAGAAAAGTCGTCCCTCGCTTCCTGTGGAACGCGAAGATGCGTTTCGGAAAAACCTTCACCAGCTATCAACTCGCCCGGAAACTCGGGGCCAAGCGCGTGCTCGTGGTGACTTTCAAGCCCGCTGTGGAGGATGCCTGGCAGACGGATCTCGAATCGCACGTGGACTTCGACGGGTGGCAATACATGTCGCGCAATTCCAACAGCGATCCGACAAAAGTCTCCGCCAAGAAGCCGTTGGTCTATTTCGGTTCCTTCCAGGACTTGATGGGCCGCGACGACGTGGGGAACATCAAACCGAAGAACACGTGGATCCACAAAGTGAAGTGGGATTTGGTTGTCTTCGACGAATATCACTTCGGCGCATGGCGCGACACGGCCAAGGAACTGTTCGAGGGTGAGGAAGACGTGGTCGCCAAAAAGGAGGCCAGCCTCGAGTACGCCGCCGGCTTGGAAAGCGTGAACGTGGACCTCAGCGAACTCTCAGAGAAGGAGACCGAGTTCCTGCCTATCACGACCAAGGCCTATCTCTACCTCTCCGGCACACCGTTCAAAGCACTGGCCACGGGCGAGTTTATCGAGGAGGCAATTTTCAATTGGACCTACACCGACGAGCAGCGCGCAAAGGAAGAGTTCGCGAGGAAGAAGCCTGGCAAGAGGAACCCATACGGTGCCCTGCCGCAGATGCGGCTGCTCACCTATCAGATGCCAGACGAACTTGTGGCCATTGCGAGCGCCGGGGAGTTTGACGAGTTCGACCTCAACGCCTTCTTCGAGGCCTCTGGCACGGGGAAAAAGGCGCAGTTCAAACACAAGAGCGACGTGCAAAAGTGGCTGGACATCATTCGGGGCGGGTATGCGTCCAAGGCAGTAGAATACCTCAAGACCGGCACGCGGCCGCCGTTCCCGTATTCGGACGTGCGCCTGCTGCCGTATCTCCAGCACTCGTTCTGGTTCCTGCCCAATGTCGCGGCCTGCCAGGCCATGGCAAACCTGCTGGCCGAGAAGCAAAACGCATTCTGGCATGACTACGTAGCGCTCGTCGCCGCTGGTGCCTCGGCAGGCATCGGGCTGGACGCGCTTCCGCCCGTGCGCACCGCTATCGGCAGCGGCTTCGACACCAAGACCATCACGCTCTCCTGTGGCAAGCTCACGACCGGCATCACCGTCCCGCAGTGGTCATCCATCCTCATGCTGCGCAATCTCAAGTCGCCGGAGACATATTTTCAGGCGGCGTTTCGGGTGCAGTCGCCATGGTCCATCAAGAACCCGAACGGCGACGATCCGAACGAGGAGGAAATTCTCAAACCGGTCTGTTTCGTGTTCGACTTCGCCCCGACTCGCGCGCTCCGGCAGCTTTCCGAATATGGGATCGGTCTTTCGCCCGGCGAGTCGAACCCGGAGAATGCGGTCAGAGATCTCGTGTCGTTCCTGCCGGTGCTGGCCTACGACGGTGCGAACATGACGCAGGTTGATGCGGGCGGCATCCTTGACATCGCGATGGCCGGCACCTCGGCCACGCTGCTCGCGCGCAAGTGGGAATCTCCCCTGCTGGTGAACGTGGATAACGACACCCTGCGCCGCATCCTCGACAATCCCGATGCGATGGCTGCTATGGAGCGCATCGAAGGCTGGCGCTCGCTCGGTGACAACATCATCGAAACCATCATCAACAAAAGCGAGAAGGTGAAGGATCTCAGGGACAAGGCAAAAGAGAAGGACTTGTCGGCAAAAGAGAAAAAGCAGCTCACGGACGAGGAAAAGGAATACAAATCCAAGCGGAAGATGGTGCAGGAGAAGCTCATCAAGTTCGCGACGCGCATCCCGGCATTCATGTATCTGACCGACTTCCGGGAAAACACGCTGCAAGACGTGATCACCAGGATCGAGCCAGATCTGTTCCAGACTGTCACAGGCCTGACGGTGAGGGATTTCCACCTGCTCGTGCGGCTCAAAGTGTTCAACACTGAGCATATGAACCAGGCCGTGTTCGCGTTCCGGCGTTACGAGGATGCCTCGCTCCGCTATACAGGGATCGAAAGCCACAAGGGACTAACCCACTATGGCCTTTACGATACCGTGGTGGCGAGGGAGTGAGAAGGACCGTGAGGGGGCTGCCCCCCGTCACGCGTGCTCGACCACGACCGCGTCGCCTGAGATCGAGAGGATGCGGACGGGCGCGCCCGCTTCGATGAACTGGCCCTGCGTCATGACATCGACCAATGCGTCTCCGAAGGCGGCTTTCCCGGACGGGCGGAGGATTGTGCGGGCTGTGCCGGTGTCGCCAACGGAAATTGCCGGAGAATGCCCGGTGGCCGCGGCTGCCGGGATCGATGGACCGGCGGAGGATTGGGCGGAGAGAAACAGCCGGCGGAAGACCGGGAGATCCGGGAGGAACCGCGCGAGAAGGGCAATCGAAAATGCGGAGGCGATGATCGCAAGCGACAGGTTAAGCATCGGGCGCGAGAGCATCTGGTAGGAAAAATCCAATGGCTGCGCGGGATAGAAATCCACCATCGCAAAGAACAATGCGCCGACCATCAGGGCCGCCCCAACGGCCGCCACGAGAACGACGCCCGGAAAAAACAGAACCTCCGCAAGGACCAGCAGGAGCCCGATGGAAAATACCGCCACGACCTCAAGCCCGGTCAGGCCCGCGACATAGTGGCCGGCAAAAAACAGCAGGAAGCAGATCGCGGAGAGGATGCCCGCCACCCCGAAGCCGGGGGATTTGAATTCGATGTAGGCGCCGATGATTCCGCCCAGGAGAAGCAGGGGAGCGAGGAGGGTGATCCACTGGGCGAGGATCTCAAAGCCGGAGGGTTGAACCCTCACGACCGCCCCGGGGTTCAGGCCCAGGTCCTTGCAGACTTCATCGATATCCTGCGCGATGGCCGAGGCCAGAAGCGGGCGGTCGCCGACGACTTTGACCGCCTCCTGCGCGCTGAGCGTGAGGAGCGCGCCCTTGGGATTGATGACCTCATTTTCCACTTTGACCTCCTTGTCGAGGTTCATGAACCCATCGACGAGTTCGGGGTGGTAGCCATTCCGCGCGGCCACGCTGCGGAAATAGCCGGAGTAGTAGGACACGATCTTGGCGTTCATCGTGGTGGGAATTTCCTCGCCGGAACTCACGACCGGAGCTGCCGCACCGATCGCGCTCACAGGCGCCATGAAGATCTTCTTTGTGCCGAGAGCGATGAGTGCGCCCGCGGATCCGGCGTTCGTGTTGACATACGTGTAGACCGGCACCGGGCTCTTCATCAGCATCTGCACGATCTGCTCGGTCGACTTGAGTTCGCCGCCCGGTGTGTCCATGTTCAGGATCAGGGCGGCCGCCCCGGCGGACTCGGCATTTTTCAGGACCCGGCGCAAAAAGTAAAATTGCGCCTGGGAAACCGCCCCCTCGACCGGCACCACGACGACGGCACCTTTTTCCATGGTTTGCTCCGCGGCCAGCAGCGGCAGGACCGCAGCGAGGATCAGAAAAAGAAATCGCATCGTCCGGTGAATCTCCCTCGCGCTGATCCGGCCCGCAAGGTAATTTCAGCGCGTGGGACTGATATCCGAAGAGACGATCCAGAGGGTGGCCGAGGCAAATGATATTGTCGAGGTCATCGGGTCGTATTTTCCGCTCAAGCGCGCCGGCACGGCCCTCCGGGCGATCTGCCCGTTCCACCGCGAAAAATCCCCGTCTTTCCATGTCAATCCCGCCCGGCAGTCCTACCACTGCTTCGGGTGCGGGGCGGGCGGTGGCGTCCTGCGGTTCGTGATGGAATACGAGCACCTGGACTTTCCATCGGCCGTGAGGAAGCTCGCCCAGCGCGCGGGGGTTCCGATCATCGAGGACGCGGGCGGGGGAGACGACGATAAACAGCGCGGGCTCAGGCAGCGTCTGCTGGCGCTCCACGCGGAGGCCGCAGGGTGGTTTCAGCAGAATTTGCTCAAATCCCAAGCCGGCGGCGTGGCGCGGGACTACCTCAAATCCCGGGGCATCAACGGCGACATCGCCCGCTCGTGGCAGCTCGGGTATGCCCCGGACTCGTGGGATGCCCTGCTGGATTATCTCAGGGAGCGGAAATTTTCCCAGGAGGAGATCTTCCGGAGCGGCCTGGCCTCCTCGAAGGAAGAAGGCGATGCAAACAACCTGTATTGCCGGTTCCGGGACCGCGTGATGTTTCCGATCCGGAACGACTACGGCGAGGTGGTCGCGTTCAGCGGCCGGGTCCTCGATCCGGAGGCCAAGACCGCCAAATATGTCAACTCGCCGGAGACGCCGCTTTTTACCAAGGGAAAAGTGCTCTACGGCCTCGACAAGACCAAGCGGGACCTCATCGAGAAAAATGCCGCGATCGTCTGCGAGGGCCAGCTCGATCTGATCTCCGCGTTCGAGGCGGGGATCCGCAACGTCATCGCACCCCAGGGAACGGCATTTACCGGCGATCAGGCGAGGCTGCTGCGGCGGTTTGTGGAGACCGTCCTCCTGTGCTTCGACTCCGACAACGCCGGCCAGCAGGCCGCCGCGCGCTCGCTTCCGGCGCTCCTCGGGCAGGGGCTCGCGGTGAAGGTGGTCGAGCTCCCGAAGGGCGAGGACCCGGACTCGCTCATCCGGGGCAGTGGCCCCGAGGCATTTCTCGACGTGGTCGCCCGGGCGAAGGATTTTTTTGACCATGCCACCGACCAGGCGGAATCCACCGGCGAGCTCTCCGATCCGGCCGGCAAGTCCCGCCTGGTGCGGCGCCTGGGGCCGCCGCTGGCCCTGATCCAGGATGCCGCCCTGCGCGAGTCGATCCTCGGCCGCCTCGCGACCCGCCTGGCGCTTCCGCATGCGGCCATCCGCGCCGCCATGAAGGCCCCTCCGAAGCAGGAAGGCGGCGAGGAGCCCGCTGTGATCGTGGCCGAAAAGCTGGTTCTCTCCCCGGGAATGGGAATGCTCTGCCGGCTGGCGCTGATCAGCTCGGAGGTCCGTGGCTGGCTCCGGGAAAAGGGATCGGCAGCCGGTCTCGACCCCAACGGGGATCTCCTGGATAAAATTTCCAAAGCCGAATACGAGGATGGCGACCAGGTCGCGGTGACCCGGTTCCTGGGCACGCTCGGGGGCTTGGAAGAGAGGGCGTTTTCGGGCCTCGACCTGACGCGCTCGACGGCGGACCCTCTGCCCCGGGCCATGGAAACCTGGGCAGGTCTGGAATCCCAGAAGCTGCTGCAGGAGGTCGAGGGCCTCAAAAACCGGCTCGCACAGCCCGGACTGCCAGCGGAGGAGCGGATGAAAATACAAAAACTTATCCTTGACCTAAAAATCCGCGTAGCGGATGGTTCTCGGCCCTTTCAGTGATAGGGACCACCGGTAAAGCTGCTTGAAAACCAAACCAAAATCGTCCCGAAGCCAAGCCCGATTGGCACCTAAACCGAAGGCAACCAAAAAACCGGCTTCCAAGAGTGCGCCGAAGAAGCCGCCTGTGAAATCTCCGGCTGCGGCGAAGAAGAAAAAGCCCGCAGCGAAGGTGGTATCCAAGCCCGCGAAGCACAAGCAGGCTCATCCGAAGTCGAAGCCCCAGAAGGCCAAGGCCCAACCCAAGGCCCAACCCAAGGCCCAACCCAAGGCCCAACCCAAGCAGGAAGCACCCAAGCCTGTCGCCGAGAAGAAGAAGCCCAAAAATTCCCTTCCGCCCGCGCCCGTCGTCCCCCCGACCCCGCAGGAGCTTCAGAAAGCCATCCAGGAAAAGGTCCGCGAGCTGATCAAGCTCGCAAAGGAGCAGGGCTACGTCACGTTCGACGACCTCGACGAACACCTTCCCGAGGGAGTCAACGAGCCCGAGGCCATCGAGTCGGTCATCAGCCAGCTCCGGGCGGTGGAGATCGAAATCATCGATGCCTCCGACGTGGACAGGATCAAAGACGTCCGCACGAAGGACAACGAGGAAGAGGAAGAAAAAGAAGAAAAGAGCGACTCCAAGCTCGACATCCTCGACGACCCGGTCCGGATGTATCTCAAGCAGATGGGCCAGGTCCCGCTGCTCACCCGCGAGCAGGAGGTCGAAATCTCCAAGCGCATTGAGGACGCGGAGCTGAAGGTCCAGGAGACGCTCTACCGGTTCGGATTCATCGCACGCGCCCATCTGGATCTTGCCCAGAAGCTCATCGACCAGCGCGAGCGGTTCGACCGCGTGATCCTCGACAAAAAGATCGAAAGCCGGGAGCGCTACATGAAGGCGCTTCCCCGCCTCTGCCAGCAGGTCAAGCGCCAGGCGGATACGGTCGCGAAAATCTACAGCGCCAAGCTCATGGTGGCCTCGCCGTCAGCCGCCAACCTCAAAAGCTTCGAGCGCGTCCTCCTCAACCTCCAGAAGCTCTACCCGAAATTTTTCTTCAAGCAGAAGGTCGTCGAGGATTTTGTCCTGCTCGCCGACGAGAACCTCCGCGCCCTCCAAAATCTCCAGCACGAGCACAAGAAGCACGCCAAGGATCCGAACTCGAAGCACCGGAAACATTTTTCCCATGAGATCAAGGAGATGCAGAAGCGCTTCTGGCTCACGCCCGAGGAGCTCTCCACCCTCCACCACGATCTCAAGCAGTGGCACCGGAAGGCACTCAAGGCGAAGACCGAAATGGTCGAGGCCAACCTCCGGCTCGTCATCTCGATCGCAAAAAAATACACGAACCGCGGGCTCTCGTTCCTCGACCTGATCCAGGAGGGCAACATGGGGCTTATGAAGGCGGTCGAAAAATTCGAATACCGCCGCGGCTACAAATTTTCCACCTACGCGACATGGTGGATCCGCCAGGCGATCACCCGCTCGATCGCCGACCAGGCCCGCACGATCCGGATTCCCGTCCACATGATCGAAACGATCAACAAGCTGATCCGCGTGCAGAAGCAGCTCGTGCAGGAATACGGCCGCGAGCCCTCCCCGGAGGAGATCTCGGACGAAATCCAGCTCCCGGTCGAGCGCGTTCGCGCCGTCCTGAAAATGGCGCAGCAGCCGATTTCGCTGCAGGCGCCGGTTGGCGACAGCGACGACACGAGCTTCGGAGACTTCATCGAGGACAAGGGCGCTGAGAACCCGGCCGACATGGCGGCGATCGTCCTCCTCAAGGACAAAATCAAGGACGTCCTTGAGACCCTCACCGAACGTGAGCGGCAGGTTCTCGAGCAGCGCTTCGGCCTTGTGGACGGCTACAGCCGCACCCTCGAAGAGGTCGGCCGCCAGTTCAAGGTCACCCGCGAACGAATCCGCCAGATCGAGGCCAAGGCCCTGCGGAAAATGCGCCACCCGACCCGCATCCGCCAGCTCGAGGGCTTCCTCGAAGCTCAGGAATTGTAGAATTTCCCGCAACTTTCCGCTCCCGGCCGTGTTCCATCTCCTGCCATGAATGATGATTGGGACAAGGACGAGCTGTGGGACCTGCTTGGGAAGGCCGGTCCGGTTTCCGTGTCGCCGTTTTTCGCGCGGAACGTCGTGCGGGAAATCCGCCGCAATCCGGCGCGCCCGCTGGTTCCGCTTTTCCTGCTTCGCTGGCTCGGAGCCGCAGCGTTCGCCGTGCTCACCACCGGGTTCTTCCTCAATCTTGACGGCCCCGGCACCGGATCGCACCTGACGAGATCGGCGGAGTTTGTCGAAACCTTCGATGCTGCCGCGGGATTGGACACGCTGGTCGCCGTCGAAGACGTCTCGATTTTCAACTACACCGCGGATTTGTAGGCTTGTTGACGGGAGAGATCACTTCCTCTGTCCGCGCAACCAGAGTGAGACTTCGTCGTGGGTCATGATATCGTAGGCAACCAAAGTATTCTGGTCGTGGATAAACACCACGCGCCATTGGAGATGCACCCGGATTTCGTAGGAACGCCTCGCCAGTTTTCGAAGACCCAACCCACGATGGCGATGCGGATCGCCGAAAGCTGCAGCCACATCTGCAATGGCTTGCGAGGCTTTTTCCCGCACTCCGGGCGGTAACTTACCGGCTGTTTTCTTGATCCGCTCCGAGAGGAGGATCCGGATCATAATTTCCCGCTGAAGGCCCTTAATTTGCCCGCCTTGCGCAAAGACGCGATTTCGGCCAAAGCGGAGTCTTCTGCGACTGTCGCCTGGGCCAACGTCACGCCATATTCGTCCAACGCCGGAAAATCGCTCGGGCGAAACGGCAAGCCACGCAGTTTGACCATTTGCGAAAAAAACATTGAGACCGCCGCTGTCGGAGTAATGCCGATTTCGCGGCATACCTCATCCGCTTCATCCGCCAGCTGACTGTCGATCCGAAGCCTGATTTGCTCAGTCATGCCTCAAATGTGCCATTTGATAAAAATCAGTCAATCGAGAACTCCGCGCAAAACGCCGGAGGGGGGGCTCTCCGATAAGTGTAAACTTCATTCCTCTGCGGCTGCCCCACCACTTCCCTTCCGCTTTTGCAGGTATCAGAAACGCGCGCCTGCTCCGGGAGACACGGCATGATTTTCAGCCGGCAAGGCAAACTTCCTCCTCGCACCGTTACGCGTGCGATGCTAGACATGCCGGAGATGATTCAAGATTACGTTCCAGTTCTGCTGCATGTGATCGTTGCGGTGGGTTTTGCGACGGTCGCTCTACTTGCCAATCTGATCCTCGGCCGCGCGGGCACGAACAACCCGACAAAGGACACCGCCTACGAGTGCGGGATCACGCCGACGCCCGGTCCCCAGCCGCGGTTCAGCGTCAAGTTTTACCTGGTGGCGATGCTCTTCATCCTTTTCGATATCGAGATCGTCTTCATGTATCCGTGGGCGGTCGTCTACAAGGATTTCATCGCCCAGTTCGGCACGGTCATCCTCTGGAGCATGCTGAGCTTTGTGATCATCCTGATGGTCGGCTACATCTACGCGATCAAAAAGGGCGCGCTGGACTGGTCGAGGTAGATCCTGATGATCCAACACGTGGTGCTTTTCAATCTCAAGCCGGAGATTGATGCGGAGAAGATCCAATGGATGCTCCGGGAAACCCGGATCCGGCTGCTCAAAATCCCGGTCGTCCGGGGGCTGCGGTGCGGGCACCGGATCGATCCCGGGACGGACTGGGCATTGTTCCTGATGATCGAACTCGATTCCGCAGAAAAGCTCGCCGCCTATCTCCAGGACCCGGTGCATGTCCGGTTCGTCAACGAGGTGATCAAACCAAATATCACGGATCGGATCGCGCTGGATTATCAAGGCGACCCCGGGGCTGACCCGCTTTTTAGCTGATCAGAAAAGCAGCGTGGCCGGGGTTTCGAGGGTTTTTTTGAGGGTGGCCAGGAATTCCGCGCCCGCGGCACCATCCACGACGCGATGGTCGCCGCTCAGCGCCAGGGTCATCCGCTGGCCTGCGACGACCTGATCCTGCGCGTTCACCACCGGCTTCTTGACGATGGTCCCGACCGCGAGGATCGCCGCCTGCGGCGGGTTGATGATCGCGTAGAAGCTTTCGATGCCGAAGGCGCCGAGGTTCGAGACCGTGACGGTTCCGCCCTGGTATTCCTCGGGTTTGAGCTTTTTGGCGCGGGCGCGGACAGCGAGGTCCTTCACCGCGCTGCTGATCTCGCGCAGGGTGAGCTTCTGGGCGTTGCGGATCACCGGGGTGATGAGGCCGTCCTCAACGGCGATGGCGACGGAGAGGTTGACGGTCGCGTATTCGACAACCGCGTCACCTGCGAATGCGGAGTTGATTTTCTGATGCAGGGCTGCTGCGCGCGCGGTGGCGAGCAGGACGAAATCGTTGATCGTCACTTTCGGCGTGCCGGACGCCTCGGCCGCAGAATTGATGTCCTTCCGCAGCGCAACGAGCGGCGCGGCGTCGATCTCGAGCGAGAGGTAAAAGTGGGGGATCTGCGTCTTGCTGGCAAGGAGCCGCTCCGCGATCGTGCGGCGCATGCCCGAGAGCGGAACCCGCTTGTCGGCGTCCGAGGAGGGAACCTCAATCCTTGCCGCAGGAGCGGCTGCAGCCGTGACGGAACGCGCGGCAGGGGCGGCGCCTTTCTCAGGAACATCGGCGGCCACGATCCGCCCGCCAGGGCCGGAGCCGGCCACGCCGGAAAGATCGACACCGCGTTCCGCGGCAATTTTCTTGGCGAGAGGCGATGCCTTAACCTGGGGGCCGGCGGCGATCGCGGCGGCGCGGGGCTTGGGAGTCACGGGAGCCGCAGACTTGGGAACCGGTTTTGGGGCTGGCGCGGGCGACGGCTTTGCGGCCGGCGCTGGTGCAGGCGCGGACGGCTTTCCAGAAGATGATCCCCCGTCAAGAACAGCCAGACGTTCCCCGACCTTGACCACGCCGCCCTCCGGGACGGTGATCTCGGTCAGGATGCCCTCGTCAAATGCTTCCATCTCCATCGTGGCCTTGTCGGTTTCCACCTCCGCGAGGATGTCTCCGATCTCGATCTTGTCCCCGGCTTTTTTCAGCCATTTGACGAGCGTCCCTTCGATCATGGTGTCGCTCAGCTTCGGCATGGTGATGTCTGACATAGGATTGGGAATGGTGAAGTTTGCTCAGCAAATATCCAGCGCTTTTATCACGACCCGCTCCGGGGTGGGCAGCTGGATCGGCTCGAGGGCGGGCGAGTAGATGGAAGGCGCATCCAGCGTGCAGACCCGCTGCACGGGGGCGTCCAAATCGTCAAACGCCTTTTCCTGGATCGTCGCCGCGATCTGGGCGGAGACCCCGCAGAACGGCTTGTTCTCATCCACGAGCACGGCTCGATGGGTTTTGCGCACGGTGGCAAGAACGGCCTCCTCATCGAGCGGGCGGATCGACCGTAAATCGAGAACCTCTGCATGGATGCCGTGGTCTGCCTCAAGAATTTCAGCGGCCTTGAGTGCGGTGAGGACCGCCCGTCCATGCGCGATCAGCGAGACGTCAGTCCCCGCGCGCTTGATGTCGGCCACGCCGAGCGGGATCACGTATTCCTCCTCGGGCACCTCCCAGGACTCGCCGTAGAGAAGCGTGTTCTCCATGAAGCAGACCGGATCGTTGTCGCGGATCGCCGCCTTCATGAGCCCCTTCGCATCGTAGGCTGTGGCCGGGCAGACGACCTTGAGGCCGGGCGTGTTGGCGATAAAATTTTCCGGCGTGTGCGAGTGCGTGGCCCCGACATTCGTGCCGCCGTTTGCCGGTCCGCGGATGACGATCGGGCAGTTGATGAGGCCGCCGCTCATGTAGCGGACCTGTCCGGCATTGTTGATGATCTGGTCCCAGGCCACGTAGGCGAAGCTCCAGAACATGAGCTCCATGACCGGGCGGATGCCGAGCATCGAGGCGCCGATGCCCATGCCGATGAATCCGGCCTCGCTGATCGGCGCATCGACCACGCGCTTGTCGCCAAAGCGCTCCCAGAGCCCCTCGGTGACTTTGTAGGCCCCGTTGTATTGGGCGACTTCCTCGCCGATGATCACGACGTTCTCATCGCGGAGGATTTCCTCGGCGAGCGCCTGGTTCAGCGCGGTGCGGTAGGTGATGAGTGGCATGTTTTTTCTAGTCTCCAAAGAAGTGGCGGCCGGTTTGTCCGACTTCGGTTTGGTTGTCGACCTCCCAGTAAACGTCCTCGAAGATGGTCTCGGGCGCGGGATCTTCGCTGTCCAGGGCGAACTGCGCCGCCTCGGCGACCTCCTGCTTGACCGCGGCATCGATCTCGTCGGCGGATTCCTCGGTCAGGACCTTTTCGTCCACGAGGCGCTTGCGCCACAGGCGGATCGGATCGTGGTGGGTCTTGTAGTGCTCGATCTCATCCGCGCTGCGGTATTTCTTCGCGTTGGCGTCGGCGACCGAGTGCCCGTAGTAGCGGTAGGTGTCGACCTCGAGGACAAACGGAAGCGACTCGTCATGCGCCCGCCGGATCGCGTTCCAGGTCTTTGCGCGAACCTCGTAAAAATCTTCTCCGTTCGCGACATCCCATGCGATCCCGTATCCCTCCGCCCGCTCGGCGAGGCAATTTCTCATGGCGGAGGAGCGCTCCATGCTTGTCCCCATCGAGTATTGGTTGTTCTCGATGACGTAAATCACCGGCAGCTTCCAGAGCGCGGCCAGGTTGAGCGATTCGTGGTAGGACCCTTGGTTGACCGCCCCGTCACCCAAAAAGCAGAGGCAGCAGCCTTTCAGGCCTTTGTATTTCACGCCGTAGGCGAGGCCGAGTCCGAGCGGGGTCTGGCCTGCGACAATCCCGTGCCCGCCCCAGTAGTTTTTATCCGGCGCGAAATAGTGCATCGAGCCGCCTTTGCCGCGCGAGCATCCGGTGGCCTTGCCGAGAAGCTCGGCCATGCAGGCTTTCATATCCATCCCGACCGCCAGTGCGTGCCCATGGTCCCGGTAGGCCGTGATCACATGGTCGTTTTTCCCCATCAGCGAAACCGTCCCCAATGCGACCGCCTCCTGTCCGATGTAGAGGTGGAGGAACCCGCCCATCTTGCCTTGGTTGTAATACTTCAGGGCCGTCTGCTCGAACCTCCGGATGCGCAGCATCTCCGAGAAAAAGCGGATCTTTTCCGCGGCCCCGAGGGCCGAGTTGATTTCCGCGCGCGCATAGTCGACTGGTTCGGTGGCTGCTGTTTTGGTTTCGCTCATGAAAACTTTCCTCGATTCGTCCTCCTCATTATCGCCCGTGGCGCGGGCGGAAGGCAAGCGGCAGAGATTCCTTCAGATCAGCCGGCGTTGCAATGAGGAAATTCACCTTTCGGGACGGGATTTGGTGGCACGGGGAATGCTTATCTCCGGCTGTCGAAGCGATAGTTTTGTCTCAAGCCGCGCCCCTTCGACTCCGAATATATTTCCGTGAAGAAAATCCTTTTTATCCAGCATGGAGAGACCGACAAGCCCGGTCTTTTGGAGGAATCGCTTTCCGGCGGCGGGATCGGAATTCAGATCGTCCACCCTTACCTCGGCGAACCCCTCCCACCGACTCTGGAAGCTTTCAGCGGGCTCGCTGTCGGAGGTGGCGGCCAGGGTGCCTACGAGGTGAAAAAATATCCCTATCTCAGCAAGGAATGCGACCTGATCCGCGATGCCGCCCATGAGGGGAAACCTGTCCTCGGGCTCTGCCTTGGCGCGCAGTTGATGGCCTCCGCCCTCGGCGCGCCCGTGCGGCCCGGCCCCCGGAGAGAGGTGGGATTTTTTCCCATCACCCTCGATCCCATTGCAAAATACGACCCACTGCTCTGCGATCTGCCGACCGATTTTGTGGCCACGCACTGGCATGGGGATATCTTCGACCTCCCGGCCGCCGGCATGCGGCTCGCCTCCTCTGCGATGACCCAGAACCAGCTCTTCCGCTACGGGTGCGGGCTTTACGGGCTTCAGTTCCACCTCGAAATGACGCCGCAGATCTTTGAGGAAATGCTTGTGGGGTCCGACGCCTACCTCGCTGAAGCCGGCGCCGATCCTGAGCAGCTACGACAGGATGCCTGGCGGTTTTTGCCGCCACTCCGCGAGACGGCGGAGTTGGTTTTCTCCCGCTGGGCGGCAATGCTGTGAGAAAATCGCATTGAGATCCCGCAAGCCGGGTGTGAGAATGTCCGCCATGAGCGCTGATCCGATCCTTGAACCGTTCTGGCGGACCGATGACGGACGGACGCCGGGCGAGCGGGCCGATGCTTACGGGATCGACCTCTCGCTGCTTGAGGAAAACCTGCGGCTCACGCCGGAACAGAGGATTGACCAAAACCAAGCCGCTTCGAATCTCGCCAAAGCGCTGCAAGCTGGTTGCGACTGAAAATGGAAAATCTCAAAAACCTCGTCGTCCACCTCGCCGAACAGGAGTGCCGGTTTGTGATTGCGGGGGGATTTGGGGCGGTGGCCTGGGGCAGTTCGCTTCTTACACGCGATGTCGATCTTGCGTGCGACATGTCGCCGGAAAATCTCTGCCGGGTCTGGCTGTCCCTCAGGGGGATGAACCCCGTCCATCGCATGACCCCCGAACGCCTGCCTTTCACGCGCGAGCAAGCGGAAAAAGGCGACCTGAAGAATCTCTATCTCGCAACCCATCTCGGACAACTCGACCTGCTGGGCGAGATCAAAGGCATTGGGGACTTCGAGCGGTGCCGGGAACTCAGCGAACCCATCACGATCTGCGGCACGAACATCCGCGTGCTGACGTTGGACGCTTTGATTCTTGCCAAACGTGCCATGGGACGCCCGAGAGATCTTCACGCCGTCCTCGAACTGGAGGTCATCCGAGAACGTCGCAAGGCGGGGACGTAACCCCTCACAGGACTGCCGCGTCACCGCCTCATTTTTGCGTTGGCGACTGTGGGCAATTCAGCGCAAAGAGAGATTTTCCCATTATGATCCATGCAACGTTGCGCGACCCGCATACAGTTTTGCCCTGCCAAAGAATGCGGGATCCCTTTTGTTGTGGGTTTGCAACCATTGCGTGATGCTGACGTCGCTATGAAAACACCAACACGCAGACTATCGTTTCAATCAGCTTTCAGCTTGGTTGAATTACTCGTTGTGATTGCAGTGATCGCGGTGATCGCGGCCATTGCCATTCCCAACATCGCTGGAATCACCCAGAACGCTGCAAAGACCTCCGGGCTGCGCAACGCTCAAAATCTTGCTTCCATCTCCTCGGCTGCCATCGCGGCAGGGGCGACAAAAGCACAGATGGGCACAACGATGGATTTGGTCATCGCCACGCTCACCAACGGACTAACCGTGACGAACGGTTCCATCACCAACGGGCCGTTCCGTGTTGATGGTCTCCCGACCGATCTCTCCAAGGTGACAAACAACCTGACCTTTGACTCCGCGACCGGCGCCCTGATCTACACCCCGGCTCCGTAAGTCAGCAGTCATCAGCAACGTGAAGGGGCTCCATTCAAACGGAGCCCCTTCTTTTTTCTCTGGAGTTACACGCTCTGGAAAACACCAAATGCAGCAGCCAGCTTATGTCGCCCGCTTCAGCCCTCACAAGAGCGGAAGAACGAAATCGGGCCCGGCAGCATTTTCCTTCGTGGAGGTGCTGGTGGTGATTGCGGTGATCGCCATTGTCGCGGCGATTGCCGTCCCCAACATCGCCAACATCGTTCGCAGTGCAAACGTCAGCCGGGATCAGCGCAACGCCCAAGCGCTCGCTGAAATGGCATCCGCCGTGCGTTCCGCCGGGTATTCAGGCTGGCCCACCAAATCGGAGGCCATCGCGGCGCTGGTCACGGGCATTGCAGTCACGAACCCGGTGGATCTCACGCTGGTCATGCGGTTCCAAATGGGAGTCATCTCCCCCGAAAACCAGGTTAAAGCCGCGGCCTATCTCGCCAGCGACGGAAAGACGCTGATCTACGTCCCCGATGGCGGGCAGCCCACGAACTGAGCTCAGGCGGCCGGCTGGATGCCGGCGGATTTCCGGGCGGGGAGGACGGACAGAATTTTTCGACTGCGGCGGCGGATGTGATGCCGTGCTTCGCGCGGAACCGCATTAGAGCAGAGCAAAATTCCTGGGTGCCTTCGGGCTCAGAGATGCTTGGCGAAGGGAAACTCTGGATCTCCCGCCAGGCGGAATGTTTCAGTGTGTTTGAAACAGAAACCTTGCGGCAGCGAGGAGAACGGCGATTTGACCGATCCAGAAAAGGAACATCCACTTGATGATTTCCGTTTTCAGCTCCGCGCCGTCTTGCTTCGTCATCAGGCGTTTCGTCAGGTCGTCTTCCTGTTCCTTGAATGCGACTTCGAGAGATTCCGCGATGGCACGAGCCTTGGGAGGCTCGATCTGGGCCGCCTCAAGGATACTGAGAATTTTTGTCGTGCTCACCAGCAAACGATGTCTCCAAGCTTTCGGTTCGTCAAATGCAAAACCTTGATCGCCGGATGGCGGGCAAGCCCGCGAACCTGACGGTCGCGTGGAGATATTCCCTCGGTAACGACCTGGGAGGGCGAAGCTCCGTCTGAGCCGAAATATATGGGTTCGGACGGAGCCTCACCCTCCCGCAGTCGGTTCAGGCGGCTGGCTGGATGCCGGCGGATTTCCTGCCTGGGAGCATGGACAGCATTTTTTCGACGGCGGCAGCGGTTGTGATGCCGTGCTTCGCGCGGAGGATCGGAACGGTCCCGTGCTCGACAAACTGATCAGGCCAGCCCACCCGGACGACGGGGGTTGTGATTTTTTGCTCCGAGAGATGCTCGATGACCGCGCATCCGAATCCGTTGTGGAGCACGTGATCCTCCATCGTGCAGACGACCTCGCATCCGCGGGCGAAGAACTCGATCATCGCCGTGTCGAGCGGCTTGATCCAGCGGGCGTTGATGACCGCCGTGGAGATCCCCGCCTCCTCGAGCGATGCGGCCGCTTCGAGGGCCAGCTCACACATGTTGCCCAGGGCGATGATCGCCGCGCGGGAGCCGTGGCGGAGGACTTCGGATTTTCCGATCTCAAGAATCTGCGGCTTCTTCTTAGGGACCGCGCCGGTGCCGGCGCCGCGCGGATAGCGGATCGCGATCGGTCCCTCATGGTAATTGACGATCGTCCAGAGCATGTCCACGAACTCGTCCTCGTCCTTCGGCTGCATGTGGATGAGCCCCGGAACAGGGCGGAGGAACCCGATGTCGAAGAGCCCGTGGTGGGTGGGGCCGTCATCGCCTGAAAGGCCGGCGCGGTCCATGCAGAGCGCCACGTTGAGATTCTGCAGCGCCATGTCGTGGATGATCATGTCGTAGGAGCGCTGCATGAACGTGCTGTAGATCGCGAGAAACGGCTTCATCCCCTGCACCGCGAGCCCGCAAGCAAAAATGGCCGCATGCTCCTCGGCGATGCCCACATCGAAAAACCGGCCCGGGTGCCGCTTGGCAAACCCCACGAGCCCGGTGCCGGTCGGCATCGCGGCGGTGATGGCGGCGATCTTGTTGTTGTGGTCGGCAAAATTGGCGAGCGAGGTGCCGAGCAGCTCGGAATATGTCGGGGTCGGCGAGGCGACGGTCTCGCCGGTGTCGAGATGGAATTTTCCCAGCCCGTGGAACTTGTCCGGCCGCTCCAGCGCCGGGGCGTAGCCCTTTCCTTTTTGGGTCAGGATGTGAAGGATGACCGGGTCGTTCTGGGTTTTCAGAAACTCGAACGTCTCGGTGAGGAGAGCAGTGTCGTGCCCGTCGATCGGGCCGTAATACCGGATGCCGAGATCCTCGAAGATCACGCTCGGAGCGAGGAGGTTCTTCAGCCCGACCTCGGCCTTGTGCGCAAGCTTGCGGGCGCCCTTGCCGCCGATCCACTCGACGAATTTTGCGGCCTTGTCGTGGAGGTGGGCGTAGGCCGGGTTTGTGACGAGCCGGTTGAGATACTCGGCCACGGCCCCGACATTTTTTGCGATCGACCACTCGTTGTCGTTGAGGACAATGATCAGGCGCTTCGTGCCCGAGGCCACATTGTTCAAGGCCTCGAAGCTGACCCCGCAGGTGAAAGCCGCATCTCCCGCGACACAGACCACATGCTCATCTCCGCCGAGCATGTCCCGCGCGGCCGCCATCCCCAGCGCGGCGGAGATCGCCGTTCCGGCATGCCCGGCACCGTAGCAATCGTGTTCGCTCTCGCTGCGGAGAAGAAATCCGTTCAGCCCCTCATATTGGCGGATCGATGAGAATCGCTCCCGGCGGCCGGTCAGCAACTTGTGGACATAGCCCTGGTGGCTCACATCGAAAACAATTTTGTCCTTCGGCGTCTCAAACACCCGGTGGAGTGCGATCGTCAGCTCCACCACCCCGAGATTCGGCCCGAGGTGCCCGCCGGTGTTCGAGAGCACCCGGATCAGCTCGCCGCGGATCTCTGCGGCGAGTTGCGGCATCGCATCCGCCGGAAGGGCTTTGACATCGGCAGGGCTGGAGATGCCGTTGAGAATCGAAGTGGCCTGGCGCGCGGGCATGATGTCAGGTGCCCTGCTCCTCAAAGTCGTTCAGTTCCACCGCACCGCGCGCATCGCGCGAGATGATCTGGATCTTTTTCTCCGCGGCATTCAGCTTCTCCTGACAGATCTTCACAAGGCCGACCCCTTCCTCATAGCGGACGATCAGAGTTTCCAAGGGCAGGCTGCCCTCTTCCATCTCCGACACGATCTCGGTGATCCGCTGCATCGCGGTTTCAAGCGTCGGCTTTTCTTGTTTTTGCCCCATGGGATTCGTTGACCAATCTCAATAAAGATCCCCGACAATGCAATCAGGAACATTGGACCCCGCAGCCGGTTTGGAGGGTGCTGCGCCGTCAGCGCCGATTTGTCCTCGGTGCAATCCAAAAAATGGGACGGCACGGCGGCCATCCCTCCAGAGCTTGTCGTCCGCCTTACACATAGACCGGAGCGCCGGCCTCCGCGGGGAGAAGGCCGTGAGAAACAAGGTGGCGGCGGAACTCCTCGACCCCTGCACGCTCGTCCGGCCCAATCGGAAAATGGATCGAATGCGTGAGGTAGTCGAGCGCTGCGGCCGGGTCGGATTCTTTGGCCGAGATGGCCGGCCGGGCGGCGAGCCCGTTGACGGCTGCCTGCCTGAGGAGATCGGCCGTTCCGGCCGGGGCATTGTCGGCAAGCGTCCAGACGGCATAGACAAACGGAAGCCCTGTCCATTTGTGCCACGCCTGGCCAAGGTCGAATATCCGCCACCCGGGATCCATGGTTTCCTGAAAACGGAGGGCGGGGTCGCCGATGATGAGCCGCGCTGCCTGCGGATCTTCCGATCGGTCAACCAGGCGTGCAGGATTTTTCAGATGCTCCGAGAGGAGAATCTGGAGCAGGTGGACAGACGTCCTCGAGGTCGGGTCCAGCACGATTTCCGGGGTCTGATCAAGGGGATGCCGGTGCGCGACGATGACGCTGCGAACCGCTCCAACCGAGCAGATTCCAAAGCCGTCAGCGATCCGTGGAGCTGGCAGGCGCAGCATCTCGAAAGCGGGAATGAGCGCCGCATCGAAATCGCCGGCAAGGAACCGCCGGGAGAGGACCGCAGGAACTTCCAGCGTGGCCTCGAGGCCGTGGATGAGCGGGCGGGCGTTCAAATAGGGAACGCAACCGAGGCGCGGAGCCCTCACGGGGCGGGGGTCTGGGTGTCCGCGATCCTTCTGTAAAAGCTGTCCCGCTGCATCGGGATGCGGCCTGCGGCCAGTATCGCCTTTTCCAGGCTGGCCGCGGTCTGTTGTTGCGGGGTGTGTGCGCCCGCCATGTGGAAGATTTTTTCCTCCATGATCGTGCCGTGGAGATCGTCGACGCCGAAGCTCAGTGAAACTTGGGCGGCCGGAAGCCCGAGGCTGATCCAGTAGCCGGTAATGTGCCCGATGTTGTCGAGGTAGATCCGGCTGATGGCCAGGTTGCGGAGTTCTTCGTGGGCCGTCGCGTGGGGGATGTCCTTGAGTGCCGGCCGCGCCCCGTCCGGCTCAAAGGCGAAGGGGATGAACCCGGTGAATCCTCCGGTTTCATCCTGCAGTTCGCGCAGACGCCGCAGGTGGTCCACGCGGTGGGCGGCGGTCTCGATGTGCCCGTAGAGCATGGTGCAGGTGCTGCGCCCGCCGAGCTGGTGCCAGACGCGGTGGACTTCCGCCCACTCATCGGCGGTCTCCTTGCCTTTGCAGATCTTGTCCCGGATTTCCTGATCGAAAATTTCCGCGCCGCCGCCGGTGATCGCGCCGAGGCCGTTTTCCTTCAGCAGGATCAATGTTTCGCGCAGCGGCAATTTGAAAATCCGGTCGGCCAGGTGGCGGATCTCGACCGCCGTGAACGCCTTGATGACAAGATCCGGATCCAGCGCCCTCAGGTCGCGCAGGAGGCCGAGATACCATTCCCCGGGGAGCGTGGGATGCAGGCCGCCGACCATGTGAATCTCGGTGATCCCCTGCAAAAGCGCCTCGCGAACGGTCGCGACGATTTCGGGAGCCGCCATCTCGTAGGCGTGTTCCTCCCGCTTCTTCGCCCCGAACGCGCAGAACTGGCAGGAGAGAAGGCAGATGTTCGAGTAGTTGATGTAGCGGTTGTGGATGAACGTGGCGACGTTGCCATTGATCCGCTCCCTCACGACGTTGGCGATCCTGCCGATTCCGTTCAGGTCCCGGCTGGCGTAGAGGACCATCGCGTCCTCATCGGAGATGCGCGCGCCCGAGCGGACTTTGTCCGCAATCGGTCGGAGCTCGGGCGCGAGAAGTCGGGCGTTCATGCTGTGGTCATGAATCCCAAATTACGACCCGCCTGCGCAAGCCGGATCGCGGGCCGGAAACAGGAGCCCGTCGTGGCGCAGGCGTCCCGCCTGCGTTTCTGGTTCGCTTCGCAGGCGGGACGCCTGCGCCACGGCGCGCAAAGAGAGCAGCATTGGGACTAACGGGCGGGCGGCGCCGTCAATGCCGGCGCCTCCTCTGCGATCAGGACCGGCGTTCCGATTTTGACAAGGTTGAACAGGCGGACCGCTGTATCGTGCCGCAGCCGGATGCATCCGTGCGAGGCGGGCCTTCCGGGAACGTAGCCGATGTGCATGCCGACCCCCGTGTCGGTGAGGCGCATCCAATACGGCATCCGGGCCCCTTCGAAAGTTGTTCCCTCCGCGGGCGTATCGACCGTCCGGTCGGCATTCTCAACCACAACGGTGCCCGTGGCATCGACGATCTTCCCGTAGAGGTTCGAGGAGTAATCCTTTTCCTTCCCGCGAACGTGGAACTCGCCGGCCGGGGTGGGGTGGGACGGCTTCCCGGTGGCGACGGGAAAATCCAGCGCGATGCATTCGTTGACGAGGAGCAGCCCGCGCTGTTCGGAGAGCGAGATCTGGATCGAGACATTGTCGGAGGTCGCGGTGGCGAGCAGCGGGTCGTTGCGATAGGTGTTCGCCCTCCACCCCTTCTCGGCCCGCCAGGCCTGATGGGCGGCGAGCGCCGCCGCGCGTTCTTCGGCATTGCGCTTCTGCTCCGCATGCTTCTCGATGACCGCGCAAGACGAAAACATCATCGCCACCACGGCCGGCACCACCCATTTCAAATTGGCTGGAAGTGACATGGAGAAAGCGTTCAGGGTTTCGGTGTGCCCGAGCGCAGCCATTCGAGGGCGGACTCCGGGTTTTCGAAGATCGGGTAGGCGGTGTCGAATTTTGCGAGGTCGAAGACCCGCTTCACTTCGCCCTGCAGCGAACACACAGCCAGCCAGCGGCCCTTGCGCGAGAGGTTTTTCCCGGCGAGGAAGAGCTCGCGGAATCCCGAGCTGGCCATGAAATCCATTCCGCCCAGGTCCACGAGAAGATCGAGCTGCTCGTCGCCGGCTGTGAGCGCCGCCATCGTGTCCTTGAGGTCCTTCCAGGCAAAAGGATCCAGCTTGCCTGTGATGCGGAGGATGTTGACGTTTCCGTCCCGGGAGGTGGTGAAGGCGGCCATGGTCGCTGCAGTAAAAGCGATGCCGCGCCATCCCGCAACGCGAATTTCCGCCCGGCGCGAAGGCGCTGGCGTTTCCTTTCTGGAGTTTCCGGCAATTCCGCCGTGGTTGACAGGAACGGGTGACATTCCGATCATGGGCAGATGAATCCCGCTCCAAGGAAGTTCCATCGCCGGATTGCCCCGTGGCTGGCGCTTCCGCTTGCCGTGACGCTTGCGACAGGCATCGCCTACCGGACCGGCCGGGCGTGGTTCGGCATGGGCAAGGAAACCGGTGGAACGATCCTCGACATCCATGCCGGCGCGTGGCTCGGCGACACCGGCTCCGTGATCTACGTGATCCTGATGGGGGCGGGCCTTCTCGCGCTGGTTGCGACAGGATTTTATCTGGTCCTGAAAAGCCGGGCCAAAGGCCAGCCGCGGGTGTTTCACCGCATCCTTGGCGCGATCCTCCTGCTCCCGCTTGCCGCCTCTGCGGTTACCGGCATCGCGTTCAAAGTGGGAGAGGAGTGGCTTGATCTGCCCAAGAGCACGCTCGACCTGCTCCTGAATATCCACCAGGGAGGCTGGCTGGGAACAGCCGCGCGGCCGTTCTATGTCCTGGCGGTCGGCATCGGCCTGTTGGTCCTCGCGCTGACCGGCCTCCAGATGACCGGACTTTTCCGGAAGAAAAAACCTTGAGATCTGCTCACGGCAGCTTCCACGCGGCGCGAAGCCGCTCATAGTCCGGCCGCGGAAGGATGACGTAGAGAGGGTTTTTTGAGGGGTCGATCGCCACGATCAGGCTCCGGAGATTTTGTTCGGACATCGTGGTGCAGCCGGCTGTCGGCTTGGTGCCGCCGCCGCGCCAGATGTGAAAAAAGATCGAGCTTCCGGCCCCCGGTCGCGCGGCCGGCGGCGCATTGTGCGCGATGAAGAGTTCGAGCGCATGCGCGGGGTCATCCTGCCGCATCTGCTGCTTTTTTTCCCAGGCAGTCGAGGGATCGGTCTTCAGGCGCACATGCTGGTTGTAAAGCGGCGAGGCCGGGTCCTCGACCCAGAGGTCGCGTGAGGTGACCTGCTCGTATGGTAAGTTGGGCCGGCGGGCAATATCCGGCGCGTATCCCCAGGCTCCCCCGATCTTGAAAACCCCGGCCGGCGTCCGCCAATCCCCCTCCCTCTTGATCACAGCCCCCTCGGGCGCAGGACTCAACCCCAGCCCCCAAACCAACCCATCCCGCCCGAGGCGGCCCTTCCATTCCTCACCGGCTTGCACCCATTGGTCCCCCGGCTTTTCAAACAGCCGTAGAGTGACGTCCGAGGAATCCCACCCGTCCGCAATCCCCACGAGGCATTGCCGGGAATTTTGCGGGAGTTCAAAGCCGGACGAAAGACCGGAAGCCACGAACAAAATTGCCGCCAGGATCAGGGTGGGTTTCATCGTTCGGTTGTCCGGACAAACTTTGCAGGAAAGTTTCCGGAAACAAGCCGGGATGTGCCCGCGCGCGCCGTGGAAGTTTATCCTTCATGCCGGCACAGGAATGCATCATGATCGCGGGGTGCATTTCCGATCTCAGATTCAGCGATGGTCACCCGCCACCTGGGCGGCGATCGCGTTTCTGCTGCTGGCCTTTTCGCTCAGCAATGACAGCATCGACCAGCTGGAGTCGCAGACGTGGGATTACGCCCGGCTCGGGACATTCCAAGCATTCTGCCACGAGCTCCGGACCGACGACAACCCCGAGTCCCAGATGCCGCTCGGCATGTTTTCCGCCTGGGCGTGGGCACGCGCCTTTGGCACCCGGGAAATGGCGATGCGGTCCATCAATCTTCTCTGGGCGGCGATCGCTCTGGCGGCGCTTGCCCGGGCCGGGAGGCAGATTTCCATCCCCTGGCTGCCCCTCCTGTTTGCGATTCAACCCTTCGTCTGGTATTATATGAACAGGGCCAGAACTCCTGTCCTGGAGATGGCGGGAGGGTCCCTGCTGCTGATGGGGACCATCGCGTGCCTGCAGCGGAAGCCGGTCGATTCGCTGTCGAGCATCTCCCTGTGCGTGGGGGCGATTCTGCTCAGCGGTGCGAGCATGCTGGGGTTGATCCCCCTCGCCGCGGTGGCCACGGGCCTGACGGCGCACGGGCTTTGGAACCGGCTCCATTGGCCGAGGCCGGGGAAATTTTTTCTCTCCGTGACATGCGTGTTGATCGTCGTCCTTTCCTGCTATTATCTGGTGAGGCTGCTGCATGAGGGGGGAGGGTCGCAGCTTTGGCGGGTTTCGCCGGCGAACCTGTGCTTCGTCGGATACGAATTTCTCGGACTCCAGGGGCTCGGCCCCGGACGGCAGGATCTCCGCTCCATAATGAAGGGACTTGCCCCGATCCGCGAACTCCTGCCGTTCCTTCCGTTTCTTCTGATTTTTCTGTGCGCCTACCTGGCACTTTTTGCCGCCGCGCTGAAATCCTGGCTTACGAGGGATCCGGCCCCGGCTCCGGCATCGGCACCAAATGAAAAGTCTGTTCCCCAGCCGGACCCGGGGAGGGCGAACGTGTCGTTGGTTCGGGTTTGGTTTCTGGGTATGGGCGTGGCCGTGCTCAGCGCGCTCCTCCTGTTTGCGCTGGCCATCCTCACCGGCGTCCCGTTCTGGGGTCGCAATCTCGCAGGGGCCTTCCCGTTTTGGGTGGTGGCACTGGCGATAATCATCCGGTGGGCCAGGCAGGGGCTTTGGAGAAAGGCCGGCCGCATGGCCGCATCCGCCGTAATGATCCTCCTGATGCTCTCATCGCTCTTCATGCGGTTCCTCCCGCAGCATAAACATGACGACTACAGGGGAGCCGCGGTTGAAGCGATCAGGCGCGGCGCGGCGGGGGAGTCGGTCTGGTGGGTGGCGGATTATTCGGGCGGCGCCTATTACGGGCTGCCGCTTGGAACGACCCACGCACCCGGCGCGGTCGAGTTTGCCATGAACAAATGCCCCTCGGCAGATTCGCTCCCGGACGCGGTTGTCATTTCCCGGCCGGACAATTTTGATTCCACCGGATCAATCTCGCAACTTCTCGCGGCGGGGAAGTATTCCAGGAAGTTGAGTCTTCAGGCCTTCGAGGTCTGGGAAAAAACCGCCCCCTGAAGGCACCCGGTCCGGTCAAATCCCGGAGCCCGGACCCGCGTCCGGCTGGCGGGGGTATTCTCTCGCCAGGCCGGTTGCCAGATCCATCAGCGCCGCGAGGGAGGCATCCATCGAGGATTCCCATGTGCGGATTTCGAGCTCCGGTGCCTCTGGAGCCTCGTAGGGGGCGTTGACCCCGGTGAAATCTTTGATCTCTCCAGCCCGGGCCCGTTTGTAGAGGCCGCGCGGATCGCGCTCCTCGCAGACCGCAAGCGGCGTGTTGATAAAAACCTCGGCGAACGGAATTTCATCCCGCCTGCAACTCGCCCGCACCCGGTCCCGGTCGGCACGGTAGGGCGAGATCAGCGAGCAGATGACAATGAGCCCGGCTTCCGCCATGAGGATCGCCACCTCCCCGACGCGGCGGATATTTTCCGACCGGTCTTCAGGCGTGAATCCCAGATTCGAACAAAGCCCGTGGCGGAGATTGTCGCCGTCGAGGATAAAGGCCGCCATCCCGCACAGGTGAAGACGCTTTTGCATCTGGACGGCATAGGTGGATTTCCCCGAACCGGAGAGGCCGGTAAGCCAGAAAACAAAACCGCAATGCCGGAGCAATTCTGCGCGGTGTTCGCGGGTCACAGGGTTTACCGTCCGGGTGATGTTATTGCTCTTCAATGGAATGGCGCGAGCTTAGTCGACGGTTGGCAACTGGGCAATCGCAACTTTCTGCCGGTTGACAAACCACCCTTCCCCGTGATTCATTCCGGACCCGGTTGACCGCACAGCAGAGTTGTGTTCCTATGAAGGAACCGCGATTCAAGCTGTCGTGATTCAGTAGGGCATCCACATACCATCCATTATCCATGAGTTCTGAAACCACCGAGCCCAAGCCGCTCAGCGCCAACGAACCCCTCAAGGCCGGATCGAATTTCCTGCGCGGGGACATCGCGCGAGATCTGGCCGACACCTCCACTGGCGGGATCTCAGAGGGGAGCAACCAGCTCTCAAAATTCCATGGCATGTATATCCAGGACGACCGGGATTTGCGGAATACCCTGAAGAAGGCGGGCAGGGAAAAAGCGTTCGCCTTCATGCTCCGGGTCCGCCTTCCCGGCGGGCGCGCGACGGCGCAGCAGTGGCTCGTGCTCGACCGGCTTGCCGACGAGGTGGCCGCTCCTTCGCTGCGGCTGACCACCCGGCAGACGTTTCAATTTCACGGGGTTTTGAAAGGCAACGTGAAGCGGCTCGTCAAAGGCATGCACGAGGTCCTGCTCGACTCGATTGCGGCCTGCGGCGACGTGAACCGCAACGTGATGGCGCCTCCGAACCCCGAGCGCTCCCCACTGCTCCAGCAGGTTTACAGCGACGCGGTGGCGTGGAGTGAGTTTGCGCTGCCGAAGAGCCGGGCGTATCACGAGATTTTCCTCGACGAGGAGCTCGTGGCCGGCGGCGAGCCGGAAAGCGAGCCGATGTATGGCGCGACCTACCTGCCGCGGAAATTCAAAGTCGGTTTTTCATTGCCGCCATCGAATGATGTGGACGTTTTCTCGCAGGACCTCGGGTTCATCGCGATCGGGGAAGGCGGGAGGCTGGCCGGTTACAATGTGACCGCCGGGGGGGGGATGGGCATGAGCCATGGGAATGCCGAAACCTACCCGCGTCTGGCCGATGTCTTGGGGTTCATCCCCGCCGACAAGGTCAACACGATCGCGAAGGCGGTCCTCGAGACGCAGCGGGATTACGGCGACCGCACCAACCGCAAACACGCCCGCCTCAAATACACGATCGCTGACCGCGGGGTCGCCTGGTTCAAAGCCGAGGTCGAAAAGCGCTCCGGCGTGACATTCGAGCCGGCGCGCCCATTTGAATTCACCAAGATCTCGGATCCGCTCGGTTGGCAGGAATGCGCAGACGGGACTTGGTTTTACGGACTGCATATTCTCAGCGGGCGAATCAAAGACGTCCCCGGATGTGCGCTGAAAACCGCGCTGCGCGAAATTGCCGGGATGCACACCGGAGACTTCCGCCTCACCCCGTCACAGAACCTCAGCATCTCGGGCGTGACCGCAGGGCAGAAGCCCGTCATTGAGGCGATTCTTGCAAAGCACGGAATCACGGAGGATGCAACCCTCTCGGGCCTGCGCATCAACGCACTTTCCTGCGTGGCTCTGCCGACCTGCGGGCTCGCCCTCGCCGAGAGCGAGCGGGCGCTGCCGGAGATCTTGGAAAAATTTGAAGCCGTTCTGGACGAGGCCGGGTTGAGGGACGACGAGATCAGCATCCGGGTCACCGGCTGCCCGAACGGCTGTGCCCGCCCCTACCTCGGCGAGATCGGGCTGGTCGGAAAGGCCCCGAATAAATACGCGCTCTATCTCGGTGCCAGCTACAATGGCACCCGTCTCAACCGCCTCGCTGCGCCAAGCCTCACTGTCGACGAAACGCTGACGTTCCTCACCCCCGCCATCAAGCGCTATGCCGCGGAGCGGGAGCCGGGCGAGGGGTTCGGCGATTTCTGCGACCGCGCGATCCTGCCAAAAGATGCCACCCTCCACAGCGTCGGAACCGTTGACTGATTTTTTCATGAGCCCCGACGAAATCGCCCATTGGAACTCGGAACTCCGTGACAAGTCTCCGCTCGAAATCACCCGCTGGGCGATCGCCCGGGCGGGCGGCCGCGCCATCGCCTCGACGAATTTCCGCCCTTACGAGGCCGTGATCCTGCACCTTGTAACCCGCGTGCAGCCGGACATCCCGGTCCTCTGGGTGGACCACGGCTACAACCGCCCGGCGACCTACTGCCACGCCGAGCAGCTCCGGAAACTTCTTGGGCTTGATATCCGCGCTTATCTCCCCCGGGTGACCGCAGCCCACCGCGATGCGGTGGACGGGCCGATCCCGGATACCGACGACGAGGAGGGCCTGAAAAAATTCAGCGCGCTCATGAAGCTCGAACCGTTCCAGCGGGGGATGAGGGAACTCGCGCCGGCCATCTGGGTCACGGCGCTGCGCAAGGTGCAAAACCCGAACCGCGCCGGCCTCGACATCGTTTCCGCCGATGCCAATTTCGGGAGTCTGAAGGTCAGCCCGGCGTTCCATCTCAGCGATGCGGACATGGACGCCTACCTCTCCGAACATGGCCTGCCCAACGAGTGGGACTACTTTGATCCCGCCAAGGCGGACGAGAAACGCGAGTGCGGACTGCACGCAGCCTGGGGCGGCGAGGCAGTCAGGGATTGAACTGCCACCGCCGGCTTTTTAAGATAAACTTTTCATGAGCAGCTATTTTCTGGACCACCTTCAATACCTGGAAACCGAAGCCATCCATGTGATGCGCGAGGTGGCGGCCGAGTTCGAGCGGCCGGCATTGCTGTTCTCGGGGGGAAAAGATTCGATCTGCCTGCTCCGTCTGGCGGAGAAGGCATTCCGCCCTTCGGAGATTCCGATGCCGTTCCTCAACATCGACACCGGCCACCACTTTCCGGAGCTGAACGAGTTCCGGGACCGCCGCGCGAAGGAACTGCGCGGGAAGCTGATCGTGCGCACGGTCGAGGACGCGCTTGCGAAGGGGATCGCCGTCCAGGCGCCGGGGCAGGTCAGCCGCAACCACCTGCAGATCCCGACCCTGCTCGCCGCCATCGAGGAATACCGGTTCGACTGCTGCATCGGCGGAGCCCGCCGGGACGAGGAAAAGGCGCGCGCGAAGGAACGGTTCTTCAGCTTCCGCGACAGCTTCGGCCAGTGGGATCCCAAAAACCAGCGGCCGGAAATCTGGAACCTCTACAACGCCCGCATCAACCAGGGCGAGAACATGCGCGTGTTCCCGCTGAGCAACTGGACCGAGATGGACGTGTGGGAATACATCCGGAAGGAAAATCTCGAGGTCCCGAGCATTTATTTCAGCCACCCCCGCCAGTGCGTTCGCCGCCTCGGCCAGTGGCTGCCGGTCAACGACCTGGTGCCGCCGAAACCGGGCGAGCAGGTCGAGGAGTTGATCGTCCGCGTCCGCACGATCGGCGACATCATCAGCACCGGATGCGTCGAATCCCCGGCCATGAGCGTGGACGACATCATCGCGGAAACCTCGATCGCACGCGTGACCGAACGCGGCTCGCGCGCCGACGACAAAGCATCCGAAGCCGCCATGGAGGACCGGAAAAAAGCCGGCTATTTCTAATGTCTGTCCCACTTCACCATCCCGTCGATCTTCTCCGTTTCAACACCTGCGGGTCTGTTGATGACGGCAAGTCCACACTCATCGGCCGCCTGCTCTACGATTCCAAGTCGCTCATGGACGACCAGGTCGAGGCGCTCGAGCGCTCAGCCGATCTCACTGGCGGCGGCCAGATCAACCTCGCGAACCTCACCGATGGCCTCCGGGCCGAGCGAGAGCAGGGGATCACGATCGATGTGGCCTACCGGTATTTCGCCACGCCCCGGAGGAAATTCATCATCGCCGACACCCCGGGCCATGTCCAATACACACGGAACATGGTGACCGGCGCCTCCTCGGCGAACCTATCCGTTGTGCTCGTGGACGCGCGCCTCGGCATCATCGAGCAGAGCCGCCGGCACGCCTGCATTGCCTCGCTGCTGCGCATCCCCCACCTGGTCGTCGCCGTGAACAAGATGGATCTCGTCAACTACAGCGAGGAGCGGTTCATCGAGATCCGCGACCAGTTCGAGGAGTTCCTTCCTCGCCTCAGCCTGCGCGACGTCAAATGCATTCCGGTCAGCGCACTGGACGGGGACAACGTCGTGGACCCCTCAAAAAACATGCCGTGGTATTCCGGCCCGACCCTGCTCAGCCACCTGGAGGACGTGCATATCGGCAGCGATTACAACCTCAAGGCATTCCGCCTGCCGGTCCAGTGGGTCAACCGCCCGAACAACCCCTCGAACCCCGCCCTGCACGACTTCCGCGGGCTCAGCGGCCAGATCGCCGGCGGGATCATCCGGGTCGGCCAACCCGTGATGGTTCTGCCCAGCGGCTTCAGCAGCGTCGTGAAGGAAATTCTGACCCCGGAAGGAAGCGTCAGCGAGGCCTTTGCGCCGCAGTCCGTAACCATCGTACTCGAGCATGACATCGACGTGAGCCGCGGCGATATGATCGTGGATCCCGAGCTTCTTCCCGGATGCAGCAAGGAGCTCCACGCAAAAATCTGCTGGCTCCACCCGCGCCCGCTGGAGTGCGGGAAAAAATTCCTCCTCAAGCATACCACGCAGACCGTCCAGGCGGCCGTGACGACGATTGAGCACCGAATCAACATCACGAATCTGAACCCGGAAAACGGCGTCAGCGAGCTCGCGATGAATGACATTGGGGAAGTTCGCATCGCCACCTCGGGGCCGGTTGTCTTCGACGGATACGCGGCCAACCGCCTGACGGGTTCGTTCATCTTGATCGAACCGGGCACGAACACCACTGTCGGGGCCGGAATGCTTTTCCACCCGACCGAAGTCGCCCGGCCGGAATACAAGGACTTTGTCATCTGAGGCTGCCCGCCGACCGCATCCGATGCAGCAAACGTTTCATCCCACATCCGTCCAGAAGATCGGCGACGAGCTGGCGATCGCCTGGTCGGACGGCCAGGAGTCGTATTTCCCGCTCGAGGCACTGCGGAGGAAGTGCCCGTGTGCCGCCTGTCAGGGCGAGCCGGATGTCACCGGAACGGTCGTGAAGCCGAAGCAAAACCTCGGCAAGGGATGCTTCGAGCTCGCCGGCTGGCAGACGGTCGGCGGCTACGCCATCCAGCCGCGCTGGGGGGACGGGCATAACAGCGGGCTCTACTCTTACGCGTTTCTCAGGTCGCTGGGCGGAGCGGCCTGAGGCCCCGCTTCAGTGCCGGTTGCCAAGGTGGATGACCGCCGCCAGCAATGCATAGACGAACCTCATGCGTGCAATTATCCGAAATCCCGCCGTTTGAGAAGCCCTTCCCCGATGCCACGGAAGCATCCGCCGCCCGAACCACGGCGCAAATTTTTCATTGGCACGTTTAGCCGGGGGCTATACTCTGCTGCCATGACCACCACACTTCAAGCCTGGGGAAACAGCCAGGGAGTGCGACTTCCCAAGGCGCTGCTTGCCGCTTTGCAACTGGAGGCCGGGGCCCACGTCGAAATCGGGCTGACACCGAAAAAGGATGCCATCCTCGTAAAACCCGTGAAGGCGCCATCGCACGTTCGCGGAAGGCACCGAATCGAAGACCTGGCTGCGGCCATGCCGAAGGGCTACAAGGCCGCCGGGTTTGAGTGGGGAACGAGCGGACGCGAGATCTGGTGATGGCAGCCTGGATCCCGAGGCAGGGCGATCTGGTGGCGCTGGATTTTGATCCGCAGTCGGGTCACGAGCAGAAGGGACGCCGTCCCGCGTTTGTGGTGAGCAAGGACGCCTTCAACAAAGCGACAGGCATGGCGATTTGCTGTCCGATAACCAACACGGACAGGGGGGTGCCTTTTCATGTCGCCATCGCGGGACGCACCTCCCTGACCGGTTTTGTGATGTGCGAGCAGGTGAAGTCACTCGATTTTCGCTCGCGCGGCATGAAACTCATTGAACGCGCGCCGCAGGACGTGCTGGAGGATGTGCTCTCCATCATTGACGCCTCAGTGTTTTGAAGGAAGTGCATGCCAGGCGCGCGTCTGCGCGAAGATCGGTTTGACCTGACGCCCTGCTGCTGTAACATCCCCACCTCCCCGACAGAAAACCCGAACAACCCATATCATACAGTGAGCGACAAAGCACCTTGGATCACCTTTCGCCCCGAACTGCGCGTGCTGGACTGCACGATTCGCGACGGCGGACTCATGAACAATTCCCAATTCTCCGACGAGGAGGTGAAGGCGGTCTACCACGCCTGCATCGAGGCAGGGATCGACTACATGGAGATCGGGTATAAGAACTCGCACGAGGCCTTTCCGAAATCCGAATACGGCCCGTGGCGCCACTGCGACGAGGAGGACCTGCGCCGCGTTGTCGGTGATCACACCTTCGAAAAGACCGGCGTCCATCTCGCCGTGATGGCTGATGCCGGAGGCAAATGCGACTGGCAGAAGGGCATCCTTCCCGCCGGCCAGAGCGTGCTCGATATGGTCCGCGTCGCCTGCTACGCGCACCAGATTTCCGAGGCGGTCGAGATGATCCACCACTGTCACGAGCTCGGCTACGAGACCACCCTCAACATCATGGCCATCTCCACCGTCCACGATGTCGAGATCGACCAGGTGCTCGAAATCGCGCGAGAGACCCCTGCCGGAACCGTGGTCGTCGTCGACAGCAACGGCGCGCTCTACCGCGAGCAGATCGACCACCTCGTCAACAAATACCGCAAGGCGCTCGACGGGACCGGAAAAGACGTCGGCATCCACGCCCACAACAACCTGCAGCTCGCCTTTGCCAACACCCTCGAAGCCATCATCCTCGGCTGCAACCGCGTCGATGCCACCATGATGGGGCTCGGCCGCGGCGCAGGAAACTGCCCGATGGAAATCCTCCTCAGCTTCCTGCGGAACCCGAAGTTCAAGCTGCGCCCGGTCCTGGACGTAATCCAGAAAACCATCATGCCCATGAAGCAGCGCTTCGACTGGGGCCCGAACATCCCGTATCTGATCACCGGTGCGCTCAACGCCCACCCCCGCAACGCGATCGCGTTCTGCGAGGGCGAAAAAAACGGCGACATCGTCGCCTTCTACGACAAGATGCTCAACGAGGGCTGAGCCCCTGCTATTTTTTTCTGGAGAGGGCGCACCGCTCGAGGGCGGCGCGCAGCGTGTCGGTGCGGATGGGCTTGCTGAGGTAGTCGTTCATTCCAGCAATGCGGCAGCGCGTGGGATCTTCAGGCATGGCGTCGGCGGTGAGCGCGGTGATCCATGTGGCGTCGCCCCGGCTGCGGAGGGTGGTGGTGGCCTCGTATCCGTCCATCTCCGGCATCTGGATGTCCATCAATACAAAGTCGAAGGACTCGGAGCTGAGGCGTTCGAGGCACTGCCGGCCGTTTTCCGCCAGCTCCGGGGTGTAGCCCAGGCGCTTGAGGATTTTGGTGACGACCTTGCGATTGATCGCGTTGTCCTCGACCACGAGAATTTTCAAAGGAAATTTCGCGGCCATCGCCTCGTCGAGGAGTTTTTCCGGCGGCGGCATCGGGGAAGCCGGCTCCTCGGAGAACAGGCTGCGTAGAAGGCCAAAAAGCGATGCCCGCCGGATCGGCTTGATGAGCGATCCCTGCGTTGTCATGCCGGGCAGACCCGCGCTGCGGGTGAACGAGGGATTGATCAGCTCGACAACTTTCGGCCGGATGTCCCCGACGCACCGTGAAAGCATGGCCGCGAGCTCGTTGAGTGTGGCGGGCGGCAGGCCCCCATCCACCAGCAGAACATCCGCGGGATTCCCGGAATCCCAGCAGTCCTTCAACGACGGAGTATCCCCCGCGACCGTCACCTGCACACCCAGCGGGACAAGCAGGTCGCGCATCATCATCCGGAACGAGTTGTTGTCGTCCACAAGCAAAAGTTTTTTTCCGCGAAGGGGCCCGGGGTCGGCGCTGAGATTCCTCTCCTTGAGCTCGGCGATCGGGACAAGCACGACGAATTCCGCGCCTTTCTGGTCCTCGCTGTGCACCGTGATCGCTCCGCCCATCAATGTCGCCAGGCGGCCGCAGATCGCCAGGCCGAGTCCGGTGCCGCCGAACCTTCGCGTGGTGGAGGAATCGGCCTGGCTGAACGGGAGAAAAATCCCCTGCTGTTTGTGGGCGGGGATTCCGATCCCGGTATCCTTGACGGAAAGCATGAGCGCGTGTCCCTCGGGCAGCCAGCGCTTCCGCTCGAGCATGACCACCACCTCCCCGCTCATGGTGAATTTGAGGGCATTGCCGACGAGGTTGACGAGAATCTGGCGGAAGCGGACCTCGTCTCCGCAGATCCAGTCCAGGTCCTGGTTCTCGAAGCGCGCGAGCAGCTCGATCTTCTTGTCCGCCGCCATCAGGCCATACAGATCGAGAACCTCCTCCACGCAGTTTCTCAGGGAGAACGGCCGTTCCTCGAGAGCCAGCTTGTCCGACTCCATCTTTGAAAAATCCAGAATGTCGTCGATGAGGTGGAGCAGGAGGTCGCCGCACTTGCAGATCGTGTCGAGATACTCCCGCTGCTCCGGGTTGATCGGCGTTTCGAGCAGCAGGTTCGCGCAGCCGATGACACCGTTCATCGGGGTGCGGATCTCATGGCTCATGACGGCGAGGAAATCCGTCTTCGTCCGCCCGGCGGCCTCGGCGGCATCGCGGGCGGCAATCAGGTCGGCCTCGGCGGCTTTCTGCGCGGAAATGTCAAGCAGCACCCCATCGACAAAAGTCAGCTCTCCGCGGGCGTCGCGCGTCAGCACCGCCCGATCCAGCACCCACACCGGATGGCCGTTCTTGTGGAGGCAGCGATATTCGCGGATCAACGAGGTCTCCCGGCCATCCCGGGCATTTGTCCAAGCGTCCAGCGAGGCCTCGTCCTTGGGATGGATCCTGCTTTTCCACGCATCCGGCCCGCCGGGCATCTCCTCCGGCGGGAATCCCAGGATGGCCTCGCATTCCCCGCGCCACTCCATGCGCTTCTCGTGCATGTCGTAGTGGTAGACGATCTGGCCGAGTGCGCTCACGAGCCGGCGGTTCCGCTCCTCGACGGCGAGCTTTTCCGACCGGACGCGCTGGCCGGCGGCCTCCTGTTTCCCCAGTCGGCTCCGGATGCGGAAAACCAGGATCCCCACGAGGAGGGATGCCAGGAAAACAAATACGGAGGCAAATCCAATGGCCCACCAGATATGCCCGAGCCTGTGGACGTAATCCGCAAGGTTCAGATCCAGGCCGACAATGGCGACCGTGCGACCGCCGCTGTTTTTGATCGGAGCCACCGCCGTGATGAAGGTTCCATATTCGTCGGTGAACGGATCCTTGCTGACATAGCCGACCCCCTGCCGGAGCGCCTCCATCTCCGCCCGGTCCTCCTCCGGCGAGCGGCTCTCGTATGGCTCCATGAGGCCCGAGGCTTCCATCTTGCGGTTGAATCCCAGACGGTCCGCGGCCGTCGCGGTATCCAGCACAAAATGGAACTGTCCTTCCTTTTCGATGAGCGTGTAAAGGTAGGCGATTTCCGGAACGCCCTGATGGAACTGCACCAGGGGCTCGAGCGCCCGCTGGTAATCCGCGCCACCCGCCTGCGAAGGATCGGTGAGCTTCTGGTGAAGATCCCCATCCACCAGGCCGGATGCCGATTGAGCCATCCTCAGCAGGTCGCTTCTGACGGTTTCCTTCTGGATAGAAAGCGCCTCGACCGCCAGGTAGGAAATGCCCGCCATCGCCGTGACGAAAACAACAAGCCCCACAAAAACCGCCTCGATGTGCGGGCGGATTCCGGAAGTGGGCCGGTTGTCGGGTATGGGGTGGTTGGACAAAGCGACTGATCTTAACCCAACCGGGGCAGTTTCACAACTACCGTTGACCGCCCGGCTTACGGGAAAACCGCCTTGAGCATCTTTGTGGCCGGGGCTGGCACGAACGGGCTGACATCGCCTCCGAGGCGGGCGACCTCCTTGACGATGCGCGAGCTCAGGTAGGTGTAGTCCTCCTTGGGCGTCAGGAAGACGGTTTCCAGGCGGGCTTCGAGCTTCCGGTTCATCAGCGCCATCTGGAACTCAAATTCAAAATCCGAAACGGCGCGAAGCCCGCGGATGACGGTGAAAATCCCCCGGTCCCGCGCGAAGTCGACGAGGAGGCCGTCCAGGGAAACCACCTCGATAGCCGGGTTGTCGCAGGTGCTTTCCTTCAACATTTGGATCCGGTCCGCAACCGGAAAGAGCGGATGTTTTCCCTCGCCCGTGGCCACGGCCACAATGACCGAATCGAAAAGGTGGGCCGCCCGCGAAATGACATCCAGATGACCGAACGTCACGGGATCAAAACTTCCCGGGTAGATGGCGCCTCGCGGGGTCATTCCCACTCGATGGTTGCCGGGGGTTTGCTTGAGACGTCGTAGCAGACGCGGTTCACGCCGCTGACCTCGTTGATCACGCGCGCGGAGATGCGGCCGAGAAGCTCGTAGGGCAGGCGGACCCAGTCGGCGGTCATCCCGTCATGGCTCTGAACAATCCGCAGGGCGATCGTGTAGTCGTAGGTCCGCTCGTCGCCCATCACCCCGACCGATCGCACCGGAAGGAGCACGGCAAACGACTGCCAGACCTTGTAATACCAGCCGGATTTTTTCATCTCCTCGAGCACGATGGCGTCGGCGTCGCGGACGATCCGGAGCCGCTCGCCTGTGATGTCCCCGAGGATCCGGACAGCGAGGCCGGGGCCGGGGAACGGCTGGCGCTGCACGATTTCCTTCGAGAGCCCGAGCTCGGCCCCGACGCGGCGGACCTCGTCCTTGAACAGCTGCCGGAGCGGCTCGACCAGCTCGAACTTCATCCGCTCGGGAAGCCCGCCGACATTGTGGTGGCTCTTGATCAGCGCGGCCGGATTTCCGGAGATCGACACGCTCTCGATGACATCCGGATACAGGGTGCCCTGTGCGAGAAAACGGTAGCTGCCGGGAGCGGACTTTTTGAGATCGCGGGCGGCGGATTCGAAGACCTTGATGAACTCGTTGCCAATGATCTTGCGCTTGCGCTCGGGATCGGTCACCCCCTTCAGCTTCGTGAGAAACTGCTTCGTCGCGTCGATGGTCCGCATGCGGATCCGAAATTCCCCGGCGAACAGCTTTTCCACGGCGGCGGCCTCGTCCTTGCGGAGCAGGCCGTTGTTGACAAAGATGCAGGTGAGCTGGTCGCCGATCGCCTTGTGGAGCAGCGCCGCAGCGACGGAGGAATCCACCCCGCCGCTGAGCCCGAGGATCACCTTCCCGTCACCGACCTGCTCCCGGATCTCGCGGCAGGTCCGGTCGATGAAGGATTCCATCGTCCACGAGGCCTTCGCCCCGCAGATCCTGTGGACAAAGTTGGCGAGGATCTCGTGCCCGCGCGGAGTGTGCACGACTTCCGGGTGGAACTGCAGCCCGTAGATGTTTCGTTTCGTGTCGCCGATCACCGCGTGGCGGGAATTTTCCGTGCGCCCGAGCGCTCGGAATCCTGCGGGCAGCTTCGTGATCTTGTCGCCGTGGCTGTTCCAGACATCGAGCTCCGCGGGAAGCTTGGAAAAGAGGGCGCAGCGGGGGTCGCCCTTCAGCTTTCCGGGCCCGTATTCGCGGCGCTCCGAGCGCTCGACTTTTCCGCCGAGCCCGTGCGCGATCAGCTGCATCCCGTAGCAGATGCCAAGCACCGGGACGCCGAGGGAATAGATTTTTCTGTCCACCTGCGGGGCCTTCTTCGCGTAGACGCTTGCGGGCCCGCCGGAGAGGATGATCCCCGACGGCTTCAGCGCACGGATGGCGGCGGCAGTCGTGTGAAAGGGGACGATCTCGGAATAGACATGGCACTCGCGGACCCGGCGCGCGATGACCTGGGTGTATTGGGAGCCGAAGTCAAGGATCAGGATTTTATCGCCCGGTGGGTTGTGGTCGCTCATGGAAAGTGGGATGCGCGGATCGATGTCAAACGGTCACCGGCCTGCTGCTGGAATGGGAGATCAGCGGTAGTCGGGACCGAAGGAATCGTGGGTCGGATTGTTGGGCACAATTTGGCCCTTCCCCTGGATGCCGTCCTGGAACTGCTGCCCGACGCCGGCTGCGCTCGAGTCCGCAACCGAACAGGCACTCAAAGTCAGGATCAAAACCGCGCTGAAGAACAAGATGACGCCTTTCATCCGGCGAAGAATAATGATTTGTTCGGGTATGGCAAACATGATTCCACAGGAAACCCTGTTGGGATTTTACCGGCAGGGAGTTTTTCCGATGGCCGGGCCGGACGGGCTCCGGCTTTTCTCGCCGGATCCGCGGGGGATCATCCCCATCGGGGGATTTCATGTCCCCCACGGGACGCGGCGGGCATGGAAGGAAATGGATTGGGAACTGCGCGTGGATTCGTGCTTTCCGGAGGTCATGCTGGCGTGCGCGGAGCGTGAGGAGACGTGGATCGACGAGACGATTTTCCGGAGCTACCTCGCCCTGCACGAATCCGGCTGCGCCCACTCCGTCGAGATCTGGTGCGACGGCCGGCTGGCAGGAGGCCTCTACGGGGTCCGGATCGGCGCGGCATTTTTCGGGGAGTCGATGTTCCACCGTGTCACGAACGCCTCGAAGATCGCGCTGTGCTGCCTGGTCGCCCTGCTGAGAAAAGGCGGCTTCCAGCTCCTGGACACCCAATGGGTCACCCCGCACCTCGCGGGCTTCGGGGCCGTCGAAATCCCCCGCCCGGTTTACATGCGGATGCTGGCCGGCGCGGTCGCCCGCCAGACGGATTTCCAGGACGCGACGCTGCCGCGAGCGGTGCTCGACCGCCTTCTCAAATCCGGAGCGCGCGCTTTGGACGGGATCCCCCGGGCCTGACGCGGCGGCCTACGCCTCCCGGCCGGTGAGTTCCCTATAGAACCTGCGCACGGCCTCCTCGGCGGCTTCCCCGGGGGTGAGCGCCGCAATTTTCTCCTGCCCGCCCGGGCCGGCGAGCCACGCGCGGGTTCGCTCCAAGGCTGCCTTCTCCGGTGCCGGCACGATCTGGCTGGCGGGTTTGATGTCCGGACGCTTGGAAACGACCGGCAGGGAGGTTTCGGGGGCGGACGGTTTCGCGGTTCCACCGCCGAGCCACTCCTGCAGCTCGGGCAGGATTTCGGCCGGCGTCTGGAACCGCTGCCAGGCCCGGTCCTCGCGCTCCGGATCGAGGGATTCGATGAACTCGTTCGCGAGGTGGAACGATGTGTTGGCGTGGATGAATTCCCTGCACCGGTCGCTGTGCATCTTGATCCGGCCCTTGGTCCCTGTGCTGTATTTTCGCGGTTCCATTTGCAGCAAGTGTCGTTTCAGCCGCAGGGTTCGTCCAACCCTTTCGCGCGTTCCAAACGGGTGCGGCCCGGCTCGGGCCGCCCCCGCAGGCGGTACACTTCAATGTTGAAGATTTCCTGTCATGTCCGAGGCGCTCCGGGCTGCGGTCGAATCAGGCCGGCCGCGGCGCTGGATGGCGGGACGGCGGACTTGGCAGCAGAGGAGGCAGCAAATCCCATCGCGCCTTGCGGCTGCGCCGGTGCGCCGGGAGTGGATTGCGGCATGGGCCTGCCGGCGACAACCGACGGAGATCGGGGAAGCGGAGGTGTATTCGTGCTTGCGGATAAAGTTCTCGGGACAGCTGCGTGTGCCGGACCGGGGGATTTTTCACTCCCGGCGACAGTCTGCCGCCCGTGTCCCATTGCAAAAAAATCCGGCCTTGAGGAATTTGCCGGCCAAAATCCGCAGACCGTTACGGTCGGGTGGCTATGGAGACATTGTCGATAAACGCGCGCCAGGCCGTGGTCCTGAGACTGACCCTCATGCCGGAAGTGCCTCCGGTGAAATTGAGCGTCACGGTCTGGAAGCTGCCGGAGATCGTCGATGTGTAGGCCGCAAAGTTGGAATTTCCGCCCGAGACGGACACGAGGATGGCACCCTCGACAGTCGTCCAACCTTTGACATCAAATTTCACGGAAAATTTCCCGCCATTCTGGCTGAGATCCAGCGGCCTGCTTGTCATGGAGCCGGCGGACCAATAAGTGCCCAGACGGACAGCGCCGCCCGCCTGCCAGGCATTGCGCACCGAGGGGAAATTGGTGTTCCCGCTCCAGAAAACCGCAGAGGTGACGCTCGTGTTGTTCCCGCCCGTCAACTCGGCAAACTTCTCACTCAAAACCTCGACCTCAGGATTCGCAATCGTGACATTCACAGGAACCGATGTCGCGGCCACTCCCTCCGTATCGGTTGCCCTGGCTGTCAGCACGCAGCCGCCAACCGCCGCCGGCGTGGTCCATGCGATCGAATACGGAGCTGTCGTGTCGATGCCGAGCGGTGTTGTTCCGTTGAAAAACTGAACCTGCGAAATGATTCCGGCATTCCCGATGGCATTCCGGTCGGTTGCGGTCGCGGTCAATGTGACTGCGGAGTTCGGCGGGAAAGTTTGCCCCTCGGTCGGAGCAGTCAGGGCGACCACAGGAGGAGGATTGGTGACGCCACTTGAACCGAAGAGCGTGACCTCGGCGGAGGTCAGGGATCCAGTCGTTCCCGACTTCCGGTCCGCGACCTTCAGCGTCCATGTCCCGCTGGGATTCTCGCCCCAGTTCCGGACAGTCATGAAAGTCCAGCCGGTAAACTTGTTTGCCTTGTCCGGGCCGGTTTCGCCGAGCCTGCTGACCGTCCCTGACGGTGAGGTGAGCGTCACTTCCAATTGTCCTTTCGGAACATTTGTGACGCTGAGCTTGACGGTGACGTGCTCAACGCGACTGACAGGCGACGACGTGAAGCTGAATGTCCGGGTCACGCCCGTCGAGCTGTTGTCGGGGATCGGGGTTGACGTGGTGGAGGCGACAGATGTGGATCTCATCGCGCCAAGGGCAGAAAATTGTTTCGCCAGAGCCACAGCCGCAGCTGCATCGATGAGACCCGCCCCGAACTTGTGGTTGAAATGAAATCCGCCGCCATTGGTCTTCCAGTCGGGATCGCTCGGGTTGACCTTTCTGGCCGACGTGATGAGGATCTCCTGCACGTCGCGCCACCCGAGGTTGGGATTGGCCTGGAGGACCAGGGCAACGACCCCGGCCGCGGTCGGAGTCGCCGAGGACGTTCCCCCGAAGGTCTGCGTGTAGCTCGCATCGCTGAGCTCGCCGGAAGTGGATCCGGTGTTGTATCCGTTGGTGCCGGAGCGGTCCACGGTCGTGATCTCAAGCGAAGGAGCATCCCCGCTCGAAGGTGCCGAGATGAGAATATTGGCGCCCGGCTCGCTGTAGTAGGCCTGCCGGGACAGGCTGTCAAATGCCGCCACCGCAGCCGTGTAGATGGAATTCGCGTAGCCATCGTAGTTGGAGTTGTCCAGCACATCGCCGCCGTTGCCTGCAGCCCACATGAAAATTGTCCCCTTTCCGCTGCGGCCGGTCTCCGTGGCGCTCTTGAGCGCTGCGAGCGCGAGCGGTCCGGGGCCCTCGAGCGTGAGCCCGTCGTCACTGGGGCCCCAGCTGTTGCTCTTGATCTGAATCAGCGACGGAAGATAGGCCATCGCTTCGGCCTCCTGCGAATCGCTGGCTGCGGCGGAAATCAGCCGCATGCCGACAAGCGTCGCTTCGGGAGCGCTCCCGCAGACGCCAATCCCGTTGTTTCCCCGGGCCGCAGCATTCCCTGCGCAGGCCGTCCCGTGGTCATCTCCCGGACCCGGGCTCGGGTCGAAGTCGCCGCCGTTCCAGTCCTTGTCATTGACCGTATCCACGTTGGCGATGAGGTCCGGGTGGTTGGTCTGCAGTCCGTCGTCGACAATGCCGATGCGGACGCCGGCCCCGCGAATCCCGGGCCCTGCGGGGTAGTTCCAGGCGGAATCCACGTCAATATCGGTTCCCGCCACAGCCCCGGACTGGTTGTTGAATTTTAAGTGCCACTGTTTGCCGACGAGAGTGTCGTTGGGCATCGACCGCTTCGATTGAAGCCGCGCCAGCTGGGCGTCGGCGGCTTCCACTCCCGGAAGCGTCTTCATGGTGCGGGAAAGCCGGAGCGATGCCAGGCCGGGACCGGTTTGAAAGATGACGTAATCCGGTGCGTATTCCGGCCGCTGAAAGGATCCAGCACCCGCAGATGCCGCCACTGCGGTGGCGTCTGTCCCGGCGGAGAGCTTTGCCGTCACCTGGTTTGTCACCAAACGCCGGGTAGACTCCGACCTCGGCATCCCCTCAACATAAAGCACCGCCGATGCGCGCCCGGGCCCGGCCAAAACCAACTGCTCAAGCTCCTCGGCATCGTTCGCCTGGACCGGTGCGAGCCGGCCTTTTCCATCGGCATCGCTGACCCAGATTTCATCCAGGGCGAGCTGAAAGTTTCTCGGCGATCCACCATCGTCAATGACAATGCCGGCGACCGGCAGGGGAGCGGACGGACTGCCTGCCGTCGCAGCCGTTGGATTGCCCGGAGCGCCCGGGACGGTTGCGGCCTTGGAGGAAGGCGAAGCCGGTATGGCGGCAGGCGGCGGGTTCTGCGAAGACGGGAATCCGGATGCAGCCTGCGCGGGCTGCGATGGATTTGCGGACGAAGGAGTCGCGGCGCTTGCAGCCACTGCCGCATTCGGGGAGGCGATGGATGAGCCTCCTTCGCCTGAGTGGCTGACCCCCCCGGAAAACACCAAAACCAGCGCCACCAGAAAGCCCAAGCACAGCAACGCCACAGCTGCCTTTTTTAAGGTCATCATCGGAATGCATCGCACTACAAACGGATTGATGCAACCGGTATTACGCCAAAATCGCGCCTATTGCTCCACCGCAAAAAAAACCGCTTGGGGGATACGGCGGGAATCACCCGCCGGTTCCCGGATCAGACCTTCCAGAGCTGCAGGACGCGGAGGTAGTTCGCGCGCTCGAAAGCTGCGGGGTCCGGGGAATTCCGGTGGCTCAGGCACCCGCGCATCTCGGAGATATCGTTGTAGTCGTGCTCCTTCATCCATTCGGTGAAGTCCTTGATCAACGAGGCCATCGCCTGCGGGCCATGCCGCAGGAGGAGCGAGACCAACTGGAGGGTGTCGGCACCGGCCATGATGCCCTTGATGGCATCATGCACGCGGTGGACCCCGCCGCTCAGCGAAAGCGAGAGGGGAGTTTTTCCATAAAGGACAGCCATCCAGCGCAGGCGGAGCAGGATCTCCGACGAGGTGGAGAGGAAAATTTTCGGCTCGACGTTGAGATCCTCGATATCGAGGTCCGGCTGGTAGAACCGGTTGAAAAGCACGAGCCCGTTCGCGCCGGCGAGATGGATGCTTTTCGCCATGTGGGGCAGCGAGGAATAGAACGGAGCGAGCTTCACCGCGAGCGGGATGGTGAGCTTTTCGCGGACCCCCGCCACGACTTCGAGCACGCGGGCCTCGATCTCGGAACCGCTCTCGTCCATGTCGGTCGGAACCTCGTAGATATTGAGCTCGATGGCATCCGCCCCGGCCTCCTCCATGAGCTTCGCATGCCCGACCCATCCGCCCGGCGTCCGGCCGTTGAGCGAGGCGATCACAGGAATCGACAGCCGGCTTTTCAGGAGGGCGACATGGTTGAGGTAGTCCTCCGGCCCGAGGGAATACTCGGCGGATTCCGGGAAGTAGCTCAAGCCTTCCGCGTTCGACTCTTCGACCCCTTCCGTGAAGGCGGCCATGGCGGAGGATTCGCTGGTCAGCTGCTCCTCGAAGAGCGAGTGCATCACGAGCGCCGAGGCGCCGCTGTCTTCCAGCCGCCGCGCCATGTCGATGTCGTCGCCGAGCGGCGAAGCGCCGATGACAAACGGGGAGCTGAGTTCAATGCCGAGGTATTGGGTTTTCAGGTTCATGAGTTTTTCTCCGGAGTTCCGCTGTTGGCCATGCGGCGATAGAGATCGTATCGCGAGGTGATCTGATCCTGTGCGATATGGGCGAGGGCCGATGCTCGCTCCTTGTTCGTGGCCTCCAGGAAGCGGTAGCGGACCTCGTTTTCCGTGAAGCGCGCCAGCGGGAGCTTCGGTGCCGGCGAGTCGAGGACCAGCGGCGTGAGCCCGGCTTCGCGGCGGCGCGGGTCGTGCCGGTAGAGCGGCCAGTAGCCGGTGTCGACCGCGAGCTTCTGCTGCTCGAGCCCGTGCGCGAGGTTGTATCCGTGCGCGATACAGTGGCTGTAGGCGATGATCAGGGAGGTGCCCGGGTAGGCCTCCGCCTCGGCAAACGCCTTCACTGTCTGCGAATCTTTTCCTCCCAGCGCCACGCGGGCGACATAGACATCGCCGTAGCTCATGGCGTAGAGGCCGAGATCCTTCTTCTCATGCGATTTTCCGGAGGAGGCGAATTTTGCCACCGCCCCGATCGGCGTCGATTTCGACTGCTGCCCGCCGGTGTTCGAGTAGACCTCGGTGTCGAGGACGAGGATGTTGAGATTTTCGCCCAGCGAGAGCACGTGGTCGAGGCCGCCGAACCCGATGTCGTAGGCCCACCCGTCGCCGCCCATGATCCAGACGGATTTTTTGACGAGGTAGTCGGCGAGGCCGGCGAGCCGGGCGCGCAGGTTTTCGGAAACCAGGGCGATCTTGGCCTTGAGTTCGACAACCCGCTTTCTCTGTTCGGCAATCCCAGCCTCCGTGGACTGGTCGGCATCCAGGATCGATGCGACAAACTCCGCGCCGAGGACATCCTTCGATGCGAGGAGCAATTCTTTCGCCTGCGTCTCCCGGTCCGAAACGGAAAGCCGGAGCCCGAGGCCGAATTCCGCGTTGTCCTCGAAGAGCGAGTTCGCCCAGGCGGGCCCGCGTCCGTCGGAATTCACGGTGTAGGGAGTCGTCGGCAGGTTGCCCCCATAAATCGAGGAGCAGCCGGTCGCGTTCGCGATGATCGCCCGGTCGCCAAAGAGCTGGGTCACGAGCTTGACGTAAGGAGTCTCGCCGCAGCCCACGCATGCGCCGGAATACTCGAACAGCGGCGGGAAGAACTGGCTGTCCTTCACGATGTCGGTCTTGAGACGCGTCCGGTCCGGTGCGGGGAGCGATTCGAAGAATGAGAAATTCGCGCGTTCCTGCTCGCGGAGCGGATCCAGCAGAGCGGCATCAAGAGCCTTGTGCTTCGCGTTGGTCTTGTCCTTGGCGGGACAGACGTTGATGCACAGACGGCAGCCGGTGCAATCCTCCGGAGCGACCTGGATCGTATAGCGCTGGCCCGGGATTTCCTGCGACCGGAACGCCACCGACTGGAAGGCGGACGGGGCGTTGGCGAGCTCGGCTTCCGGATAGTATTTTGCGCGGATGGCGGCATGCGGGCAGACGATGACACACTTGTTGCACTGGATGCAGAGCGCGGAATCCCAGACCGGGATTTCCAGGGCGAGGTTGCGCTTCTCCCATTTGCTCGTGCCGGTCGGCCAGACCCCATCGGGAGGGAATGCGCTCACCGGCAGCGCGTCGCCGCGGCCGGCCAGGAGGGTTCCGGAAACGGTCCGCACAAACTCCGGCGCCTCGGCCGGGATCGGGAACGGGCGCGGGCGCTTGGCGGTGACAGTCGCCGGAACGACGACCTCGTGGACGCCGGCCACGGACTTGTCCACGGCGTTGCAATTCCGCTGCACAAGATCGGCTCCCTTGCGGGCGTAGCTCTTCTCGATCGCGCTCTTGATCTCGGCGATCGCCTGGTCGAGCGGCAGAATGTCGCTCAGCGCGAAATACGCCACCTGCATGATCGTGTTGATGCGCGCGCCCATGCCGGTTTCCTTGGCGATGCGGTAGGCGTCGATGACGTAGAACTTCAGCTTCTTCGAGATGATGAGCTCCTGGGTCTCATGCGAGAGGTGGTCCCAGGCGGTGTCCGCGCCGTGCGGCGTGTTGAGGAGGAAAATCGCCCCGTCCCTCGTGGTTTCGAGAACCGGCTGCTGCTCGAGCAGGTGGTATTGGTGGCACCCGACAAAATCCGCCGCGGAGATCAGATACGGCGCATGGATCGGCTCGTTGCCGAACCTCAAGTGCGAGACAGTGACCGCTCCCGCCTTCTTTGAATCGTAAACGAAATACGCCTGGGCGTGGAGCCCCAGCTTCTTGGCGATGATCTTGATCGTATTCTTGTTCGCGCCGACCGTGCCGTCGGATCCGAGCCCGAAGAAGACCGCCTGGTTGAACGTCTGGCCGGGCAGGTGGAATTCCGGATCATACCGGAGCGAGAGCCCGCTGACGTCGTCCTCGATTCCGATTGTGAACTCCTCGCGGGGAGTCTCGGCCTGCATGTCGGAGAAGATCGCCATGGCCATGGCCGGCGTGAATTCCTTCGAGGCGAGGCCGAACCGGCCCGCGCTGATCTTTGGCAGCTCGCTCCAGCGCGAGCGCCCCTTGGCGCGCATCGTCGAGGAGACGTCCAGAAAGAGGGGTTCGCCCGGTGCGCCCGGCTCCTTCGTCCTGTCCAAAACCGTGATGTGCTTCACCGTGGCCGGCAGCGCATTCAAAAACGCCCACGCGTCGAACGGCCGGTAGAGCCGGACCTGAAGGACCCCGGTCCGCTGGCCGGTGCTGTTCAAATGCTTGGACGTCTCGCGGAGGGTTTCCCCGCCGGAGCCCATGACGACGACCACGCGGTCTGCTTCCGGATCGCCGGTGTAATCGAAGAGGTGGTAGGCGCGGCCGGTGAGCGAGGCGAACCGGAACATCGCCTCCTGCACGATCCCCGGCAGCGCCGCGTAAAATGGATTCGCCGCCTCGCGGGCCTGGAAAAACGCGTCCGGGTTCTGGGCGGTTCCCCGGATGCTCGGGTGGTCGGGCGTCATCGCCCGCTTCGCATGGGCCTGGATCGCGGCCTCATCGATCATCGCGCGGAGCACGTCATCGGAGAGCACCTCCAGATCGTTGATCTCATGCGAGGTGCGGAATCCGTCGAAGAAATGCAGGAACGGCACGCGCGCAAGGAGCGTGGACGCATGCGCGATGCACGCCATGTCGTGGGCTTCCTGGACGCTCGCCGAGGACAGCAGCGCGAAACCGGTCTGCCGCACGGCCATGACATCCGAGTGGTCGCCGAAAATCGAAAGCGCATGGGTGGCCAGAGAGCGCGCGGTCACATGCATGCAGAACGGGATCAGCTGCCCGGCCAGCTTATACATGATCGGAATCATGAGCAGGAGCCCCTGCGACGCGGTGAATGTCGTGGCGAGCGATCCGCCTTGCAGCATTCCGTGGATGGTTCCGGCGGCACCCGCCTCGGATTGCATCTCAACGATTTTGGGAACATGCCCCCACAGGTTTCCCTGTCCCTTGGATGCCCATTCGTCGGAGAGCTCGCCCATCGGGGTCGAGGGCGTGATCGGGTAAAGGGCGATCGTTTCACTGAGCCGGTAAGCGACATTCGCCGCAGCTTCGTTTCCATCCAAGCTCCTTCTTGCTGCACCATTTTGTGTCTGCATAGTGGTATAAGCTATGCTAATACCAGCTTCTGTAAAGCGAAAAACGGATTAATGGCAGCCCTGCGGGGATCCATCGCTTTTCCCGCTGGCGGCCGCCCTTCTACGCTGCTCTACTTGCCGGCATGCTTGAGGTGACTGTGCTGGCCAGCGGGAGTTCCGGAAATGCCCTGTTGGTGCGCTCCGGGGACTGTTCTTTGCTGGTGGACGCCGGGCTGAGCGCCCGCAAGCTGTCGGTGTGCCTCGAGGCCTGCGGGGTGGCCCCCGGATCGCTCTCCGGAATCCTGCTCACCCACGAGCACGGCGATCACACCCGGGGGCTGAAGGTCTTTGTGGACAAACACCAGGTGCCGGTATTCGCCAACCCTCTCACCGCCGATCATCTCAAACGGGCGGGGATCGGGGCGCGGTGGAATTTGTTCGCGAGCGGATCGGGATTTACACTGGAAAGCATCGAGGTGCTTCCATTTTCGGTTCCGCACGATGCCGCAGATCCGGTCGGATTCGTCCTGCGCTCGAACGGCACCGGCTTCGCGGTTCTCACCGACCTCGGCTACGCCACCCGCCAGGTTGTGGAATCGGTCCGCGGGGTGCATGCCCTCCTGATCGAGACAAACCACGACGAGGCGCTGCTGCAAAGCGACACCAAGCGCCCATGGTCCGTGAAGCAGAGGATTCTCTCACGGCACGGCCATCTCTCCAATTCCGCAGCTGCGGAAATCGTCGCCGGGGTCGCCACCGAAGCCCTCCGCCATGTGCTCCTCGGGCACCTGAGCCGGGACTGCAATTCGCCCGAACTGGCGGTGCAGGCCGTGGGGGCGCGCCTCCAGGCCGGCGGCCATGTGTCCGTCCGGGTCCAGTGCGCGCGGGCGGACGACGAATCGCCGATGCTCAGGCTCGTGATCTGAGCGCCGAGAAATGTCAGGCGTTCGGGAGATCGCCGTCGCCGAAGAGCTGCCGGTAGCCCTGGCACCAGATCAGATACCCGAGCGGCATCGTGGCGAGCATGCCGACGCAACAGGCAAGCATGCCGGCCATCGCGATGAGACCGACCAGGATCATGAGGCCGAGCACCTGGAACCACTGGCGGTGGACGGTTCTGATCGCGGCCGTGACCGCCTGCCAGAAGCCGATTTTTTTGTCCACGATCAGCGGGAAAACAAATCCGAGCGGGACGGCCAAATAGATAAGCGGGATGATCGCAAGCACGCCGGCCACAATGACCGGAACGCTGGATTTCATCGTGGCAGTCAGAAAGATCCCCGGAGCCACGAGCACGGCGACAATGATGAAAACCGCCAGGATCCAGACCAGCATGGCGAGCAGGAGCTGGATCCAGTTCGATGCGCGGAACCCGGCAAACAGGTTGTCGATGTTCGATTTTCCGGTCCGGAGGGACTCGATGAAAAAATACATGAACCCGGCCGAGAGGATCGTGGAGACTCCGGTCGCCAGGGCGTAGAAGAAAAGAAAGACGACCACCATCCCGATCATTATTCCGATCTGGGCTGACGATCCGTGGCCCGTGAAGCGTTCGAGAACCGCCTGGGCGAACTGCATCGGGATTTGCACAACCGCCGAGATCGCGAAGAGGATCAGGGTGCCCACGACGCAGAGCCCCCAGTTCCGCTGAAAGCAGTCCCATGCCTTGCTCAGGCACTCATCGAACCGGATGTTGCCGGGCTTCTCAAAACCGGCCGGTGGGCCATCCAATGAAGGCGGCAGGGAATCGACTGCGGGAATCGCCGCCCCGGGAGGCGGAAGATGGGTGAGGGAGGAGAGCGGCTGCCAGGATTCCATCCCTTCCTGCCAGGCCAGGTCGTCCGGGAGAAACCGGCCGCTCTCGAGGCCGTTGGAGACATCCTGCTCGGAGAATTGCCCAAGACTCTGACGATCGCGGTTGACAAAGATCATGGCCATGCCCGACTTGCCTACACGATTGCCGCCGCCGCGGTCAAACCCTTAGCGTGCTCCGGATATCGGGGGTTGCGCCGTCACCGGTCACTATTTGACATTCTGGCCAGACTGGCTATTTTTCAGGGATGACTTGGCAGTTGCAGGATGCAAAGAACCGGTTCAGCGAAGTCGTGAACCTTGCTCTGAGCGATGGTCCACAGACCATCACACGGCATGGGAGGGCCGCGGTCGTCATCGTCGCCGCAGGGCAGTATGCCCGCGAATCCGGCCGGGAAAAGCTCTCGGCCGTCCTCCGGGAATGTCCGGTGAAGGGATGGAAGATTTCCCGCGACAAGGATACCGGACGCACCCTCAACTTCGAGTGAAATGGGATACCTGCTCGACACCGATGTCCTGAGCGAGTCCTCCAATTCCAAGCCCGACGAATCGGTCATGGACTGGCTCGATTCTCACGATCACGAAACTTTTCTTTCCACCATCTCCCTCGGAGAAATCGTCAAGGGCATCGAGCTTTTGCCGGACGGCAAACGAAAACATCAAATCGCCGCCTGGTTCGAGCGGCTGGACCGCTGGTCGGAAAACCGCCTGCTGCCGCCAACCGGAAGCGTCATGCGCGAGTGGGGACGCCTCTGCGCCCGGCACGAGCGCAAGGGCCGCCGCCTGCCTGTCCTCGACAGCCTCATCGCTGCGACTGCGCTCGCCCACGACCTGACCCTCGTCACGAGAAACACCGGCGACTACCCGAAAGAGATCTCCCTGGTGAATCCTTGGGAGTCGAACGTGTAATTTGGCAAGTTCATCCACGCACATATCGATATGGCCGATGCATTGCCCGCCCCGAAGCGGGCGCACTTCACCCGCGCCAAAGCTCATGCAACAAGGTTGAAGTCACAAGTGTCCGCCTCAGTCCGCCTGAAATTCGATTCGACCTCTGGGATCCGGCCTGTTTGGAGAGCACACACCGCCGACCGTCTCATGCGGAGGGAACAATTGGCTGCGCTGCTCGCTGAATCCGGCTGGAAGTTCTTCCCATTCGCAGGGATTCGCATGATTTGCGGGCCTCTTCTGCGGTTTTCGGGCTTAGCCGGCACGGACGGCTTCGAGAAGCTCCGGTAAAAAATCCGGCAGGACGGCCTCGACGCGGTTCCAATCGGGGATCATGGGATCGCCGAGGGGGTCGAGCAGGTAGTCCCTTGCGGCGGCGCGGATCGAGCCCGCGAACGTGGCCACGGCAAGCTCCTCGCCGTGGCGGTCATACGCGAGCCCGTTCACGCCTGCGTCGGCGGCGCAGAACCGCATCGTGTCGCCGGCCTTGCGGACGTAGGCGGTGAGCAGGGTGTCAAAGATTCCCTGGTCAAGTTTCACCCCCTGGCCAGCCAGTGTCCGGAACAGGCGCTTGACGATGTCGCACGCCATCTTGTTGAGGCCCTTGCGCGGATCCTTCGGCGAGAGCTCGCGGTGCTTGTGGTCGTAGCGTTCGGCCACGTCGATCTGGCAGAGGCTTTTGAGCGAGCTGACGCGAAAAACCTCCGCCAGCATTCCGGCCTCGACGCCCCAGTCGCACGGCATCCTCGATCGCCGGATGATGTCCAGGTCGAGGCTCACCTCCCCGCTGAGCGGATACCGGAACGTATCGAGAAAAGTCAGGAACTCGTGCGGTCCGATGACGGACTGGAACGCGCGGATCAGCGGGGTGAACAGCAGCCGCATCACGCGCCCGTTGAGGCGGCCGGTGAATCGCGCGCTGTAGCCCTTGCAAAAATCGAATCCCAGATGCGGGTGGGCGACCGGATAACAGAGCCTTGCGAGCAGGTCCCTGCTGTAGGCATGGATGTCGCAATCGTGCGCCGCGACCATGCGCGAACGGCCGTTGCCGAGGACGTATCCGAAACACGTCCAGAGGTTCCGTCCTTTTCCAGACGGGCCGGGATCGAGATCCGCCGCGGCAAGCCGCCGGATCAATTGCGTCACCTGCGGGCCGTCGTTCCAGATCAGCGCCGGACGCTGCGGAAGAACTCCAAAAAGCTTTTTCGCCCGCCGCCAGGCGGCGGCATCGGCACCGTCGACCCCGACGACGATCTCCGCGAGATAGCGGACGCCTTGCAGTTCGCGGATCATCCCCCGGAGTGCCGGGGTGCCGAGCTCGTCGGCGTGGCAGGGCAGGACGAGCGCGATGGGGCAGGCAGCGGAAAATTCCTCCAGCTCTCGCTCGAGCCGCCCGGTATCCGCGGCGCCGAGCCGGTGGAGCGTCGCCAGCGACCCGTCCTGAAAAAAGTCCGACATGCCCGAGCCTCCGGCAGCAGGGTGGATTGTTCAACACCAAACGGCGTGCTAGCCTTCCCCGCATGCCGACGGAACCCGCACAAAAGCTCGTGGTCGTGCATTACCATTTCCGTCCGGGCGGTGTGCGGCGGGTCATGGAGCTCCTGCTGCCTGAGCTCGCCGCGCGCTTCCAAAAAATCACGCTCGTTGGCGGGGAATCTCCGGAGGCGCAATGGGGCCGGGAGATGAAGCGGAAGATCCCGCTGCTGAGATTCGTCACCGCTCCCGCATTTGGATATTTCGCCACCGGTTGTCCGGAGCGGATGCGCGTGGATATTCGCGGAGTTTTGCAGCGGGAAGCGGGTCCGGACGCCATGATCTGGGCGCACAACCTCTCGCTCGGGCGGAACATGATTCTCGCCGACGAACTCGCGGCGCACTCGGCACGCACGGGAGTCCGGCTTGTCAGCCACCACCATGACTTCTGGTGCGACCACCGCTGGGCGCGGTGGCCGGAGATGAGGGCGCAGGGATTCCGGACGCTCTCCGATGTTGCCCCGGCGGCGTTTGCGGCGGATGCCCGCGTCCTGCATGTGGGGATCAACTCCTCGGATGTGCGCCTGCTCTCGCGCCATATGAAATCCACCGCGTGGCTTCCGAATCCCGCCGGCGGGGAGGCGGGGCCGGGGCGGACCGCCATTGCGCGCGCCAGGCGGTGGCTTCGCGGGGAGCTCGGCGACGATGCGCCGGTGTGGGTTTATCCCGCGAGATTTCTGCGGCGCAAAAATTTTGCCGAGGCGATCCTTCTTGCCCGCTGGCTCTCGCCGGATGCCTGGCTCGTGACCACCGGTGGAATCAGCTCGCCCGGGGAGTCCGTCTATGCCGGCCGCTTGATCGAGGCTGCCCGGAAAGGCCGGTGGCGGGTGCGTTTCGGCATCCTTGCCGGCCGCGGGGCGCGGGCCCCTTCGGTTCCGGCGTTGATCCGCGCAGCGGAGTCAGTCGTGATGACATCGATTCAGGAGGGATTCGGATTTCCTTATCTCGAAGGAGCCGGGCTCGGCTGCCGGGTGATCGCGCGGAAGCTGCCCGCGATCCAGCCGGATCTCGAGGCATTCGGCCTGCGACTTCCCGGGCTTTACGACGAGGTGCTGATCCCTCCCCGGCTGTTCGATGAGAAAGCGGAATTCCATCGGCAACGATCCAGATTCCGGAGTTGGAAAACCCTGCTGCCCGGTCCCTGCCGGGCGCTTGCGGAAGCTCCGCAATATCTGAGCGACCCGGGGAGCCCGGTTCCATTCAGCCGACTAACTCTCGAAGCTCAGTTGGAGATCCTGGCGGTTCCCCCCCGCGAGTCTCTGGCCGCCTGCGCCGCCTGGAATCCGAAGCTCGGAGCGCCCGCTCGGGCAGATTGGGTGGGAGAGACCGCTCTCTCGCCCGCAGCCTGCGCCGAAAGGTTCTTCGATCACACCGTGAACTTCCCAGCCATGTCGCCCTCCGCGCTTCAAGCGGAGAACACGCAGAATGGGATCATCAAGGAACGTCTCGGACAAAATTTTCTCTTCCCGCTCCTGATGCCGTCGATTTAGCACATGTGGCGCATGCGTCCCGCCTGCGAAGCGAACCAGAACGCAGGCGAGACGCCTGCGCCACAATGGAGTGCTAGCCCAGCGCGGAACAGCCACTCAGACACACGGGTTGCAGAATTCTGAAAAATTCGTATGTATTTCCATCATGATGACATGGATAATTCTGATCGCTGTGCCGATGTTGATCGGGCTCTGGGCCCAGTCGAAAGTATCCAGCGCGTTCAAGCGCTGGAGCCAGGTCCGTGCCGGATCAAACCTCACCGGGGCCGAGGCCGCGCAGCGGATCCTTGCCGCGGCCGGCATCAATAATGTCGAGATCGTGGCCATCCGTGACGCCCTGGGCGACCACTACGATCCCACGCACAACCGGCTTTGCCTGTCGCCCGAGGTCTACGGAACGCCGTCGGTTGCGGCCCTGGGAATTGCCGCCCACGAGTGCGGGCATGCGATCCAGCACGCGAAGTCTTATGCGCCGTTGAAATGGCGGATGATGGCCGTGCCCGCCACGCAATTTGCCTCGCAAATCCTACCGGTCATTTTCATAGCAGGGCTATTCTTTCACGCGTTTCACCTCGTGATGGTGGCGATCGCCTGCTTCCTGGTGCTGGTGGTTTTCAACCTGATCACGCTGCCGGTGGAATTCGATGCCTCCCGCCGGGCGAAGGTGATCCTCCAGCAGATGGGAATGATCCGCCAGGGCGAGGAAGCGAGCGGGGTCAACGAGGTTCTCGACGCGGCGGCACTCACGTATGTCGCGGCATTTGTGGCGGCGCTCGGGCAGCTCATCTTCTTCATCCTGCAAGCCACGCGCTCGAGATGATGCGCCCGGTCGTCCTCACGATTGCGGGCTCGGACAACTCTTGCGGAGCGGGCGCCCAGGCCGACCTGAAGACCATCACCGCGCTGGGCGGATATGCGCAGACCGCCATCACCTGCGTGGTGGCGGAGGTGCCGGGAAAGGTCTCGTCCATCCAGGCGATCCAGCCGCGGATCGTCGCCGAGCAGGTGCGGCTCAGCCTGCAGGCGTTCCCGGTGTCGGCCATCAAGACCGGCATGCTTTTCTCCGCTCCGATCATCCGGGCGGTCGCAGCCGAACTCGGCAAGCTCCGCAAGCTTCCGCCCCTGGTGGTGGATCCGGTGATGGTCGCATCGAGCGGCGATCCACTTTTGAAAAAGTCCGCGATCGCCGCCTACGAGGACCTTCTCTTTCCGCTCGCTGCACTCGTCACTCCGAACCTCGACGAGCTCCGCATCCTCTCGGGGATGCCCTGCCGGGACCTTGATGAAATGAAGGAAGCTGGGCGCGCGCTCGTTCGGAAATACCGCGTCCCGTTCCTGCTCAAGGGCGGCCACCTCAAGTCCCGCACCGCAGTGGATATCATCGCGGATGAGGATGGCTTTGAGGAATTCCATGCGGACTTTATCCGGGGAGCCGACACCCACGGCACCGGCTGCACATTCTCCGCCGCCATCGCCACCGGCCTCGCCCGCGGGCTCCCGCTCACGGAATCCGTGGCTCAGGCAAAGGCCTATATCACCGCCGCGATAGACGACCGGCTCCGCTGGAAAAAGACAACCGCGCTCAACCACTCGGTTGGCGGCGTCTGATACGTGGGGCGACCGTCCCGGTTGCCTGCGTGTCGGGGGGCGAGCAGGCGGGACGCCTGCTCCGCGGTAATCCTATTTTCCGACAGGCTGCTTGTCCGGGCGGCCGGTTTTGTGGCCCTTTCCGGCTGAGACGCCGTTGAAGGGGTTCACCGAGGCGCCCTCGATGCGGGCGGCGGGTTTTTTGGCGAAGTTGAAGGCGATGTTCGCCCAGGTGTCGCCGGGTTGGGCATCGCGGCCGAGCGTGGCGCTGGGTTCGTATCCGCAGTGGACCATGCAGTTCTCGCAGCGCGGGTCGCGGGCCTTGCCGTTCACGACGCCGTAGTGGTCCCAAGGGGTCTTTTCGAGCAGGTCGCGGTAGCTGGCGTGGTGCGCGTCGGTCATCAGATAGCACGGGCCCTTCCATCCGCCGATGTTTCGTGTCGGGATCGCCCAGGCCGAGCAGGTGAGGTCGCGCTTCCCGGCAAGAAAATCCAGAAAGATCGGGGTTCCGAACAGCGTGTATTTTTCGCCCCAGGCCCGGATGTTTTTGAATTTCTCCTTCGTCATCTCGCGGGTGAGAAAAAAGTTTTCGGGTTCGAGGTTGAGCCGCTTCCGCATGTCCTCCTTGGCGGCGTCATAGTCGTAGCCGGGCGAGATCGTGTGCCCGTCGACGCCGAGCCAGGATAGGTAATCGAACATCTGTTCGATCTCGCGCATGTCGGTCTCGCGGTAGACCGTGGTGTTCGTGGCGACCTGGTAGCCGAGGATCTTGGCCATGCGGATCGCAGCGATGCATTCCTTGAAGACGCCCTCGCGCTCGACGATGAGGTCGTGCGTGCGCTCGAGGCTGTCGAGGTGGACATTCCAATACATCCAGCGGGACGGGGCGATCGGGTTGCGGATTCCGGGCGGCTGCGTGCGGATCGCCTCCGCCTGCTCGCGTGTGATCAGCTCCTCCGAGACCAGGACCTCGATCTTCGGACCGATGCGCGCCGGGTTCCTCGCAAATTCCTCCGCGAGGCAGTCGCGCATTTTTTTCCGCATGAACATGCCGTTCGTGCAGATGTAGACGATGCGCTTTTGCGCCAGCAGGCCCGCGACAAGATCTTCGATCTCCGGGTAGATGAGCGGCTCCCCTCCGCAGATCGAGATCATCGGTGCCCCACACTCCTCTGCGGCCCCAAGGCAATCCTCGAGCGACATGACGTCCTTCAAGGATTGCGAATACTCGCGGATGCGGCCGCAGCCGGTGCAGGTGAGGTTGCAGGTATGGAGCGGCTCCAATTGCAGGACGGTTGCAAACTTCTCAACGCCATGGATTTTTTTGCCGATGATGTAGCCCGCAATCCGGGCGGTCAGCGCGAGCGGAAACCTCATAGGCCCCGCATAAGAGGGAGCAAGGGGGGGGGTGTCAAGGCCCAACGCTTCCTCGCCCGCAGGAAGGGATTCCCATTTCCCCGAGTTTCGAGATCCAATCGCCGAGCGGCATGACCTACCGGGCAGAGATCCGCGATGTCGCGTCGCGCCAGTTTTCCTGCACCTGCACGGATTTCCGCATCAACGGACTCGGGGCCTGCAAGCACATCGAGGCGATCCTTCTCCAGCTCTCTCGCCGTCACAGGGCCGAATTCAAGGCGGCAGAACGGATCGCTTCGCCGCGCACGGACATCGTTGTAGACCCATCCGCCAATTGCCTGCGCGTCGAGCGCAACGCCTCGAAACTCCCGACCAAACTCCGCGCCCGCTTCGACGGCAAGGGCGTTCAGCTTGAAGAGTTGTCCCCGGAAGAATTGATGGAGGAACTCAATGCCTGCCGGAGCCAGTCCTTGCGGATTTCGCAAGATGTTCGGCCCTGGCTGGAAACCCGTTCCCTTCAGCAAGACCGGATCCTCAGCCGCCGGGCCTACGAGGCCGGGGTCGCGGATGGCAGCTATCCGGAGCACGTCACGCAAAGCCCGCTATTCCCCTACCAGCGCGAGGGGATGCTCCATCTGGCGTTCAAGGAGCGCGCGCTTCTCGCCGACGAGATGGGCCTCGGGAAAACCATCCAGGCCATCGCGGCCTGCTCGCTCCTGCACCACCTCGGCAAGGCCCGCCGCATGCTGATCGTCACTCCCGCCTCGCTGAAGGCCGAGTGGGAGGAGCAGATCAAAAGATTCACCGGCCTGCCGCTGCGCCTCGTCTTCGGCGGACGCGCGGTCCGCTCGCAGATTTACGGCGATCCCGACGCCCCGTTTTTCACCATCGCGAACTACGAGCAGATCGTCCAGGACAGCCTCGACATCAACGCCCGCTTGCGCCCGGACATCGTGATCCTCGACGAGGCCTCGACGGAAGTTTGTCCGCGTGGGTGTGACATTTGATATTCCTGAAACTGTGATGACATCCCTTCAAGGACGGGGGGGGCGATGTCGAGGAATGCCTGCGCCTTGAGCTGGCTTGTGCGCTCTATCAGCGCGAACTGGCCTCCTTCGGAAGTTCCGCCGAAGTGGCGGAGTTGCATCCGTTTGCTTTCGGCCACGAGTTGACCCGACGCGGGATTCCCCGCAACTACGGACGCACCGAAATGGGCGAGGCTCCGTCCGAGCCGTGATTTTATCCGGCATAAGGCGCAAGGTTGCGTGCTTGGGAGGAATGTGGCAGTTTTCGGGCATGAGCGTATTGGAATCCATTCTCAAAGACCTTGAGATGCTGCCGGCACCCAAGCTGGTGGAGGTGGCGCACTATGTCAGCCGCCTCAATCCGCATCGGCGGGAGGAGCGCCTTGCGGCCATCAAAGCCACGGCGGGGTGTTTGGGAGGAGAGGAAGGCATGGCCTTTGAAACGGCCGTGCGCGAGGAAGGCGAACGGCTCGATCTCGATGACTGGAAATAGCGTTTTGCTGGACAGCAGCGTCATTGTCCGCCACTTCCGCAACGCAGAGGCGGTATCCGACAAACTGGCCGCCTTCGAGGAGCTGTATGTTCCACAGACCGCCTTGGGAGAACTTTACTACGGGGCATTCAAGTCGGCCCGGACCGAGGAAAATCTCGGAAAAATCGAGCGGTTCCTTGTGGCTGCATATGTCTTGGGCACCGACAACGAAACCGCCCTGCAATACGGGAAAATCGCGGCGCAGTTGGCGCGGGACGGAACGCCCGTCCCGCAAAATGACATCTGGATCGCGGCTGTGGCTGTTCAGTGCGGGGTGCTTCTGGCAACCACCGACGGGCACTTTCGGCGATTCGAAGGCCTGGATGTCCTGTTTTGGTAGTTTGCTTCGTTCTTCTTTTCGCTGCTGCTCCACCGGAAGAATGGAAAGCGAGGGGAGGGCAAACCGTGTGACCCAACATATTCGGGTTCGGACGAGAGACAGAGCCTCGCTCCCAAGCTTGGCAAGAGGGCGCAACTGTGCGATGCTTGCGACATGGAGGTTGTTTCCATCGACCCCGGGATCATGGGCGGGACGCCGTGCTTTGCGGGCACGCGGGTTCCGATCCAGACGCTTTTGGATTACGTGGAGGCGGGGGATTCGATTGATGAGTTTCTGGAAGATTTTCCCTCCGTCGGACATGACAAGGTGATCACCTTTCTCGAGGACTCGACGGCCCTGATCATCCGGGAAGCAGCCTATGCGGGTGCTGCTTGACGAGTGCGTGCCGAAACGCCTCGGGCGGCATCTGGCCCCGCACGAGTGCCGGATTCCGGCGTAACTGGGTTGGATGGAATCAAGAACGGACGCCTGCTCGCGCTCGCGGAAAAAGAATTCGACGTGTTTGTGACGATGGACCGGAACCTTTCATTCCAGCAATCCCTTACGAAATTCGGGATTGCCCTCGTCGTGTTGCGTGCCCGCTCGAACAGGCTCGGCGATTTGCTGCCGCTCGTGCCGGAAATCGTCGCTGCCATTTCCTCCTCCAAGCCCGGCGTGGCATTTGTTGTTGGAGGGGGAACCCTATATTTCGGCTCAGAGATCGAAGGCGAGTTGGGGGGCGGGCGGGCGCCGGAATGCGCTCACGTTGTATTCGAAATGGTCCTCCTCGTATTCCTCCCGTGCGCGGCAGCGGGAGAACAGCGTCTGGATCTGGTCCGACCAGAAGCCTCCGCCGCGCATCCGCTCGCCGAAACGCGAGGAATTCAGCGCGCCGCCGCGCAGGTCGCGGATGCGGTCGAGGATTTTGTCTGCGCTGCCGGGGACGTGTTCCTCGAGCCAGCCCGCAAAAATTTCCTTCACCGCGTGCGGGAGGCGGATGATGCTGTAGGAGGCGCGGGTCGCCCCGGCCTGGCGGGCGGCCTTGAGGATGGCGGGAATCTCGTGGTCGTTCAGGCCGGGGATGACCGGCGCGATAACGACTCCGGTCGGGATGCCCGCCCCCGCGAGTCTGGCGATGGCGTCGAGGCGGTGGTCCGGCAGCGATGCGCGCGGCTCCATGCGGCGCGAGAGCTCCGGGTCGAGCGAGGTCACCGAGATGTGCGCAGAGCAGAGTCCCTCCGCCGCCATCGCAGCGAGGATGTCGAGATCTCGCGTGACGAGGTGGTTTTTCGTGATGACCCCGACCGGATTGCGGAAATCCGCCAGCACCTGCAGGCACTGCCGCGTGATCCCAAGGCGGTTTTCGACCGGCTGGTAGCAGTCCGTGATCGCGCTCATGGCCAGAACCTCCGGCTTCCAGTGCGGCGCGGTGAGCTCCTCGCGGAGAAGCCCGGCGGCATTTTCTTTGACAATGATCCGGGTCTCAAAATCCAGCCCTGAGGAAAACCCGAGATATTCGTGATACGGCCGCGCGTAGCAATACGGGCAGCCGTGCTCGCAGCCGCGGTAGGGGTTGAGGCTGGCGCTGAAACCGATGTCCGGGCTGTCGTTGCGCGAGATGATCGAGCAGGCGGACTCGCGGAGAAACTGCGTGCGGGGATTCCGCTCGGCGGGTTCATCCAATTCCACCATCAGGCGCTCGAACCGGTTGGGCGGGTTGTCTGCGGCACCTCGCGACGGGATCTTCATCTTCAATCAGGCAGTTGCCCGCGAATGATAGGCGCGAATAAAATCATGCAGATAAAGACAGATGGGAGATCGACTGCAGGGTGAGTTTGTCTGTCCCTGCCATTCGCGCCTTCTCGCGTGATGCGCGGGCCTCTTCTCCGCTTTCGGGTTCATGGGAACGGGGGGCTAATGGGAACCGGCCTTGAGCTTTTCGAGCTTCGGCGCGATGACCGCGCGACTGTAGGGGTAGTCGGGATTGCGCTCGTAAAAATCCTGATGGTGCTCCTCCGCCGGATAGAACTCCCTGCCCTCGACGATCTCGGTGACGATCTGTTGGCGGAACTTCGGCTGCGCGGCGGCCTTGGATTTTTCCGCAGCGGCGAGCTGCGCCGGATTTTGGGCGATGATAATCGATCGGTATTGGGTTCCCGCGTCCGCCCCCTGGCGGTTCAGGGTCGTCGGGTCATGGGCATCCCAGAAGAGGCCCAGCACTTTTTCATACGTGGTCAGCGCCGGGTCGAACGTGATCTCGACAACTTCGGCATGGCTGGTTGTTCCGGTGCAAACCTGCTCGTAGGTGGGATGCGGGACCGTGCCGCCCGCGTATCCGCTCACCACGGATTTGATGCCCGGCTGCCCGTGATAGACCGCGTCGATGCACCAGAAGCACCCTCCGCCCAACACGGCTTTTTCGTCAGCGGCCATGGCGGTGGAGACCAGCGCAAAAATGGCAATGAGGATTCTCACGGGCGCTCATCACCAGTTTTCGACCATCATGGTGAGATCCTCCGAGACGGAATCGAGCTTTTTCAAATCCTTGCGGCGGCCCTTTTCGGGTTTGACGCCGGCATTCCTGAGGAGCGTCAGCATGTCGCGGATGTCGCGGTTTTTTCCGCTGGGCACATCCTCCCCGGACCCGAGCGCCTCGATCCGGAACTTGATGGCGTCGATCTGCTCATCGAGCCTCGTGCCAATGGAATCCAGCGTCCCGTGACAAATCCCTCGGAAAATTTCGAGTTCCTCCAACAGAGCCTTCGCGGGTGATGCCTCGGTGAGCCCAGTTTTCATCGTGCAGGAATCAAGCACAGTTGGTAGGTTTGCACAAGTCGTGAAACGCATTATCCCATGGACCATTCCCCGCTGATTCGTGCTGCCATCGAGGCCCGCGGGAACGCGCACGCGCCGTATTCCGGGTTTCCCGTGGGCGCGGCGCTGCTCTGTGGCGACGGCTCGGTTTTCCTCGGGTGCAATGTCGAAAACCTCAGCTTCGGGCTCACGATGTGCGCGGAGCGGGTGGCGATCGGAGCGGCCGTGGCTGCAGGGAAGAGGGATTTTCAATGCCTCGCCATAGCCGCTGAGTCGGATGAGGTGCCCAGCCCCTGCGGGGCCTGCCGGCAGGTGCTCGCCGAGTTCAACCCGGAGCTGACGGTCTTCTCGGCCAACCTTTCTGGAAAAGTGGAGCGGTTTTCCCTGGAGATCCTCCTCCCGAGAGCCTCGACGGGGATCCTCAACAGACCCTGACGAGTGCGGGCTTCCGGATCGTGGCCACGGCGGCAACAATGTCATGCTGTCCGCCAGACCATGCCGCGAGGATCCTGGCGTAGATTTCGAGCTGGGCTTTGTAGCGGGAGGCGATCTCGTCCGGCTCCCCCTGATCGGTTTTGAAATCCACCAGCAGAATGCGGCCCTTTTCGGCTTTTGAGGCCGGTGCCGTCACCACCACCCGGTCCATCTGCGCGGAGTAGACCGTGTCGTCGAGACGGCAGGCGACCGATCGCTCGCGCCAGACTTCGGAATTTCCCGCAGGGCGCACGAAAACGGGCGCGATCTCCGGTGCGGCAAGAAATTGCCCAAGCATTTTTTCTGCCCCGGGAGACAAATTGGAAGGCAGTGACGGGCAGGGAAACCACTCGATCCCGGCAAGTGCCTCGTGCACCTCCGTGCCAAGCGCCAGCCCGGCGGATTCCGAAAACAGTGCCGCGCCCGGGAGGGATCCATGACCGGCGTCCGAGGGGCGGGCCCGCGAGGAACCGGCGGGGCGGGGATCCAATCGACGGGTCGGGGCGGCGGCGCGACCGGCGTCCGCGCCCTGCAGGGGAAGCGCCTCAAACCACTTGGAAAATTCCGGGGCGGCGGAATCGGCAGGAAAGCCCCGCGAGAGAAGGACGGATGGTTTGGCCTCGGCTGACATTCGGGCACCATTGTCGCTGAAGCCAGCGGAGATGCCAAGGCGGTAACGCGAAAACCCCGGCGAGCGCGGAGGTTTCAAAAGGAATTTCGCCTCGCATCTCCGGCGGCTTCCTGCGAGAGAACTGGCATGCGAAAAAGCGCGCAATTCTTTCTGGTTGTTGCGGCGGTGCTGGCGCTCGGCGGCTGCATCACCCCTCCTCCCACCCCGAGGATCGATCGCTCCAAACCGGTCTCCAAAGTCAACACCGGCCCATTCTGGTGGGGGATCGCCTCAAGCGCCTTCCAGAATGAGGACCGTGGGGAAAAACCCGGATCGCCGAACGACTTCAAGACCGACTGGGATTTGTTCGCGGAAGCCGGGCGAGTGCCCCCAAAAGGCGACACGGCGGTCTTCAGCTGGTCGAATTTTGACCGCGACCTCGAGGCCCTGAAAAAAGTCGGGGTCAACCACTACCGGTTCGGGGTCGAGTGGGCGCGGATCGAGCCCGGGCCCGGCCGCTACAACGAGGCCGCCCTCCGCCATTATGTCGAGATGGCTCGCAAGCTCAAGGCCGCGGGCATCGAGCCGATTGTCACGCTCTGGCATTTCACATTTCCCTCGTGGATGGTCGCCAAGGGGAGGAACTCCCGGTGGCTGCACCCGCTGTATCGCGAGCGGTGGCCCCTGTATGTGGAGAAGGTCACAAAGGCGATGGCTCCTTACGTCAAAATCTACGCGCCGCAAAACGAGCCGAACGGCGACCTCGCGCTCGGCTACATCAGCGCCACCTGGCCGCCCGGGTATCTTCTCAGCTTCGGCACGCACGCCGCTGCGCTGGAGGAAAGCGTCTGGGGATTCCGCAAGGCCGCGGAGATCGTTCGCAGCCACAGGAAGGACGCGCTGATTCTGAGCATCTCCGCGATGCCCTACTGGGAGCACGGGCTCTGCGACCCCACCGGGGCCTACTACAACCTCATGCAGCGGATCAACTACACGCACCTCGACAAGACGTTCGATGTCTGCGACCTGATCGGCTTCAACTACTACTACACCGAGTATCCCGACTTCACCGCGCTGCTCGCGATCAAGTTCCGCCGCGGCCGCAACTACAGCCTCCTCGGGTGGATCATCCAGCCCCGCTCGCTCTACAAGCAGATCAAAAATATTCAGAAGCGCTACAACAAGCCGGTCATCGTCACGGAAAACGGAATCGCCACCTCGAAGGACGTCAAGCGCGTGCGCTACCTCTTCAACCACATCCTGGAAGTGAAGGAGGCGATCGCGGACGGCGCGGATGTCCGCGGATACTTCGTCTGGACGCTGGTGGACAACTACGAATGGCACCAGGGCTACAAGGCGCCGTTCGGCATGGCAAAGTTCGACAGCGATTCCAAGAAGCGCCTGCTGCGGCCGTCCGCCCTGTTCTACCGTGGGATCATCGACAGCTCCAAAGCCTCCAGCATCATGGACGACGTCTCGACCGCGCCGGAGCTTCCGCCCGGGTTCATCGAACGCTGAGCGCTGACGGCACAGCCGCCGCGCAAAAATCCGGACTCGCCCAAACCGCCGGGGAATGCTAAGAGGCTGCGACCATGTTGGAACTTGTGCAAAAAGGCGGCCCGCTCGTGTGGTTGATCCTCCTCTGTAGTATCACGGCTCTGGGAGTCTTCTCCGAGCGACTTCTCTCGCTCCACCGATCCTCCATCCACACCGGGGATTTTATCCGGGGGCTCGCCAACCTCCTGCGGCGCGGCAACTTTGCCGAGGCCCTGCAGGAATGCGCGGGAACGCCGGGACCGGTGCCGCGCGTCCTTCACGCCGTGATCCTGAAGCACGGCGCGCCCCGCGCAGAGCTGCGCGAGATCGCCCAGGAGGCCGGGCAGCTTGAGATCCCCCGCCTCGAACGCAACCTCGCCCTGCTGGGAACCATCGCCTACGCCACCCCGCTCATCGGGCTGCTCGGGACGATCCTCGGCCTGCTCACCGCCTTTCAGCAGATCTCCGCCCATGGAGGATATGCCACCGCCTCGGAGATCGCGGGAGGGGTCTACGAGAGCCTCCTCACCTCCGCGGCGGCCCTCACGGTAGCAATCCCGGCCTTCGTCGCCCACAGCTACCTCTCCGCCCGGGTGAATGCGGTCCTGCACGACATCGAGCGCGCCGCGATCGAGACGATCGAGATCCTCTGCGGCCCCAACAATCCGCCGCCCGCGCAGTGAAGCTGGTCCGCACAGCAGAGCCCCACCCGGCCCTCATCTTCGTGGCGCCCGCGCTCGACGTGGTGCTCATCCTGGTATTTTTTCTTCTTCTGAGCACATCGTTTCTCCTGCAGCCCGGCGTGGCCGTGGCCGTGCCGGATTCCCCGTTTCTTCTCGCCCCGCAGCGCGATCCGCAGGTCATCAGCGTCACCGCGGCCCCGACCTCCGCGGTGTATTTTGAAAACCAGCAGGTCTCGTTCGAAACCCTGCGAGCCAGGCTGGAGTCCCAGCACGGGCGCAAGCGGACGATCGTCATCAAAGCCGACCGCCTCGCGCCGTTCGACCTGATCGCGCACGTGATGGCCGTCTCGCTCGAGCTCGGGTATCCGACGGTGATCGCCACATCGGAAAGCCCGCGATGAAGGACTCGCTGATCTTCGAGTGGCCCGGCCGGCACCACCTGCACCTCATGCTGCCCGCGACCATCGTGCTGGCCGCCATTCTCCATGCCGGCCTGTTCTTTGCGTTCTCCATCATCTACCCCCGGCCGGAAAATGCGGGGCTGGACCCGGCCCAGGTCTACTTCATCCCCGCCACCGCTCCGGATGCCCCGCGTCTGGAAGGACTGCTGCGATCTTCGGATCCGGCGGTCTTCGCACCGGGGCGGGGCCTGGACCTTCCCGTGGCGTTCCCTCCGGTGGCCTACATTCCCCGATACGCCTCCGACAAGCTCGCGCTCGATCCTCCTCCTCACACCACAAACTCCGCTCCCGCACCGCATTCATTTGCCGGACCGGTTTCTGTCAGGTCAGGAAATTCCAGGCCCGCCGGAGGTCCGCCGCTGCCTTCCCCGACCAGACTGGTTTCGACGGATGCCCTCGCGACGCGAATCTCCGCCCTGCCGGAAGGAACGGTGTTTCCCGTTCCGCAGGGATTCGATCCGGAGCCGGCGGCATTTCTTGTCGCCGTGCGTGCGGATGGCCAGGTGACGAACATTTTCCAGCAGCACAGCTCCGGAAATTCCGCGCTGGATCTCCGCGCTGCGGGCCTTCTGCGCGGATTGAAGTTTGCCCATGACCCGTCGGAAGCATCGTGGGGGGTGGTGACATTTCAATGGGGGACCGACGTGCATCCCCTGGCACCCCAATGATCCGCATCGAACTTTCATGGCTCGTGTTCATCTGCCTCCTGGTTTTTCTCTCCGGGATCTTTTTTGTCTGGATCAGCTACGAGATCGCGCGGCGGCAGACGGCGAACCGGGCGCTCCGGAACCGCCTGCGCTGCGGGGTCTGCAGCATGGAGTTTGCAGATGATTCCCCGGCTGTCCTCGCGATCTGCCCGCGTTGTGGAAGCTTGAACGAGCGGAGAAAACCCGCTTTGTTCTAACGATTGATCGTCCAACGAAAATAATTTCATTGCCAAGCCTGCGGACATCCCGCCTAGTAGACCGTTTCGCAATCGAAACAAAGCCAACATCATCACACACATGAGCGAACGAAGAGTAGTCCTGACCGGCATCGGAGTTGTCACGCCAATCGGCAATGACCTCCCGACATTTTGGCAATCCCTGATCGAGGGGCGCAGTGGCATCGGCCGGTTCAACGCTTTTGATTCGACGGCTTTCGCCTGCAAGATCGCCGGCGAGGTCAAGGATTTCGAGCCCGCGAAATATTTCAAAAATCCCAAGTCCGCGAAGCGCACCGACCGCTTCACCCAGTTTGCCATGGCCGGGGCCAAGATGGCCCTGGAGGATTCAGGGATCGACCTCAATGCGGTGGATCACAACCGCTTCGGCGTGATGATCGGCAGCGGCATCGGCGGGCTGCGCAGCATGGAGGACGAGTGCCAGCGCCTGCTCGAGCGGGGGCCGTCACGCGTTTCGCCATTCACCATCGCAATGATGATTTCGAACATGGCCAGCGGCATCGTCTCGATGGAATACGATCTCCGCGGCCCGAACATGTGCATCGTGACCGCCTGCGCCACGGCGAACAACTCGCTCGGCGAGGCCTGGCGCATCATCAAGTTCGGCGATGCGGACATTTTCCTTGCGGGCGGATGCGAGGCCACGATCACCCCGCTCGGCATCGGCGGATTCTCGGCCATGAAGGCCGTGAGCCTGCGGAATGACGAGCCGGAGAAGGCCTGCCGTCCGTTTGACCGGGACCGCGACGGCTTCATCATGAGCGAAGGCGCCGGGATCATGGTCCTTGAGGAATACGAGCACGCCAAGCGCCGCGGAGCGCCGATCTATTGCGAGATCTCCGGCTACGGCTGCACGGCCGATGCCTACCACATGACCGCCCCGATGCCGGAGGGCGAGGGAGCCGCGCGCGCGATCAAAATCGCGATGGGGCATGGCGGGGTGAATCCGGAGGACATTGATTATATCAACGCCCACGCCACTTCCACCGGCCTCGGGGATATCTGCGAGACCAAGGCGATCAAGACGGCCTTGGGCGACCATGCGAAAAAGGTGATGGTCAGCGCGACGAAATCCATGACCGGGCACCTGCTCGGAGCAGCGGGCGGCGTCGAGCTCGCGGCCTGCGCCCTTGCGATCAAGAACAGCGTCGTCCCGCCCACGATCAATCTCGATAATCCGGATCCCGAGTGCGACCTCGACTGCGTGCCGAATGTCGCGCGTGAGGCAAATCTGAAGACCGTGATCAGCAACTCGTTCGGGTTCGGCGGGCACAATGCCACGCTCCTGATCAAAGCCCTCGCGTAGGCCGGATCAGACCGGAAGCGTCGTCCTCAGGATCTCTGCCGGCCCGTCCTGGGGAATCAATTCCAGACCTGCCCCGGATGCCGGAACGATCAGGAAATCACCTTTTGCGAACGGTTTTCCTCCGCACACAATCGTCCCTTCCGTGACGGCCACGAGCGCGAAGCGCCCCGGGGGCCGGACATCGAGCGGGGAATCCACAGCCACCTTCTCCACTTCGAAGAACTGGCATCTGGCCACGGTTTTCTCCGAGACGCCGCTCACGGCAGGTTCGAAGTCGTTGAAATCAATCGAGGCAAGCGACTCCTCGATGTGCATGGCGCGGGGCTGGCCATCGAGCCCCATGCGGTTCCAATCAAAGACGCGGTATGTGGTATCGCTGTTCTGCTGGACCTCCACGATGACATTCCCCTCCCCGATCGCGTGCAGGCGCCCGCTGGGGATAAAGATGCTTTCCCCGGTGACGACGGGAATTTCATGCAGCGTGCGCTCGACCTCGCCCGTGCGGAGATCGCTTTCAAACTCTTCGCGCGTCACCCCTTTTTTCAAGCCCGCATAGATCCTTGCTCCCGGGAGGGCATCGAGAAAATACCAGACCTCCGTCTTGGGTTCCCCGCCGAGCGACTCCGCCAGATCCAGCGGGGGATGAACCTGCACGGACAGCCTCTCCCGCGCGTCGAGAAGTTTGATCAGCAGCGGGAATCTCGCGGACGGATGCCCGGCATACGCTTCGCCGAATATTTCGGCGCGTTGATTGGCCCAAAGCTCATGGAGGGTCGTCCCGCGGAACGGGCCGGAATGCACGATGCTCTGCGCGTCCTCACGGTCGACGATCTCCCAGAGCTCGCCGATGAGGACCCCGTGGGGAATGGCCTTGCCGAGAAGCGACTCAAACCGCCGTCCTCCCCACACGCGCTCCATCGGGATCGGCTCGAAGACAATTGGCTCATTCATGGGCTGCAGTTTTTTCTCTTCCCGCCCCGACCGCAATACCAAAAAGCATCCGGCCGGCCTTCAAGGGCGTGATCAAATGTGGGCGGGGTTTCCTTGGTGCGCGAAAGGCAGGCCTCCGGACTGACCGTTCCCCACGCGGCGGGCCGGGGACGTGCCGCCCTGTCAGGCCTTGCGTCCAACCTCATCTTTTGATGGCCGGGGGCTTCCACATTGCGGCTTGTGAATGCCTGCGCCTGCGCGTAGGATTCCCTTCTTCGAAAGCGCGCTCCGGTTGCGGATGCGGAATCTGTGAAGGCGGGGTGCCGAAACTCAATTTGGACAATCTAAACGACCTATGAGCAACGACCCTGGAACCTCGCGACGCAACTTTCTAAAAACCGCCATGGCGGCGCCCGTCGCGCTGGCCTTCGGCTCCGGCCTGAACGCGCAGGCAGCCGCCCCGGCGCCGGGCGAGTCCGGCGGACCGCTCCCGAAGCGCAAGCTCGGCAAAAACGGACCGGACGTCACGCTGATCAGCCTCGGCGGGATGATGGCCGCGCTGAGCCCGGACTACCTCGACATCGCGTGGTCGATGGGAATCCGGTATTTCGACACGGCGGATTGCTACCTCAAGGGGAACTCGGAAAAAATCATTGGCGAGTGGCTGGCAAAATATCCCGGGCGCCGGAAGGAACTCTTCCTGGTTTCGAAGGACCATCCGCGGCAGGGGCCGGAGCAACTCCTGGAGATGATCGACAAGCGCCTCGCCGCCTGCGGCACCGATTATCTCGACCTCTTTTTCATCCACGGGCTCGGGCCGAAGGAATATGGGCCGGATGCGGTCAACTGGCCGAAGAGCGATGCTTTCAAAAAGGTGGCCGAGCAGTTGAAGAAGTCGGGAAAAGCGAAAATGGTCGGTTTTTCCTGCCACGATGGAACGCTGAACGAGTGCCTGAATTCCGCGGCGGAGGGCGGGTTCGTCGATGCGATCATGCTCAAATACACGCCATTTTTCAAACCGGGAGACGACTTCGACAAGGCGGTCGGCGCCTGCCACAAGGCGGGGATCGGACTGGTGGCGATGAAGACGATGCGGAGCGCGGGCGAGGTGCCGGCCCGGATCCCGGAATTCGACAAGCTCGGCCTCACCACAAACCAGGGGCTCCTCCAGGCCGTGTATAGCGATCCGAGGATTTCCGCTGTCTGCTCGGCGATCAACAATGTCGGGGAGATGGAGGCGAACACGGCGGCCGCCCGCGATTTCAAGGGCCCGCTCAAGCTCGCCGATGTCGAGGCGCTCAAGGAAACCGTCCTCGCACACCGCCGGACGTTCTGCCCTGGCTGCCCCTCGTGCGCCGCGTTTTCGGCCGCCACCGGGTTCGCATTTTTGGATATCTCCCGCTACGTCACCTACTACGAGCAGGACGGCCACCTCGGCGCGAAGGACCTCTACCAGTCGCTGCCGGCGGAGAGCCGCGCCCCTGGGCAGGTTGATCTGGCGGCCCTGCGCGACGGGTGTTCGTTCGGGACCGATTATCCGGAAATCATCCGGCGCGCCAACCGCTACTTCGCTTGACCCGTCGCGCCCAGGAATCCCCGCGTCCGGGGCGGAGCGCGTTCAAGCGCACGAAGGTCTCCGTTACCGAACGGATTATCAGCCTCACAATTGTCGGGCTTCTTGCCGCCATCGGGGCCGCGGTCTGGATCGCGGGCCGGAATTTCGACCCTGGTCTTTACAGCCTTCGTGATGGGGCGCTGAAATCCACCGAGGCACCGGTTGCGGAAACGCCTGTTGCTCCAGTCGCATCGCCGGATTCCTCCGGGGGCTACGAAGAAGCCGTCGTCCCGTCGGCGGCAAAAAGCCCGCCGATCGAAATCCCCGGAACAACCCCGATGGGGGACACGGAGTTTTATTCCGCCGACAACCTCTACGAAAAAATCGACGGCCGCGCCCCCGCATATCTCGAGTTTGGTTTCCAGCAGCTCCGCAGCCGATCGTTCGCCGGGACGGCCGACAAGGGCAGCTACGTGGATGTTTACGAATATCGCATGGACTCGCCGGTCAATGCGTTCGGGATCTTTGCAATGGAGCGCGATCCGGAGGGGAAGCCGTTGGACTTTGCGCCGGACGGATATTCGGGAGAGATGGGGTATTTTTTCCGGCAGGGGAATTGCTACGTTCAGGTCATCGCATCCGATCAAAATCCCGCGACGCTCGACCTCGCAAAATCCATCGCCGGGCAGCTCGCAAAATCGATTCCTGCCGATGATGCCGGCCTCGGCGCGCGCAGGAACCTTCCCGCCCAGGGGATGGTCCCCGGATCCGTCGCCTACACACAGGACAACGCGCAAGGGCAGGCATTTCTCAAGGACGTGTTCCAGGCCAACTATGATTTCGAAGGAAAAAAGATCACCTTCTTCCTGATGGTCACGACGCCGGAAGCCGCGGCCAAGGCGTGGGAATCATATCTGGCATTCAGCGGCCGCTACGGCGGAAAGGCGGTGGCGCTCCCGGATTTTTCCGGAGCAAAGATCTTCCAGGCCACAAACTTCGGGAAATCGAAGATCATCTACCAGCGCGGCGGAGAGCTCGGCGGCGTCATCGACACGCAAGATCCGGTTGCCGCCCGGGCATTTCTGGACAACGTTCTCGAACACAAATTGCGCTGAGCACACCGTGAACAACCCATCCGAACCAACTCCACGGATCAGCCGTCGGGAATTCCTTCTCCGCGCGGGTGCCGCAGGCGCACTGATCGCGGGCTCCGCCGCCGGCGGGCTGGCCATGTGGCAGCGCCGGCATTTTGTTCCGGGATTCCAGGAGAAGCAGGGGCTTCACCTTCCGAGCTATTCGCTGACCCCCGACAAGCTTCTTCCGGAGATGGCGATCGCGCACGGCGCCGAACACGAGAAGGTGATCCGGGCGGCGATCGGGGCGCTGGGGGGCATGGGGCGGTTCATCAGCAAGGGCGACGTCGTTGTGATCAAGCCGAACGTCGCATTCGACCGGCCGCCAGCGCTTGCGGCCACGACCCACCCGGACGCCCTTCGCGCGGTTGCCCGTTTGGTGCTCGAGGCGGGGGCCGCCAAGGTCCTTGTCGCGGACAACCCGATCAACAGCCCGGCCGGATGCTACCTCAAGAGCGGGCTGCTTGCGGTGGCCAACGAGCTCCACCTTGACCTGCTCTATCCGGAGACCAATTCTTTTTCTCCGATCCAGATGGACGGCGAGATCCTGCGCCACTGGTCGTTCTTCGATGCGCCGTTCAAGCGCGCGACCAAGGTCATCGGGCTCGCGCCCTGCAAGGACCACAACCTCTGCCATGCCTCGATGACGATGAAGAACTGGTATGGGCTTCTCGGCGGGCGGCGGAACCAATTCCACCAGCACATCCACAGCATCGTCTCGGATTTTGCGCTGATGATGAAGCCGACGCTCGTCGTGCTCGACGGGATGAATGTCCTCATGAAAAACGGCCCGACCGGCGGTCGGCTCTCCGACGTGAAGAAGATGGGAACCGTCGTCGCGGGAACCGACATGGTCGCCGTGGACAGCTACGGCTACACACACCTCCTCGAACGCGACATCGCCGAACTCACCTACATCCACAAGGCGAATGATCGCGGGCTCGGAAACATGAACTGGAAGCAGACCCGCTACAAGGAAGTCCAGGCATGAAGATCCGCACCGCCCGGCGCATCTCGCAGGTGTTCTTTTTCTCGCTGTTCACGTTTTTTGTCGTCGTGACCGACCTGCGGTATCTGAAGGGATATCCGGTCTCGCTTTTCCTCGAGCTCGATCCGCTCGTGGCGTTTGCGACCGCGATCACCACGCACGCGATCTACAAGGGCCTCCTCTGGAGCCTCCTGCTTATCATCCCGACGATTCTTCTCGGCCGGGTGTTCTGCAATTGGATCTGCCCCTACGGCATCCTGCATCATTTCATCGGATGGATCTTCGGAAAAGGCCGGGCCGCCGATCCTGTCCGCATCGAGTCGAACCGCTACCGGAGCATCTATCAGATCAAATACGTCATCCTCATCGCGATGATCGTGGCCGCCCTCTTCGGCTCGCTGCAAATCGGGCTCCTCGATCCGATCTGCCTGTTCTACCGCTCGATGAGCACGGCGATCCTGCCGGCGCTGAACCTGGCGGCGCCATCCAGCGTTTACGTCCGCCAGTATTTTCACGCCGGTGCCTGGGCGATCGGGTTCCTGCTCTTCGTGCTCGTGGGAATGAACGTCTTCATCCCGCGGTTTTTTTGCCGCGTGCTCTGCCCGCTCGGTGCATTTCTGGGAACGCTCTCGTCCGCAGCGCTCTGGCGGATCGAGAGAGACCCCACGAAGTGCGTGGATTGCGACCTGTGCCTGAAAAACTGCGAGGGCGCGTCGGACCCGCACACCCAGCTCCGCAAGAGCGAGTGTTTTGTTTGTTTCAACTGCATTGAGGACTGCCCGGAGGATGCGCTGTCGTTCAAGTTCATGCCGCCGCTTCAGCACGAGGTGACGGCTCCGGCGGTGCCGGCGCGCCGCGCGTTTCTCGGAGTCCTGCTCGGCGGCGCATTTTTCGGATTCGGCCGCTCGTCCGGCGACTCGGACAGAAACTACAGCAAGAAGGTGATCCGGCCGCCGGGGTCGGTCGAGGAGAAGGAATTCCTCGAGCGCTGCATCAAGTGCGACCAGTGCATCCGGGTCTGCCCGACGAATGTCCTGCAGGCTGCGATCTTTGCCGCTGGCATCGAGGGGATCTGGACGCCGATCCTGAACATGAAGGTCGGCTACTGCGAACTCAACTGCACGCTCTGCGGAGAGGTCTGCCCGACCGGGGCGATCCAGCGGATCTCCATCGAGGAGAAGACCGGCGTGGGGGCCTTCGCCGCACAGGGACCGGTGCGCATCGGCACGGCATTCTACGATCACGGCCGCTGCCTGCCATGGAGCATGGAGACTCCGTGCGTGGTCTGCGAGGAGGTCTGCCCGGTTTCCCCGAAAGCCATCTTTTCCCGCGAGGTCACGATCACCAGGCGCGACGGCACGCCGATCAAATTGCGCCAGCCGTATGTCGAGCCATCACTGTGCATCGGCTGTGGAATCTGCGAACGCGAGTGCCCGGTGACCGACGAGGCCGCGATTCGCGTCACGGCAATCGGAGAAACCCGCTCCCGCGACCGCCGGCTCCTGCTCGACGGCGGCGCCAAATCTTCCTGAGACCCATGGCAAAACCCCAACCCGCCACCCGCATCCGCACCTGCCGGTCCTGCGGAACCAAATACGAGTATCCCCTCAAAACGGATCCCGATGCCACCCGCCATCACTGCGCGGACTGCGCCGCGGTTCCCGCCCACCTGCGGAAAGTCAGCGAACGCCTTCTGCTGCGAATCCAAAAACTCGAACTCGAACTCGCCCGCCTCAAGCCGAAGACAGATTTTACCCGCGAATCCGGCGAATGAACGCGAGATACATCAACCTAAATGGGAAAATGAAAAGATCGCGCGGATGGCGCAACTGACGCAAAGTCAGCGGGATGGAGAAGCTTTCCGAGGTCCTATCTGTTCACCCTGCGGGTGAGAGTAAAAAAGTGGATGGCGGCGGTGCAAAATCGTGGCC
>JAPLTF010000044.1 GCA_026398275.1 Verrucomicrobiota bacterium
CCGAAAAAGTCCTCGCTTTCCGTTGCATCAACGCGAGCCGCAGACTCGATTCCTTCTGGAAAGACCGCCTCAACTCTCAGGCCGCGCAGAACCACTTGCTACCCCTTGCTGCCTGACGGAAGATTTTTGTCCTGCACCCGTCGGCGGTTGGCTTGTTTTCCTTTGGTTGCGACGATCCCGGCAACTTGCTAAAACATATGCCGCCGCCGGGGCCGGGGAGCAAGGGCCGGATGCGATTCTACAAAAATAAGAACAGAATCTTCAAGCGGGAGCGGCGGGGACTATCTTAGTGTGCTGCAACAATGAGGAACTTGAATGCCGCCCCGGCGACCCGCGCGGCCGAATGGCCCGTGCTCAAGAGCTACGGGCCGAATGAACTCCACCACATCGCGCTGCCGCTGGGAGGCATCGGCACGGGCACGGTGTCCCTCGGGGGGCGGGGCGAACTGCGCGATTGGATGATCATGAATGTCCCGGCCCATGGATTCAGCACAGTGGTTGACGGCAACGATGCGCCGTTCTTTTCCATCTTTGTCCGCGAGCAGAACGGCAAGACCCGCACCAAGGCGTTGCTCGGCCCTCTGGACGACATGGAATTCCAGCATAAGGAGGGCCGCGCGCTAAACCACCACGGGCTGCCCCGCTTCGAAACCGCATCATCTTTTGACGCGGCCTACCCGTTCGGGCAGGTGAATCTCTCGGACAAGAGCATGCCGGTGAAGGTTCGCATCAAGGGGTTCAATCCGCTGATCCCGGGCAACAGCGACGACAGCGGCATCCCCATCGCGGCACTGACTTATGAGGTGACGAACATCACCGACAATCCGATCGAGGTGGCTGTCTGCGGAAGCCTGCGCAACTTCATCGGCAAGGACGGCACCAAGCGCGAGAAAAGTTTCCGGGAAAACGTCCCGATCGGAGCCAAGGCCAACCGGAACCGCTACCGTGAAAACACCGGAGAGGAGGATCTCGTGCCGGCCGACGTGCGTGGTCTTTACATGTATTCGGACGGAGTGGATCCCAAAGATCCCGCCTGGGGCACCATGGCGCTGACGACCAGCGCGACCGAAGGGGTGAGCTATCGCCGTTCATCTGTGTCCGCCATGTGGGCCCGGGCGCTGGTGGATTTCTGGGAGGACTTCAGCGCGGACGGCGTGTTGACGGACAAGGCGACCTTGGTCGATGACGACCCGATGGCCTCGCTGGCCATCAAGGCGGTGATCGCGCCGGGCGAGACCAAGGGATTCCCCTTTTACCTGACGTGGCATTTCCCAAATCGCACGGCCTGGTCGTCGGTGCCTTTCACCAACTACTACGCCACGAAATACGCCGATGCCTGGGATGTCGCGGTCAAGACCGTGCCGCGTATCCGGGGATTGGAGGAGGAAACCGCGTCTTTCGTCGGCGCGCTCTGCGGGAGCAGCTACCCGAACGAGGCGAAGGAGGCGGCCTTGTTCAATCTCAGCGCCCTGCGTTCGCAAACAATGTTCCGCCTGCCTGGCGGCCAGTTGATGGGTTGGGAGGGCACGATGGAGGATGTCGGCGCATTCCTAGGATCGCCGAATCATGTTTACAACTACGAGCTGGCCGTTCCGTTTCTCTTCGGCGACCTCGCACGCTCGATGCGCGACATCGAATTCAACCATGCCACCCGGGCCGATGGCATGATGTGCACCCGCGTCCTTCTCCCGCTGGAAACGCGGGCCAAGGAATACGGCGTGACGGCGGCCGATGGCCAGATGGGCACAATCATGAGGTTCTATCGTGACTGGCAGATGTCGGGGGATGATGAGTTTCTCCGCCGGAGCTGGGAGAACGGGAAGAACGCCCTTTCCTTCGCCTGGGTCGAGGGGGGATGGGACGCCGACCAGGATGGCGTGATGGAGGGCTGCCAGCACAACACGATGGACGTCGAATACTACGGCCCCAACCCGCAGATGCAGTTCTGGTATCTGGGGGCACTGCGCGCCGGCGAGGAAATGGCAAAATATTTGGACGACAAGCCCTTCGCCGAAAAATGCCGCGCGCTCTTCCAGCGGGGAAGCGAATGGACGGATGCGAATCTGTTCAACGGCGAATATTACATCCAGCAGATCCGTCCGCCGATGGCCGGGCAGGTCATCCGCAAGGAGTTCAGGGAGGAGCTTGGGGCGGACCCGGCGGCCGGGGCGAAGATCCCCGATTTCCAAATGGGTGAGGCCTGCCTGGTGGACCAGTTGGTCGGGCAGATGATGGCCCACATCTGCGGCCTCGGTTATCTGGCCAAGCCGGAAAATATCCGCACGACGCTCGGCAGCATCATGAAATACAACCGTCTGGAGAGCTTCAAGGATCACTTCAACAACATGCGGAGCTTTGTCGCCGGCGATGAAAGCGGCCTGATCATGGCCGGGTGGCCCAGGGCGCGCCTGAAAGTCCCGTTTCCCTACGTCAATGAAGCCATGACCGGATTCGAATATGCCGCAGCGATCGGCATGCTTCAGGAGGAAAAAACGGCGGACGGGCTGCAATGCATCCGCGACATCCGCGCGCGTTTCAACGGTCGCAAACGCAACCCGTTCAACGAGCCCGAGGCCGGGAACAACTACGCGCGGTCGATGGCCAGTTGGGGAGTGATACCGGCCTTGAGCGGCTTCAACTACTCAGCCGTGGACCAGACGATGAGCTTCACCGGCAAGCCCGGGAACTATTTCTGGAGCAACGGCTCAGCCTGGGGCACCTGCAAAGTGGACGGCGACAAGGCCGAACTCCATGTGCGGCATGGCGGGATCGCCCTGCGCGAGTTCACGCTGGGAGGCATCGGCACGAAGAAGCTGGATGGGCAGACCATCCCGGCGGGCCGCAGCCTCGCTCTCACGGTGGAAAAACAATGACAAGCAAATAACCATGTTCCCCCGCCCTCTTTTCCTCATGTTGGCTGCGGTGTGCGCCAGCGCGACGGTGAGCACGATTCACGCGGAGGTCCTGTCTCCTTCCTCCGGGAGCAGCGCGGAGAAGGCTCTCCGCTTCCTCTTCGTGACCATGAGCTCAAACGAATCGAGACCGGCGAGGTCGATGTTTATCGACACCTCATTCGGCGCGCGATGAAGGGGGAGGAAACTCCTTAAGGAGCCCTTGGAGGCGGGCGACCTCTTTGGGACGCTCTTTCGCGAGATCGGATTTCTCCAGTGGATCGGCCTTGAGGTCATACAACGCGGTCGCCTTGGTGGCATCGGCGAAACTTGTATCCGGGGTCGATTTGCCTGGAACGAGGAGCTTCGACCAACCGTCGATGACCACCCGGGTGACGAGGCTCTTCGTCGGATCGGTGAGATCCGCGATATCGTGGGTGTAGGCCTCGACGAAGACGGACTTTCTCGCGGTCATGGCATCGCTATCAAGGAGGTCGACCCCCGGAAGTCCGGCGGCCAATTTGCCTCCGCTGAGCTTCGTGATCGTCGGGACGAAGTCGATGATCGATGCCAGCGTTTCGTCGTCACGCTTCGGCGTTACCCTCCCAGGCCATCGAACGAACATCGGGGTGCGGATGCCGAGTTCGTAGGGGGAAAGCTTGGCGCGCCGACCTTTCTGCGCATTGATGCCGTCCCAGCCGTTGTCGGCAAGATAGAGAATAACCGTGTTCTCCGTGAGATGCTTGCGGGTCAGGAATTCGTCGAGTTCGCCGCAGGTTTGATCGAACCACTCGACCATCGCGTAATACTGCTCCGCCTCTTTCGTCAAACCCCTGCCTTGGAAGTGCGAAAGAAACTCTTGAGGCGCGTTGTGCGGCAGATGCGGCATCATCGGCGCATACCAAACAAAGAATGGCTTCTTCTTTTCCTGGGCTCCTTCAATGAAGTCGTAGATCGGCTGGAGCCCCTCGCGGCCAATCGTCAAACCAGCCTCCCCATGCCGGCCTTCGGTCGAGGTCATGCCGGAGCTGAACCCCACATCCGAGTAGCTGACGTTCCAGAGTTTCCCGGTCTGGAACGTGAGATACCCGGAATCACTCAAGGACTTCGGAAGCAGGAAGGAATTTCCCAGCAACTGCTTCACCAGAGGCGAGCGATCTTCCTTGTTTACAGGTGCTGCGCATTTCTCGAGATCATTGCCAGTAATGCCATGAGCGTGCGGAAGCTTGCCCGTGAGCAAACAGGCCAGCGACGGAGAACAAACCGGCATCACGTAGCCACGCGTGTAAACCAGGCTCTGTGATGCAAGGCGATCCAGATGCGGAGTGCGGACGTCCTTGTTGCCCATGAAGCCGTAGTCGCAGAATCCCTGATCGTCGGAAATGATGAGGATGATGTTCGGCTTTGCAGGCTCATCCGCAAGGAGAAGACCGAAGGGAAAGGCAAGCAGCGGCAGCAGGAGTTTCGAGAAGGTCATGGATGGTCTGGTTCTTGAAGGTGTGGGGTTGCTGCGCGCGAAGTCGGTTGCGACGATCCCGGCGGTTGCCAACACATATGCCGCCGCCAGGGCCGGGGAGCAAGGACCGGATGCGATTCTACAAAACAAGACCGCGCTTTACCGGCTCAAGGCGGTGGCTGAGGCCAAGGGCTTCACGACGGTTTGCAATCCCGTCGAGGTCTTCGCCGGGGATCAAGCCTGCCTTGACCGACGGCGCAGGATTCCCAGCATTCCCAATCCTCCCGCAACCATAAGCAACGCCCAGGTGCCGGGCTCGGGAACGACGGTGATGACGCCGGTGGAGTAGAGATTGCTGGTATCCCATGAATACCCGCCGCCGAGGTCTGTGCCGTTGATCGCGGAGAAACTTCCTGTCGTTGTCGTCCAGTCAAAGAGATCGACGCTATTCCCGTAGACGGCTGTGTATCCGGTGTTGTTCAAGGACAGAGTTCCGCCGAAGGCGAGCTGGCCGGTGACGACGACACGGTCGAACAGCCCCGCACCGATTCCGGTGATCTCCATCGTGGTATTCGAGGAGCTTGCGAGGGTGAGTCCGCTCGAGAACGCGAGTGTGCCCGGGCTGTTGCCGGGCTTCAGATCGCCGTTCACCGTGGTGAACCCGCCGACCGTGCCGTTACCGCCGAGCGTTCCGCCGGTTTGCACGGTGAGCGCGCTGGCTGCTGCCGTGGAGCCGTTGAGGAGCAGCGTTCCGGCGGTGATGGTGGTCGTGCCATTGTAGGTGTTGGTGCCGGAGAGGATCAGCGTGCCAGCGCCATTCTTGATCAAGCCCTGCGCGCCCTGAACGGAACCGCTGAAGGTGTCGGTGCCGGAGGTCTTGTTGATTGTCACGGTGCCGCCGGCACCATCGAGCACGCCCGCGCCGGTCAGCCCGGCGAAAGTGCGATTGATATTGTTGGCCGCATAAGGTCCGGTCAGATTAACCGCAGCCCCCGAGTCAATTTGCAACCTGCTTTGGTTCGAGATCGCTCCAAGCCCGCCCAAGGTCAGTTGCCCGCTACTGATAACCGTCGCCCCCGTATAGGAGGAGTCCGTCCAGAGATAGGTTTCCCCTGTCCCCCCAACTGTCAATCCTGCCGTGCCGGCGAGCTTGACCGCCAAAACGGCCGCATTGTTGGCAGTGAAATTACCGCCGCTGACGCTAATAGTCCCGAAGTTGTTGTTGTCAGTGGTCAGACTGCCACCGTTCACCGTCACATCTCCCGTGCGGGAAATTGTCAGACCGCTGTCGGTGTAGAGGGTAGCACCGGTGTTGACCGTGACCGCAGCGGTGGCGTTACCCAATCCCCCGGCCGAGTATACACTCAGGGTGCCGCCATTGATAGTCGTGTTGCCGGAATAGGTATTTGCGCCGCCGAGAGCTGCGTTGCCTGAGCCACTCTTGGTCAAGCCCGCAGTGCCGGCGAGCACAGCGCCGACCGAGCCTCCTTGGATGTCGTAGTCACTTCCACTCTTGCTGACCGTTCCGGTCTGTAGTGCGCCCCCGGAGATCGTCAAATTGCCGGAGCGGGTGATCGTGTTATTTTGCAGATTGACATATCCACCAGAGATCGTCAGGTCGCCCGAGGCTGCGCCCAAGGCGTTGGCGTTGTTAACGAAAAGTTGGTTTTGTCCATACCAACCCGTCGTGGCCGAGATCGTGGTGGCACCCGTGTAGGTGTTGTTGGAACTGATCCCCCCACCCCCGGTCACGTTCATCCCGCCGGTGCCCGATAGCGGCACATCGAGCAAACCGCCGCCAAACTGGAATGCGCCGCCGTTGTTGACGATGGAGCCGGTGCTGTCGCCGCTGAGGATCCTGGCATTCTCGTTGGTCATGGAGATGGTGCCGGTGCGGGTCTGCTGGTTCCGCAGATCGAGTATGCCCCCACCGGAGACTGTGACGGTCCCGTTGGTTGCGCCCAAAGTGCCGGCGCCAGTGACGAAGAGCGTGCCGCCAGTGACTTCCGTGCCGCCGGTGTGGGTATTTGCACCGCTCAGCGTCAAACCGCCAGTGCCGGCGTTTGAAGTCACCTTGCCGCTGCCCGTCAGCGCCGACGAGATCACCGAGTAGCCGGAGGCCGAACTGTAGTTCATGGCATTCGCCACGCTGGCGATCGGCGTCACCGAGACGGAGTCGTAGGCCGCGTAGGTGTTGTCGCTCCGAAGCCAGACCCCGATCGTCGTCGTGTCCGCAACAAAATCAACGGTGTAACTCCCGAACACGGCATCACTCGGGTTGTAGTCGAAGCTGGCGGAGTTGTAGTTGCTGAGCGCGGCTTGCCGGAGCGACAGAAACCCGTTGGCGTTCCCTTGACCGGATTTGCTTCCAGCAAGAAATGTGAGCCGGTATGCATTGCCAGTCGTGACGGTGACGTCCTGCATGAGCAGGTTATACGTGCTACCACCTGCGTAGGAATAGTTGCCCGAAGCCGCGGACGTATTGGTGGGGCCGTTGGCGTTGATGCCGAACTGGCCCGCGGGTAGTACCCCAAAATTGCTCGTGGACCAACCGGTCAGTCCATTGGAGAAATTGCCGTTGGTGATGAGTTCCTGGCCGTTCGCCAAGACTGCGGTCGCGAGGGTGAGAGCAATGCTCAGGAGGGTAACCAAGCGAGGACGATTGATTAATTGGCTGGTTGTTTTCATAGGGTGGATTTTTGTGTGGGAGGTTGGATGGATTTCTCGAAGGATGAGTATAAGATACAAAATTTAAATAGTTTCGCGGGGATGATCTGGCCAAAAATCAACACAATCGTGCCAAGTATCGGAGCGGTCGGGGGCATCAAAAACGGGCTTTCATGGCTTTTTATATAGGGGGAATGTTCCTATGAGTTTTCGTTTTGGTCTGCGTAAGAAAAAATAAGGAACATCCAGCAGGCGTCAACACACGATGCCGAATTTACAAAAAACAGAACGAAATCTTCAAATTGCTGGCCATTTTTAGCCATTTTTTATGGCAGCACGCGCATGCGCTCACAGGCAGAAGCAACGCACCCCCTCCCGCGCGATTGAAGGTCGTAGCCGGGTAATAGGACAGTTATTTGGGCTTGGCAACGATCCGGTAGATGCCGCCTTTTTCGGCGGTGAACGCCACCACCCCGGATTCGGGGGTGGAGGTCTCGATCATGGCACCACCTTTAGTGATTTGAATCGGTATGGCGGCGCGAATCTTGCACATTCCGTCGAACATGGGGTGCGAATTTGCCTCGGTTACCTTGCCGTCTTTCCATGCGATATCCAATTCATGTCCCCCACGCGCTTTGAGGCCGGTGACCTTGCCTGTCGGCCATGCCTTGGGCAATGCAGGCAGCAGGCTGATTTCACCGTCCTGGCTTTGCAGCAGCATTTCCGCGATGCCGTTGGCCGCGGAGGTGTTTCCGTCGATGGCGAAAATGTTTTCCGGTGCCCCGGCGATCCCGGCCACGGAGACGGTCATCAGGTTCTTGTCGGAGAGTTTTGTCAAAAGCAGGAGCAGGCTGTTATGCGCCGCCTCGCCGTCGAGCAGGCGGGCATAGAAATTGATGAGATTGCCGCGGCTCCATTCGACATCCTCCCAGTCGGGACGTTCGGTGCGCCGCTCCATGCTCACGCGCGCGGCTTTGGCCAGATCGGGAGTTTTGTGCGGGGTGATCTGGTCGCTGGGATAGAGGGAAATCAGGTGGGTCATATGGCGGTGGTTCGGGATGGCTTCCTCGTAGTCTTGCAGCCATTCCTGCAACTGCCCGTTCTTGCCGATCTGGAACGGTGGTAGTTTTTTCACCGCAGCCTCAAGTTTTGCACGGAAGTCCGCGTCGGTATTGAGGGTTTTACTGGCCTCAAGGCAATGCTCGAACAGATCGCGAACAAGCACGACATCACAGGTGGGTCCCATGGATTCGGTGCAGACTTTTCCGTCGGGCGAACGGTAGGCGTTTTCCGGCGAGGACGCAGGGCCGGTGACAAGCCAATGTGTCTTGGGATCTTCGACCATGTAGTCGAGAAAGAATTCCGCCGAACCCTTGAGTGTGGGGTAGGCACGTTTGGCGAGGAACTCCTTGTCGCCGGTGAACTCGTAGTGGTCCCACATGTGCGAGGCAAGCCACGTGCCGCCCGTGACGTGGATGCCCCAGCCGAGTCCCCAACCCGGAGCGGTGGATCCCCATGCGTTGGTGAAGACATGGCATACCCAACCGTTGCAGTCGTAAGCATCGCGGGCCGTTTTGGCGCCGGGTTCGCGCAGGGACTCGATCAGTTTGAAGAGTGGCTCGTGACATTCCGTGAGGTTGCACGATTCGGACGGCCAGTAGTTCTGCTGGGTGTTTATGTCCATGTGGAAGTCGCAGGTCCAACCCATGTTGCAGGCGAGGTTGTCATTCCAAATGCCCTGCAGATTCAGCGGCAGGGGCGAGTTCTCGCGCGAGCCTGCGATCATGAGATAGCGTCCATACTGGAAGAAGAGGGTGGCCAGTTGCGGATCCGCGCCGCCGCTCTTTAGCAATTCCAGCCGCTTGTCGGTGGGGAGCTTCGCCGCATCGGTGGCCCCCAGATCGAGCGTCACCCGCCGGAACAGGCGCCGGTGATCCGTAACGTGGGAGTCGCGAAGCTGTTCGTAGGTTTTCTTTGCTGCGGCGTCGAGTTGAGTGCGACACAGGGCGGCTGCGTCCCGTCCCAGGTAATTGGTGTTGATCGCAACCAACAGCAGCACGGCGTCCGCATTAGTTATCTTGAGACTGTTAACCTCCGCCACAAGCTGTCCGCCCGTGGGCAACGCCTTGATTTGCCCCCGAAACGCGACACCCGTCTTTCCGTTGCTGTGATTCTTTTCAAAGGCCTTTCCCGTCATGACAAGCGTGGCCGGGGCTTCGGCGCGAACTTCAAAGGGCTTGTCGCCGCCGTTCATGCCCACCTCGAACGAGAGATCTCCCGGCTTGTCGCTGCTCAACCGAATCACGAGAACATCATCGGGGTTCGAGCATAATACTTCGGTTTTGTAGCGTCTTTCCCCGATGGCATATTCAACGCGCGCAACGGCCTCATCCAAATCCAGTTCACGACGGTAATCCTTCACATCCGTGCCGGGACTATTGAATTGCAGCAACAGATCGCCCATGGGCAGGTGTGATCCGTAGTTTCTTTTAAATCCCACCATGTATTTCTGGCAGAGTTTCATGGCCTCCTCATACCGTCCCTCGAACAGCGCCGTGCGTATCTTCTGCATGTGTGGACGCGTTCCAGGATTGAGATGACGGTCGCTGGACTCGCCCGACCAGACGGTTGATTCATTCAGGGCGATGCGCGCGGTGTCCGTGCCGCCAAAGACCATGGCACCGATGCGTCCGTTCCCCACGGGCACGGACTCCATCCACCTGACGGCAGGCTGTGCATACCACAGCTTGAGCAGGTTTTCAGCGGGCTCTTCCCCGCTGGCATTTGATAGGGTCGACACTCCAAACATTATGTTAGGGGGTGGACATGTCGGAATCATTGGCTATGAGCGTAGCGGCGGCTACCCCCGATGCCGAATTTACAAAAAATAGAACGAAACCTTCAAATTCCGGGCCATTCTTCGGGGTCATCCGCAAGTTCTGTGCATAGAAGAAGGACAGGCAATGAATTGAGCCGCCAGCGGGGAATTTTCCGGCGGGGATGACGATTCTACAAAAAATTACTCGCTTATTTTCAAGAGTTTTCGGGCGTTCCGTCGCATTCTGTATCGATGAGACCTCTTCCAGCCGTGTCCGTATTGATTGCCTGCGCCGCGATGCTCACTTCGTGCGATCATCCGTCCGCAGGGGGGACGGCGAGATTTTTTGTCCGGGATTTCGGAGCCGTGCCCGATGACGCGCAGGCCGATGGCGGGGCGATCCGCAAGTGCATCGCGGCGGCGCAGGCGTCCGGCAAACCGTCCGAGGTGGTCTTCGAGGCCGGGAACTACCGTGTGGACTTGGCTCCTGTGGTGGGCGGCGAGCTGGTATCTTTGCCTGTCCGCGGGGCGCGGGATTTCACCCTGCGGGGCGCGAAGGGCGGCACGACGATGCTCGTCTTCACCAATCCCTCGGCCGTCGGCGTGCTCTTTGAGGGCTGCACCAACGTTGCGATCAAAGACCTCCGGTTGGATTACGATCCGCTGCCGTATGCCAGCGGGACCATCGCGTCGGTGGACCTGAAGGCCGGCACGTTCGACCTCGATCTCGAGGCCGGTTCGCTCGCTTTCGATCATCCCGCCTTCTTGCCTGAAAACACCAAGGCCCTCTGGGGAATGACCGTGCGTCCTGATCCAGCCCACGGGGTAACACGCTACGGGCCGAACGTCATCGGAGGCGGCGCGAAGATTTCTCTGGTGGAAGGCCGTCGTTGGCGCCTGGGTAGCAACCAATGGTTCTGGCCACCCTGCACCGTCGAGGAACTCAAACCGGACACGCGCTACGTCCACATACCGCGGACCTACGGCGCGGGCGTCTGCTTCCGCAATTCCACCAACGTGCGCGCCGAGGGCGTGACGATCCTGGCCTCGCCGGGCCTGGCGTTTCTGCCCATCCTCTGCGGCGGGGAGATTGCGTTTGTGGACTGCCATGTGCGCGTGGTGCCCGGCCGGCCGCTCTCGTCGAATGCGGACGGCATTCACGCCCGCGGCCTGCGCGGCAAGATCCTCATCGAGGGATGTTCCTTCGAGGGCATGTCGGACGATGCGATCAACATCCACAGCAGTGCCATTCTCGTGCAGAACATTGTCTCGCCGTCCGAGATCATCGCGCCGCAGCACAGCTGGAGCGTGCGGCCCGGCGATGAGCTGGTCGTCATGGACCCGCAAACGCTGGCGGAAAAAGGCCGCACGACCGTGGCCTCCTCGGAGCCCGGGCCGGGCGGCACGCGCATCCGGTTCACCAAACCCATCAAGGGATTGAAGGCGGGAGGGAGCTTTGCCGAGGCGGACCGGATCTACAATCTCTCGGAAGCGGGCAGCCCGTTTGTGATCCGGGACTGCAAATTTCTCTCGTTCCGCGGACGCGGGATTCTGGCGAGCTCGGCGGGGGGGATCATCGAGCGGAACCGGTTTGAAAACAACGAGGGATGGGCCATCGACCTCGGCTTCGGCGAGCGCCTCTATGGCGAAGGCCCGCCCCCGGGTAACATCGTCATCGCGGATAACGAGTTCATCGGCAAAGGCGGCATCCTGCCGGCCATTATGGTCCACGTGACCATCGATTTTGTGGCGAGCATGCAAGGGTCGCGGTCAGCGGATCTCGGGGTCCGGCCATTCCGGAACCTCACGATCCGCGGCAACACGTTTGAAAATCTTTCCGCCCCCGCGATTCGCCTCGGCGGCGTCGAGGGCGCGATCCTCGAGAATAACGTGGTCAAGCGCACGGGACCGGCGGAGACGCTCAAATCCGCCGCAGTGGAAGTTGATAACAGCGCCCGGGTCGTCATCAGCCAACTGACCGTCCAGGACCCGGGCTTCGCATCCGATCTCATGCTCGGAAGCCTGCTGGAGCCGGGCGGGCAGGGGGTCACATTCGAACCAGCCGGACTCCGGGTGGATGATCAACGAAAGTAAATCCGCCATGCCGATAAAAACCCTTTCCCGCTTCACCGTGGGCGACCAGATCGTCCGCTACCTGATCGATTCCGAAAGCCAGCGGGTCGGGCTGGAGATCATTCCGCGCTCGATGGGCGATCTCGTCGTCGGGCGGAGGGAGCTGCTGGACGAGCCGGCCTTGGCCACGCTGCCTGCGCGCTGGCTGCCCATGCGCGCATGGAATGTGGATTCCCTCGTGCAGGTCGGGCTGGTCGGGGTGCCCGGACCGGGACGGTTCGCGCAGGGGCGCACGCTGCGCAACGGCTCCGCCACCGAGAGCCTGCAATTTTTCAGCCAGCGCAAGGAGGGGAACCGGATTGTCACCGTGCTGAAAAGCGCCCTGGGCTTTAAGTGCGAACATTCGCTCGCATGGGCCAGGGGCGGGGAGGTTTTGGAATGCAAAACCCGCTTCATCAACTCATCCCGCAAGCCGCTGACCCTATCAATGCTGTCGAGTTTTTCCCTCGGCTCCCTCTCCCCGTTTCATGCGGACGAAGCACCGGAAAAGCTGTGGCTGCACAGGTTTCGCAGCGCCTGGACGGCCGAGGGCCGCCCCGAGACCCGGCGGCTGGAGGAGCTGCAGATCGAGCGCTCATGGATTGGAGGCTCGGTCACATGCGAGCGCTTCGGGCAGGTCGGCTCGCTTCCGGTGCGCGGGTTTTTTCCCGTCGCCGCCATCGAGGACACCGAGGCCGGGGTCACCTGGGCGGCCCAGGTCGCGTGGGCTGGCTCGTGGCAGATGGAGGTTTACCGCAGGGATGATTGCGCGAATTTCTCCGGGGGCCTGGCGGACCGTGAGTTCGGCCACTGGTCGAAGACGATCCCGCCGGGCCAGGCGTTCGAAACGCCGCCGGCATTTCTCACCGTGGTGCGCGGCAACCTCGATGAGGCGACCACCCGCCTGCAGGCGGCCCACCGGATCGACGTGCCCAAGGTCGAGGACGATCTGCCCGTCATTTTCAACGAATGGTGCACGAATTGGGGAGCTCCGACCCATGACAACCTCGTGGCCATCGCCGACCGCCTGCGCGGCACCGGGGTCCGGTATCTGGTGATTGATACCGGCTGGGCGGAGGGGCCAGACGACAGCGTCCTGAAAATCGGGGACTGGAACGTGAACCGCAAATCTTTTCCCGGCGGCCTCCGGGCGACGGCCGATGCCATCCGGGAACGCGGCCTGATTCCGGGCATCTGGTTCGAGTTCGAGCTGGTGACCGAAATGGCGAAAGCCTTCGCTAAAACCGGTCACCAGCTCCACTTCGACGGAGTTCCGATCCAGGGCGGCGGCCGCCGGTTCTGGGACTTCCGCGATCCGTGGGTGCATCGCTACCTGACGAAGAAAGTCATCGGACTCATCCGCGACAATGGCATCGGCTATCTGAAGGTGGACTACAATGACACCATCGGCATCGGCTGTGATGGTGCGGTTGCAACGGATGCGAAGCAACGGCCGGGCTTTCAATCGCCGGGCGAAGGCCTCCGCGCCCACATCGAAGGCGTCCGCGAATTCTTCCGTAAAATCCGCCGCGAGCTGCCCGGGCTGACCATCGAGATCTGCGCCTCGGGCGGGCACAGGCTCGAACCATCGATGCTCGACTTCGGCGCGATGGGATCGTTCTCCGATGCCCACGAAACGCCGGAAGTTCCGATTGTCGCGGCAAACGTCGGGCGCTTGATTCCGGCGCGCAAGAACCAGATCTGGGCGGCGCTGCGAACGACTGACTCCCCGCAGCGGCTCGCCTATTCGCTTGCGGCGACCTTCCTCGGCCGCATGTGCCTCACGGGGGATGTCCACCACCTCGACAAGAGCCAATGGGCGCTGGCTCTCCGCGCGGTCAAACTCTACCGGCGGATCGCGCCGATCATTCGGGACGGGGTTTCGCGCCGCGTGGGTTCGGAGCACATCAGCTACCGGCATCCCGCAGGCTGGCAGGCCGTCACGCGCCTCGCCGGGAGCGGGAAGCAGGCGCTCGTGGTTGTCCATTCCTTCGCGGGACAGTTTCCGAAATCGATCGGCATCGAGCTCCCGGAAGGTAACGCTCGCCCGTGGGTCATCGCCGATTCCTTCCATGTGAACCGCAAACCGCCGGCGATCCGGGGCAACAGGCTCGTCTGGTCACCCGAAGGGGAATTCCGCGCCTGCGTCATCTGGCTGAAGCAAAAATGAAAACATCCCCTCCTCGCCACATCTCCGTCGCCGCGTATTACTATCCCTGCACGCACCCGCATCCGCGCTGGGACAAAGCGAAGTATCCGGGCTTCACCGAGTGGGATCTCGTCCGCAGCGCTCGCCCGAGGTTTCCCGGACACCTGCAACCCAACGCTCCGCTCTGGGGATACGAGGACGAATCCGATCCGCTGGTGATGGCCCGGAAGATCGACGCGGCGGCCGACCATGGGCTCGATGCATTTATTTTCGATTGGTATTACTACAACGACGGACCCTATCTCGAGGGGGCGCTGGACAGGGGATTCCTCCAGGCCGCCAACAACGACCGGATCCACTTCGCGATCATGTGGGCGAACCACGACTGGTATGATATTCAGGGCTACAACCCGGCCGATCCCTGCAAGCTCCTGTATCCGGGCGCAGTCAATGAAGCGACCTGGGAGAAGATCACCGGCCGGATGGTGGAAACGTATTTCGCGCACCCGAGCTATTGGAAGATCGAGGGGAAACCGTATTTTTCGATTTATGACATGTCGGTTTTTCTGGACAGCTTTGGCTCGGTCGAGGAGGCCCGGCTCGGGCTCGACCGCTTCCGGGAGAAGGTGGAGGCGGCGGGCCATCCGGGACTGCACCTCAATGCCATCCTGTGGGGCGAGCCGAACCTGCCGGGCAGCCGGACGCCGACCGACTGGCCGCGGCTCTGCCGCGATCTCGCGCTCGACAGCCTGACCGGATACACGTGGGTCCACCACGGGGCGCTGAACGAGGACACGTTTCCCACCTCCGACTACAACCGGGGCCGCGACCGCTACCTCGCGTTTCTTGACCACGCGCTGACCTGTTATCCGGTCCCCTATTTTCCCAACACGACCGTCCACTGGGACAATTCTCCGCGCGCCCACGCCGACGCCTGCTGGGACAAGCCCGCAGCCCATGTCGTGAATCCGGTAATGACCGGCAACACGCCCGCAGCCTTCAAGGAGGCGACACGCCTGATCGCCAACCGCCTTCTCGCCACCGCGAAACCTCAGCCCCATATCCTCACGGTCAACGCCTGGAACGAATGGCCGGAGGGCAGTTGCCTGGAACCGTGCGAGAAATTCGGGCTCGGCTATCTGGAGGCGCTTCGAGAGCTCTTTGGTCCGACCGGGGAAAATATTGCATCTCCTTTACGCACACCCGCTGTTCCGGTATGATCGGTAAAACCTAAACGCGCAGAGCCCCCCATGAGCCTCAAGAGCACGCACACATACCACCTGAGCGAAGTCGGACTCACCAGCAGCCGGCCGGCCCGCGTCTGGATCACGCCGATGGACCGGGACATCGGGATCCACGGTCACGACTTTCACGAGATCAGCTTCGTGCTCCAAGGGCGGGCGGACCATGCGACCGATGAGGGGACGTTCAAAATTTCGAGCGGCGACGTGATGATCATCCAGCCCGGCCACTCTCACGGGTATACCAATTTCCACGAGCTCGTGCTGATCAATGTTTTTTATCTTCCCGAATGGCTCCTGGAGGATTTGAGCCTGCTTCTCGACGAGGGCGGCGTCGTCCCGCTCTTTTTCAGCACCTCGCTTTTCCGTGTCCCGCTTTACAAGCCGACCCTGCAATTCCCCCTGCTCCCCGCCTATTGGCCGGAATTCACCCGCGAGCTCATGGAGCTTGAGCGCGAGCGGGATTGCCCCACCCCGTCGAAATTGCTCCTCAAATCCAGCATCTTCCGGCTCATGCGGATGATCGCGCGCTCGCTGCAGGCGCACGATCCGGATTTTGCGCAGTTCGGGATTTCGCACGAGGTGTATCTGACCGCGCAGCATGTGGAGAAAATCCTCCGTGAGGAGAAGCCGTATTCCGAGGACGATTGCGCGCGCGCCGTCGGGAAGCCGCCGCTCGGGCACCGGAAGTCGTTCAAGGATCAGGCCGGCTGCACGCCGTATGAATACTACCACCAGCGCCGGATGATCCGCGCCCGCAACCTGCTCGTCCAGAGCCGGCTCAACCTCACCGAAATCGCCCTCTCCCTTTGCTTCAGCGATTCCGCCCATTTTTCAAACGCCTTCAAAACCGCCACCGGCACCTCCCCGCTCGAATACCGGAAGACCTACCGCGACGTCGCCAGGCCATGAAGGCCGCTTGATCCGCGCGCAGGTGCCGGCGAACCGTGCCGGGTGAGGCTCGTGTTTTTCGACATCCCGCCGATCCGTTGCTTTCGGGTTTCTTTCCCGGATGCGCGGAATTTTCAATAAATAATCCGGATTCTGCAAGATTCTCCTGCCGAGATCTTCCATAATGCCTCATGCTTCCGATCTCTCCCTTCCAAGCCTCTGCTTCCACTTGTTCCCGCTCCATGCACCTGGCCGGGCTCGCGGCCATCATCCTCTGCGCGGCCTCGCAGTGGGCCTCTGCGGCCGACGGCGAGTGGAGCAGCCCGGACAGCGGGAGGTGGAGCACGCCGGGAAAATGGGCGTCCAATGCGGTCGCCGATGGCGCGGGGTTCACCGCCAAGTTCGACGGCAATCCCCCCGAAAGCGGGCTGACGGTCACGCTCGATTCTCCGCGGACGATCGGGCACCTGATCTTCGCCGATTCGACGGACGCTCCGGGCGAGTCGTGGAGACTGCGGGGAGATACCGCCGCCGGAAACACACTCACGCTGGCCGGTCCCTCGCCAAGCATTTTTGTGGAAAAGATGGCACCCCAGCGGAATATCATCCTGGATGTCGATCTGGCAGGCACCGGGGGCTTCATAAAAACAGGGCCGGGCGTGTTAAACGTGGTAGCACGCACCACTTGCACCGGACCAATCCTGATCGAGGACGGGGCCGTTTGTATCGGTCTCCCCGCGGGCTCGTTCTTTGACGAAGGCACGCAGGCCGGGACAATCACGATCAACAACTCCGGCCTCCTCTTCTTCAACAGGAGCAATGTCTTTGGCAGCGGCGACTCTCCGGTCGCCATCACGATCAATGCCGGCGCGATCGTGAGTAACCACAACGTTCATAACGCGCTGAACAACCTCCACCTCAACGGCGGCAGGCTCTTCGCGCAGGGCGGGCAGGATGGCGGATCGCAGGCCTTCGCGCTTGTCGGGACCGTGGCGGTCGGCGGGGGGGACGCTTCCAGCATCGACTCCAGCCCCGCCTACAACAGTTGGACCGGCATCCACCTGGGCTCGACGGCGGCGGCCGATTTCGCCACCACGTTCGAGGTGGCGGACGTCACGGGTTCCCCTGCTGCGGACCTCACGGTATCCGCCGTGCTCATGAGTGCCTGGGGAGCCGAGGCCGCCGGCGACCTCACCAAGACCGGCCCCGGGACGATGGCTCTCTCGGCCGCCAATACCTACGGGGGGAACACGGCCATCGCGGCGGGCACGCTCGCGCTTGTCGGAGAGGGTTCGATCTCCTCCTCTTCCGGCATCAGCATTGCGCGCGGGGCGACATGGGATGTCTCGGGGGCGACCGGGGGGGGCACCGTGGCCAGCGGCCAGAAGCTCTCGGGCGAGGGCCGGGTTGTCGGCAGCATGACATTCGCCGCAGGCTCCCAACTCTCCCTTGGCCCCGGCCCTCTCACCTTCGCCGGCGAACTCACGCTTTCGCCGGGCAGCATGACCGAAATCCACCTGCCTGCCGGCGGAAAACCCGAGGCGGTCGCGGGCGGCCCCGCCGCACGGAAGATCCAATTCGGAGGCACCCTCGCCCTCGTATTCCCCGAGGGATTCTCCACCGCCGGAACCACCAAGCTGTTTGATTTCAAATCGGGAGACAAAAATTTTGAGGTGGTCAAGGCAACCGGCCTGGCACCCGGCTTCGCCGCCCGCTTCGATCCGCTCACCGGGTCTGTTTCCGTGGTCCCCGCCGCAAGGTAGCCCCCTCTCCGGCATGGTCGAACAAAAACCAATGATCCCACCGCTCCAACCCTCAAGACATCAACCCGTGGAAGGGCTTCCCGGCAAGCGGCGCGATGGTGCTCCTGCCTGCTGCGACGGCCACATCGCCAGCATGAAACATGAGGATGCGGCGGCCAGCTTCACCGCTCTCCCAGGGCTGCCCCTGCCATGATCCAACCGGGGGAGCCGCAGCACCAAGGCGGCGCACATGTCACCGCCGCGGCCGACCGGGTGCCCCTTGGTATCAAGTTCGGCTATGCCAGCGGCGGCATGGCCTACAACCTGATGATCAACGGCGTGGGAACCCTCGCGCAGTTCGTGCTCACCCTGGCTCTCGGAGTGAATCCCGCCATGGTTGGGCTGGCGCTCGCCATCCCGCGGTTCCTGGATGCCTTCGCCGATCCGGTCATCGGCGGCATCTCCGACAACTTCCAATCCCGCTACGGCCGCCGGAAGCCGTTCATGGTTGTGGGGGGCATCGGGGCCGGGCTGACCTTCGCGCTGATGTGGATGATGCCCCACGGCTGGTCCGGTAACGCCTACTTTTGGTGGTTCCTCCTCATATCGATCATTTTCTTCCTGTTCGCGAGTCTCTTTGGCATCCCCTGGAGCGCGCTGGGATTTTCCCTCACGCCGGACTACGACGAGCGCACCCGGCTGATGGCGTTCAACTCCTTCTGGTGCTCGGTTGCGCTGCTGACCATCCCCTGGCTGTATGCCGCGACGCAAATGTCGGTGTTTGCCGACACGCTTCAAGGGGCCAAATGGGTCGGCATTGTCATGGGCATCTGCATGACCGCGCTCGCCCTGGTCTCCGCCTTCAAATGCCATGAGCGAGTGGTGTCGAAGACGGAGCGGGAGAAGCCCCCCACCGTCATGCACCAGATCGGCAGCACGCTGAAAAACCGGCCATTCCTCATCCTTTCCATCGTCGTCTTCCTGATGTGCCTGGGCGCTTTCAGCACCTCGAGCCTGACCCCCTACATTGCCATTTATCATATTTATGGTGGCGCGGAAAAACCAGCATCCATCCTGCTTGGCTGGGGGGGCACGGCTTGGCAGGCAGGCAGCCTGGCTTTTGTGTTCATCGTGGGCGCGGCGGGCGTGCGCCTCGGCAAGAAGTCGGCGCTGGTGCTTTTCCTGGCCTGCTCGGTGGTCGGCTGCCTGCTCAAGTGGGTGTGCTATTCGCCCGCGCATCCTTATCTGTTTCTGATCCCGTCTCTGTTCCTTGCGCTCGGCTTCTGCGCACTTTGGACCCTCACCACCTCCATGATGGCCGATGTCTGCGACCTTCTGGAGCTGGAGACAGGCATGCGCAACGAGGCAACGCTCGGGGCGATCTACGGCTGGATCATGAAGCTCGGCACCACGCTCGCTTTCACTCTCTCGGGATTCATCCTCAATGCCACGGGCTTTGACATCGCGCTCGGCACCACCCAACCGGAGCGGACAATCTTTCTGATGCGCGTGCTTGATCTCGGGCTCCCCACCGTGAGCATCGCCGGGGCGATCCTCCTCACGTGCTTCTATCCGATCAACGAAGCCCGTGCGCGCACGATCCGCGAAGAGTTGGAAAAGCGCCGCGGCACCCTTGCGGAGGTGAGTTGATAAAGCACCCCGATGAACATGACCCCAGGACGATGGCTCCCGATATCCGGGAGAAAGGGAATCCGGGATCAGGACATAGGCACTTCACCCCATGGCAAGGAATCCCGCAGAAGGTGTAGGGTCCACACATGCATACCACATACCCAAGGCGTTCCGTCACGCCGATCCGCCTCCAGATTGGTGTTGCCGGCATTTCGTTGGCCTCACTCATTTCTACTCTCTTCTCGCAGGAGGTGCCTCCGGCACCCGTGCAGACGTATCCGCAGAACCAGCCGATGCCCGCGACCCAAACCCTCTCGCCGGAAAGCCTGCAACAGCTTCTCTCTCCGATTGCCCTCTATCCGGATGCACTCATCGCCTTGATTTTGCCCGCTTCGACGGTGCCATCCGATGTGGTGCTCGCCTCTCGATTCGTTGCCTCAAACGGCGACCCGGCGCAAATTCGCAACCAGTCATGGGATAATAGCGTGCAGTCCTTGGCCAGTTATCCCGATGTCGTCATATGGATGGACAAAAATCTTGAATGGACGACCAGCCTTGGCAGGCCAGTTCCCGCAGCCGCAATCAACTGAAGCGGCAACAAGAAAACTTCCAGGCCAATTCCGGAAATGCACGGGATGCCTCGGGAGTCGTTCCTGCGAAAAGAGCCGGCGACCAGGCCCTGCGCGTTCCCAAGCCCTCGCGTGCCAACTTTGGCAAACAGAATGAGGGCAATCGTAAGGAATTGGCGACTCCACACGCCGGGCCCGACGCACAAACTCCCCCCGTGGTTAAGTCAAAAAACCCGCTTCAGCCCACCACAGCTCCCGATGTGGCCGGTCAGCAGGGGAAGCCGCGGATCAAGCCCAACAATTCCTCTGCTGGTCAAAACGTGAACAGACACGGGCAGCAAACGGAGAAAACTTCCGCGCAACCTGTGCCATCCACCGTTCCGACTCCTCAAAATCCTGCACCGGGCCAACTCGGAGGAGATCCTGCAGCCAGCAGCTCCAAAAACAAACGGGGAACGCCTCCGGGCACTTCCGCAAGGTTGCCTCAGACAACAATGGCCCCGGCAGTGGATCAAAACGGGCGGACACAATCTCCCGCTTCGCAGGCGGCATCGAGTGGAAAACGCAACCAGCACCCGGTTTCTCCGTCCCAGCTACAAACCACTCCGACCGCAAACCCTGTCCAGGCAACAAGCGCTCCCGTGGGGAATAGTGCCATCCGCAAAAACAAAAACGCAGATCGGCCAAGCAATCCGCCGGTCAAACCACAAAGCGCTCAGCCTGCGCCGGCGAACAATCAGCGGCAGCAAAGGCCTCAAGTGCAGGCGACCAGGCCGCAGCAACCACCCCAGCCACCAAATCAGAACAACTCCAGGAACAAGGCCAACATCCCAGCCCCCGTCCCCCGGCAGCAACCTCAGCAACAGAGACCCCAGTCTCAGCCTCAGCAGAAACCCGCCAAGCATCAGGAGCAAAAGGCCGCACCACCGGCCCAGAAGAAAAATCCCGCGCAAGCGGCAGCACCTGCGCCCCAAAGCACGCCATCGGCGAAGAAGTCCGACAAGAAGAAGGACTAGACCAAGCAGAGCTTGGGTCATCCATGGTGGGGTTTTACCCCATTGGAGAGTCCCATTTCATCTCGTATCGGTATCCCACCGTGAAAACCTTGTTTACTTCTGAGGTGATAGCCGATCCGAACAGGGGCACCAAACCATGCACGATACCAAACTGACCAGGCTGACCACCGCGCTCGCCAGTCGCATTCTGAGCCTGACGGAATCCAACCGGGAACTGGAGTTGGGGCTCGCCCGTCACGAGGTCGTCAACCGATCCCTCGAGATCGAGGGAAAGAAGGCCGATCTGCTCCTCCAGGAATCCCGCCACCTGCGGAAGCACTTGCAGGAAATGGCCCGGCAGATTTTGACCGTGAAGGAGGAAGGGCGCAAGAAAATGAGCCTCCGTCTGCAGGATGAAATCGTCCAGACGCTCGAAGGCATCCACCTTCGCCTGCTGGTCTTGAGCAAGGAGGTCACTGCCAGCGACGAGAACTTCAAGAAAGAGATCGCCATCACCCAGAAGCTGGTGCGACAATCTGCCAAGGTGATCAACGGTTTTGCCCGTGAGTGCGGCATCGAGTATGAAAACTAAGTTTCTAGCCTTCTTCCGCAGTTACCACGCGGCCCTGCGAAGCCAGTTGATGCACCCGTCCAGAGACGCGGACGTTCGTGCGGCCCGGAAACTGGGCCTTCGGGCACTCGAGCTTGGATTGTCCACGCATGACGTGGCGCGAATCCACGAGGAAGCCTTGCTGCGCCTCGTCCCGCCCGATACCTCGGCCCGCACAAGAAACGCGTTCATCCGGGGCGGTGTCGCGTTTTTTGGCGAAGCCTCGGAGACGATCGAGGAGAGCCGGCACGGGGCGCGGACAGCCACTGCCCGTCTGAAAAGCATTATTGGGACTCTGACCCTGCGCACGAGCGAATTGGCGGTCTCCAACAAGAAGCTGAAAAGCGAGATCCTGCAGAGGAAGTCGGTCGAAAAGTCGTTGAGAACCAGCGAACAGACCACCAGCCATCTGTTGAAAGGTTCGCACCGCATGCAGGAGGAACTGCGCCTCCTGTCCCGCCGGCTTCTGTCCGTCCAGGAAGATGAGCGAAAACGGATCAGCCGGGAGTTGCACGATGTCGTGGCCCAGGCATTGACCGGTATCAATGTCCGGCTGGCCATGCTGAAAACCGAAACCACCGCGAGCACCGCGGACCTGCACAAGAAGATCGCAACGACGCAACGCCTCGTGCAGAAATCCGTGGAGATCGTGCATCGCTTCGCACGCGACCTGCGCCCGACGGTCTTGGATGACCTTGGACTAATCCCTGCCCTGCAATCGTATTTGAAAGTTGTCAGGGAGGAGACCGGCCTGCAGGCCGGTCTGACCGCCTTTGCCGGGGTCGAGAAACTGGATGGCGGAGCGAAGACCGCGCTCTACCGCATCGTTCAGGAGTCGCTCGCCAATGTCGTCCGGCATGCGAAGGCCAGCCGTGTGAGCGTGCGCATCGCGGATCAAAAGGGCAAAGTGTGCATGGAGATCCAGGACGACGGAAGAGGCTTTCAAATGGAGGAGATCGCTGTCGCGGAAAGCGGGATGCATTTGGGGTTGCTCGGAATGAGGGAACGTGTGGAGATGGTCGGCGGCACATTTTGCGTGGAGTCCGCGCCGGGCAAATCGACCACGATCCGGGTGGAGGTTCCCTATCGGCAGGTGCGAAAACGTCCGCTGAAACAACCCCAAATCCCCGCACTGGAGTGCCCATGAGAAAGATCACCGTCCTGCTCGCCGAAGACCATGCAATCGTCCGTGAAGGGCTGCGGGCTTTGTTAAATTCGGAGAAGGATATCGAGGTCCTTGGCGAAGCGGAAAACGGGCGCGAGGCCGTGGAGCTGACCCGGAAGCTCTGCCCTGCCGTGGTTGTCATGGACATCGCGATGCCGCTGCTGAACGGCATGGAGGCCACACGGCAGATCCTTCGATCCACCCCCGGCACAAAAGTGCTCGTCCTCTCTGCGCACAGCGATGATGCCTACGTCGAGCATGTGATGGCGCTCGGCGCTTCGGGCTATCTGGTCAAGCAAACCGCGGCGCATGCTCTCCCGGAGGCGATCCGGGAAGTCTGCAAAGGAAAAACCTTTTTCAGCCCCGACATCTCGAAGCGTCTCAACCATCATCAAAAGGCAGCCATCGACCGTGGCAAACCGGGCGCTAAAAATGAACCGGTGCACCTGACTTCGCGGGAGATGGAGGTCCTGCGCTCATTGCCGAAGGCAAGGCCAACAAACAAACGGCCGATGAGCTTCACATCAGTATTAAAACCGTAGAGAAGCACCGGCAGAGCCTGATGGAGAAGCTGGATATCCACGATACCGCCGGGCTCACCCGCCATGCCATCGCAGCCGGGGTCATTGAAAGCAGCGTCCAGTCAACCACGGTTTAAATCTCGGATATCTCGACCGTTCCATCCTTGTTCAGTTCGATGAGGTGGTCGTGAAACTCCTTGAGCGTGCTGCGGTGGCCGACGCTCACGAAGGAGATCCCCAGTTCGCGCAGGCTCAGGTAGAGGAATCGCTCGTTCTCCTCATCCAGAGAACTCGTCGCCTCGTCAAGGAACGCCAGGACGGGCTTCCGCAGGAAAATCCGGGCGAACGAGATCCGCTGCTGCTCGCCGAGCGAAAGGATGTTTGTCCAATCGATGCTGCGTCCGAAGTCTCCATCCACGCGGTCGAGCACCTCGGTGAAATGGACCTTTTCGAGGGCGTCCCGGATGAGCTCCTCATCCGCGCCTTCCTCGCTCTGCGGATAGACGAGCTGCTCGCGCAGATTACCCAGGACCATGTAGGGACGCTGGGAGAGGAAAATCAGGTCGTTGAGTTTTGGGCGTTCGATGCTGCCCTCGCCGCTCTGCCACAGGCCGGCGATGGTTCGCAGCAGCGAGCTCTTCCCCGTCCCGCTCGCCCCCATGATGAGGACGCTCTTGCCGGGCGGCAGGGTGAAATTTAATTTGCGCGTGAGCGTCTTGTCCGCGCCAGGTGTTTGCACGGTGAGATCCGTCAGCTTGAGGCAGGGAGCGTCCTCCTCGACCGGGGGCTGCGCATCTTTTTCCATGAGCGCGTCCTCGGCGTCGAAATCGTCGAGCTCATCCCACAGACCGCCGAGACGCTTGATGCCTGCGGCAAACGCGCTGAGGCCGTCAAACTGGGCGACGATGACGCTGAGCGCCATGAGCACCTGGGCGAACGCGCTCTCCGCCTGCGTCACCACGCCGAACTCGACCGCTCCCTGCATGAACAGCGGGCCCACGATGAGGGTCGGAATGATCAGCGCGACGTAATTGTAGCCGTTTGTGAAAAAACCGAGCGTCCGGTTCCATCCGATGATCCACATCGTATTGGCAACCACCTCGGCGAACCGGACCACCAGATCGCGGTGCTCCCGCTTCTCCCCGCGGAAGAACGCGATGCTCTCCGCGTTGTCGCGGATACGTATCAGCGAATACCGGAAATCGGCCTCCTTTTGGTATTGCTTGAAATGCAGCCCGACCAGGCGCTTTCCGATGAGGATGGACAAGCCAGTGCCGACGGCTGCAAAGACGAGCAACCCCACCGGCAATTTCCACGAGATCATCCACAGCACCCCGAGAAAGGCGCAGAGCGTGACCACCGAGTTGATCGCGGTGAGCAGATACCCGAGGACCCCGGTGGTGAACGATTTGACATCCTCTGAGATTCGCTGATCCGGATTGTCCACCCGGTTCGAGCTGCGGAGGCGGTAGTAGGCCCGGTTGAAAAAATACCGCTTGACCAGCAGGTGGGTCATCCATTGGCGCCACAGGAGCGAGAGGCGCTCGGCGGTATATCGATAGAACACGCCGACCGGAACGGCGAGGGCAAATGCGGAGAGGTAGATCCAGAGGTTGCGGTAGAAGGCGGGCGGATCACGCTGCGACAGCGACGTGATGAAATTCCGCCCCGCGTAGCTCACGAACACCTGAACAACGCCGACCGCCAGGCAAAGCGCGAACATGGCAAACACCAACACCCGGGTCTCGCGCCGGTTCCCAGTGATGAAAAACGCCTTCCCCAGCTGTGCCAGCCTCCTGAGAACGCCGAGATGCGGAGTTGGCGTGCCGGAGGAGTCTTCAGGCGCACCACTCATGTTGTGGAATCAGGAGTGCCGGCGTTCAGGCGGAGCGTGGTTTGACGAGCAGCAGGACGATCCCCCCGACCAGCGCAAAAGCACCGGCGACCGGAGGGATGAAGTGCGTGTCCACGGTCTCAATTTCCATGCCGAGAAACCGGATCGGTTGGCCCGGGGTTGTGAACGTGATGCCCGAATAGGCGAGCACCACGATCCCGACGGTGATGAGCAGCGCGGAAACGATTGTCTTAACGTTCATGAACCGGTCCCCCTAAAGTGGCCGCCTGCCGGATATGAGGTTCACCAGGATCATGACGACCGCAATGACCAGCAGGACATGGATAAAGGCCCCCATCGTATACCCGGTGACGAGGCCGAGAAGCCAAAGGACGATCAAGACGACTGCAATTGTGTATAACATATTAGTAGGTTCTGGTTGTTTGTGTTTCTACGGTGGTAGATCTTGGACGGCTGACCGTGGTTTGTTCCGTTGTCGTCCTTGTCACATGGCTTTCAGGTGCCCTTTGTGTTTTCACGCTGATGCAGCTCGGCAGGGCAAATGTGCCAGCGATCGCCGTGATGCAGAGAATAGTTCTTTTCATATGGAGACAGTAGCGCGGAACTGTTGGCTCAGCCATAGGGTGTTCACCCTATGGCGGCAGCTGAGACATGGCGCCATACATTGATGCGGCATGAGCAAATCTTCGATTTATTCAAAAACCCGCAACCAGATCCAGCGTGAGCTCGCACTGGCCACCGAGCACTTGAAGCCAAAAAATCCGATCCACACACTTTCCGACTCCGGGAACCCGCCGACTGCCAGGATAACGAGCGAGGAGAAGGAGGCCGTGTGATTTCGTATATCGGAGCGCTGACGGTCTCCGGACTGCAGGAACTCGGCAGCATGGTGGCGCTCGCAAGGCAGACGATTTCGGAGGTCGGCGAACGGTTCTCCAAGCACCGTTCTCCGTTTCGCCTCGAACATTTTTTCTATCAGTGTGACCGGGCCGGCGTTGGTTCCGTCCCCATGGTCGTCCTGCTGTCCGTATTTGTCGGGCTGACCATGGCCTTGTTGACCGGTTACCAGCTTCGGATTTTTGGCATGGTCATTCTGGTTCCCGCGGTTGTCTCGGTATCCTTCACGCGGGAGATGGGGCCGCTCTTCACCGGCATTGTGCTGGCCTCGCGGATCGGGGCGGCCTACACCGCCGAGCTCGGAGCCATGACGACCGGCGGGGAGGTCGATGCCCTGGAAGGGATGGGGCTTGGCGCACGACGCTATCTGGTCACACCGAGGTTCCTGGCGATCTTCCTTCTGACCCCGTGCCTGGCGGTGATCTCGATCCTCTCCGGCATCTTCGGGGCCGCATTCATTTCGAGCCTCATGCTGCAAATCAGCTATGGCTTCTTTTTAGATCAGGTGATGACGAACCTCCTGGTGAAAGATGTGCTCGCCGGCGTCGTGAAAAGCTTTTTGTTCGGTGGCATCATCGGAACGATCGCCTGCTACAAGGGGCTCTCGGTCAAAGGGGGGGCGGTTGGCGTGGGAGTCGCGACGACATCCAGCGTGGTGACGGCGATCAGCACCGTGATTGTCTGCGATTCGCTCTGCAATATTTTCATCATCACATTTTTCCCATGAGCAAGCAAACCATGGTCGAGATGCGGGGAGTGAAGCTGCGGTTCGGGGAGAAGACAGTTCTCGAAAGCGTCGATTGCTCCATCTCAGCCGGAGATGTTTTTGTCATCATGGGGCTGAGCGGTTCCGGCAAGAGCACGCTGCTCGGCATCCTGCTGGGCCTCCTCAAGCCGGACGCAGGTTCCGTAAAGTTCAAGGGCATGGAGCTGACCGGGCTTGCGCGGCCGAAGCTGAACGATGTGCGGACGCACCTCGGCATGGTCTATCAGAATGCTGCTCTGATCAGTTCCATGAGTGTGTCGGACAATATCCGCCTCCCGCTTCGGGAGCTTTCTGACAAAAGCGCCAAAGAGATCGAATCCACGGTTGAGCTGAAGCTGAAGCTCGTCGGTCTGGATGAGGACAAGGACAAGCTTCCCTCCGAGCTCAGCGGCGGGATGCAGAAGCGGGTGGGCCTGGCCCGCGCTCTGGCTCTGGATCCGGAACTGGTGCTCTTCGACGAGCCATCGGCCGGGCTGGACCCGATCAACGGCAAGCTCATCAACGATCTGATCATCGACTTGCGGAAGAGGCACAGTGTCACGTCGATTGTCGTCACCCATGAGATGGAGGGCGCCTTCGCCGTGGCAACCCGCATGGCCTTCCTTCACGAAGGGAAAATCCTGCTTGTGGGAACGCCGGAGGAATTCCGCAATTCCGGCAACCCGGTCATCAGCGCCTTTCTTCAGTCCTATTCAACCCATGAAAAATCGAAGGGGTAGTTTATGCAAATCCACAAAAACGAACTGACCACCGGGATCCTGGTGGTGGCGACTGTCATGATCCTGCTCGCCGTCCTGGTGGTGATCGGGATGCCGGGTGTCCTGAAGCCGCTCAACACATATCGCATCTATTACGACAACGCCAACGGGATACGGCCTGGTGCGCCCGTGCTCCTGGCGGGGCGGGAAATCGGCAAAGTGACGCTCCTTGAGTCTCCCGTGCCATTGGAAAAGCGGCCCAAAGATCATGCCAATTTCGAAGTTTCCATTGATGTCCAGGTGGACAAGGAGGCGATGATTTATCGCAATGCGACGGCACGATTAACCCAACAGGGGCTCATGGGCCAACAGGTGATTGACTTTGTGCGCGGGGATGTGAGTGCCGGCCTGTCGGAAAACCGCGGGGAATTTATCGGGGACCGGGTGCCTGACATCACCGAATCCGTCAATGAGAACATGAAGCGGCTGACCGGTCCGGAGTCCGATCTGGTGGCCACGATCAAAAACACGAAAACTTTTGTGGCCATGCTGAACAAATCCCCGATTCCCGAGGTGATCGAGAATGCCGAGCAGCTGACGGACATCCTCAAGAAGGAACCGTGGCGGTTGCTCTGGCCGTCCAAGCCACCTGTGACCGAAGAGGCAGCCAAGAACAGGAAGTCTGACACACGCCCGGGGGAGAAGCGGCCCGGCCGGGCAGTGGTTCCGAAGACCGGCAGGTAGGGAGACGAAGCGGCCATAGCGGTTGAAATAAAGTCATGGCCGGAGAGATCGTTGTAGTCGCCTCGCTCTGTCGAGGCGCAGCAGCGGCACGGCGACAGAGCGCCGTGGCTTGCTACAACTTTACTTAAACTGGCGTAGAAGTTTTCTGCTTCCGTTCCCGAGCGGGTCGATTTTCCTGTCGAGGACGCGGCCGTCCAATACCGCGCAGTCATTTCGGGAACCATTGGAGGCGGGCGGAAACAAAAACGATCAGCTCCCGGAAATGTTCGTCGCCACCGGTCGTCGGGAGCAAGTTTTCCTGCTCCCTGTCTCCGTCGCTGACCCGCAGCCAGAGCTGCTCCTGATCCGGGAGGCACGGGCGATCGCCGGCCGGCTGCGACCAGAATCCGCTTGCGTCGAGAAGCCGGCGGAGCTCGCCGGCAAGCGGCGCACTGTGTTCGTTTTCATCGAACGTCCAGCGCTTGGAAACCGGGACGAGCCCCCCGCTGATAACAGCCTCGACGTGTAGCACGGGAAAAGCCTCAGATCACTCCGACGGTTTTCCAGGCCCGGCTCACGGCCTTTTCTTCGAGGCTTCCGGGACCGAACTCATTTCGCGCGGCCTGGATCGTCGCCTGGGCGCAGCGCGCAAAAGTGGCGTCCGCAGGGAGCAGGTCGCACAGCGTGCGATACCAGATCAGCCCCGCCTTATTCCACGCGTATCCGCCGATCCCGACGGCGGCAAGGTAGAAGGCATGGTTGGGGATTCCGCTGTTGATATGAACCCCGCCCTGGTCTTCCCACGCCGGGAGGACGGCGAAATTGGCCATCGAATCCGGCTGCGGATCCGTGCCGAGGACCGGGTGGCTCACGTAAGCGGTTCCCGGGGCTTTCATCGAGCGCAGGGCATACCGCTTTCCGATGAGCACATTTTCTCCGATGAGCCAATTGGCCTGCTTCGCCTCCTCGCCCGCCGCCCGCTGTTTGACCAGGCTGCCGAACACATCGCTGAAGGATTCGTTCAGCGCGCCGCTTTGGAACGAATAGACGAGCGCCGCCTCGCTCTGCGTGACGCCGTGGGTCAGCTCGTGGGCGATGATGTCCAGATCGGATGTGAAACTTCCGAAGAGGCTCCCGTCACCGTCGCCGTAGATCATCTGCGCTCCATCCCAGAAGGCATTCTGATACTGGCGGTCAAAATGGACGGTCTGCACGATCGGGAGCCCGTGGTCGTCGATCGAGTTGCGGCCGTATTCCTCGCGGAAGAGGCTGTCGGTGCGGCCCGCGCCATCATAGACCTCGTTGACAGCCGGGTCCTCGCTCTCGGGCCCGCCCTCCGAACGGACAAGCCGGCCCGGAAGATCCTTCGTGTTGCCTGCGTCGAAAATCCGGCGCTCCAGCTTCGCGGAAACCGTCGCGCCCGGGGAGGCCGCAAATCCGGTGAAGCCCATCGCCTGGAACGACCGCTGGACTTCCCGCCGCTTCGAGCGGAAAAAGTTCGAGATCCGGAGCGACTCCAATGCCGTCCGCCGCACCTTTGCGGATTTCCCGGACTCGGCAGCTTTCTCCAGCATGTAAGGCGGGACCGCGCACTGCAGGGGATCCCGGTGCCAGCAATTTTTGGAACAGGTTTTCATGGATATCATGGAGCCCGGCAATCGTTTTGCGAATCACGCGGACGCGCGCGGACAACACCGGGCGGATGCAAGGAAGCAGAGCGCCACCGGCGGGGCGAGTCCAGCCTCATTTCATCACGCGGATTTATTTCTGCCGGAATTCATCCACTGCGCCGAATCAGCCTGAAGCCCGCGTTCCGCGGGTTCGTTTGCGCGGGAGCAGATCCACGAGCCCCCCCCGGGTTTCCCTCCTCCAAAAATCTCCAGTTGCGATTCAGAAATATTGAGCAAAGTTTATCATGCTATGAGGCAGCCAGTTAACAAACTGTCGTTTCAATCCGCGTTCAGCTTGACTGAACTGCTCGTTGTGATCGTGGTGATTGCCATGATAGCAGCAATCGCCATACCGAACATTGCCGGGATTACCGGGAGCGCAGGCGTGGCGGCAGGCATGCGCAATGCTCAAAACCTTGCATCCATGTCATCCGCCGCAGCAGCGGTCGGAGCAACGAAGGCGCAGTTGAATGGCGGGGTTGATTCCTTGGATGGGGCAATTGCCGTCCTGACGAACGGCGCAGGATTGGTCGTGACCATCGGAGGGATAACCAATGGACCATTCCGCGTCGATGGGCTTCCGCAGGATCTTGCCAAGGTGACGAACAACCTCGCGTATGACTCCACCACCGGCGTCATTCATTACAGCCCTCCCCCGTAAAGCGAGGCTGACTTCATCTTCCAAAAGAAGCCTGTGGGGCTCGGAGCCGCCCCCCTCCCGTCATTTCCGCAAGCAAACACTCGGCCCCCCCCCTTGACCGACCCAATTCATCCCATTTTAAAAATATTTTCACTTTTTTATTGCAAAGATATCCGCAGTGAGTATACATCTGGTTGCATACCAAGTCACCATATGATTATCCAACACACACTCAGCAATAGACACGTCTCGCTCAACTGGTTGTTCACCGGTTTTCTTCTTGCAATTCTCCCTGCTGGAATTGCGGCCTCAACAGGAGAAAGCGACATAAAAGCCAGCGTAGCCCAATCGATCCAGTCGATAAGCACGGGCAAGGAGGAGCAGGCTTCCACGGAATCCAAGTCCGAAAGCGCTTCATCAAGCGAGAAGAGCTCGACGGAGAAAAGCGGGAACTCATCCTCCGAAGAGCAGTCAAAAGTAAATGAGAAAGCCGTTGCCGCGAAGGAGCAGGCTTCCACGGAATCCAAGTCCGAGAGCTCCTCATCAAGCGGAAAGAGTTCGTCAGAGAAAAGCGGAGGATCGTCGGAGAAGGAAGGAAGCTCTTCCGTGATCAGGCCGGTTCAGGTTGAGGGCGGCAAGAGCAAAGAGGGCAAGGGTTCCTGGGAGAAATGGTCCTCTTCCTCCTCCGCTCCTGCAGCGCCGGCTCCGCCGTTCTATGCGCTGGTTGCCTTTGCGACCGTCTTGTGCATCCGCCAACTGAAAAAAGTCCGGCAGGCGACCCGCATCATAGCCAGTCAGCCTGAGAAAAGGGTGTAGATCCGAGGTGGGGTTCACACAAAGAAAAGTGGACAGAGCGGGTTGCTCCATCGATTCTCCCGCGCGTGGACATTGCATTTCCGACACGCCGGTTCGGCGGATACATTTTTGACTGTGACGGGACCATCGCCGACACGATGCCGCTGCACTTCCGGGCCTGGACGAGGGCGATGGAGGAGTGCGGGGGCCAATTTCCCGAGGAGCTGTTTTATTCCTGGGGAGGGAAGCCGACCGGCATCATCGTGGGAGAGTTGAATGCGATGTTCGGGCTCTCGCTCGAGGTCGAAAAAACGGTCCGGCGTAAAGAGGACTACTACCTCTCACTCGTCTCCGAGGTTACGCCGGTTCAGCCGGTTTTGGATTTTGCGAAAAGCATCCATGGGGCAGCCCCCATGGCGATTGCTTCGGGCGGCCATCGCGAGCTGGTGGAAGCGTCGCTTTCAGCGCTTGGCATCACGGAGCTGTTCGGCGCGGTGGTCTGCGCGGAAGATTACGCGAACGGAAAGCCGGCTCCGGATGCGTTTCTTGAGGCAGCCAGAAGGCTGGGAGTGCCGCCTGAAGATTGCGTGGTTTTTGAAGACAGCCCGACCGGCATCGCGGCCGCTGAGGCAGCCGGCATGGCTCACGTGTTTGTCCCGACAGCGATGCGGGGACGCGGATAACGGCGGTTGTCCCGGACTTCCGCGAAACCGCTGTGCGGAGTGTTGCGGGAAGCGCGATCCTCTGCTTCAGCGACGGGGGAATGGCGTGCGGCATTTCCTCCCCCGCTCCGTGCCTCGTGCGCTCCCCGGAAATTCCGCTGGCTTTCCGAAACCGGCGGAATATGGTGCCGGCATGAAACGAATCATTCTGGCGGCGGGAATCTCCGCAGCGACATTTCTCAACACAAGCATGGCACAAACACCACTCGAACAGGGCAAGGCCTTCCTTGCCGAAAACGCAACCAAGCCGGGCGTCAAACAAACCGCCAGCGGGCTGCAATATAAAATCCTCGAACCCGGCACAGGCAAGGCCCCCAAGGCGACCGACACGGTGCTGGTCAACTACCGTGGCACACTGCTCAACGGCACCGAATTTGACAGCTCCTACAAAAGGAACGAGCCCATCGAGTTCCCGCTCAACCGCGTGATCCCCGGCTGGACGGAAGGCGTCCAGCTCATCAAGGAAGGTGGAAAAGTCCAGCTCTTCATCCCGCCGGACCTCGCCTATGGATCCCGCGGTGCCGGAGGAGCCATCGGACCGGATGAGACGCTGATCTTCGAGGTCGAGCTCCTGAAGGTTCGCTGAAAGGAGCAGGTTGTAGCCGGGGTCTGTGACCCCGGGCCGCCGGGATGGGCGCTCACAGAGCACCCCTACAACCCGGAGCGTGAGATATACGGGTAAGCCCAAACTTTCGCAGAGTCCGGTTTTCTGCTGGCAAAAAAGGCTTGCCGCAGATTGGACAAATGGGCGCTGACGGCGCAGCGCCCTACAATCTACATCACGTTGTCCTGCGCCATGGACAGAACTCTGTTGAGCTCCGTAAGGGTGGCGACGGCGCGCTCGCCGAGGCGGGCAAGCTGCTCGGCGCGCGCCGGGTCCGCCGACTCCTGCATGCGGGCGATGTCCTGGACCAGCATTCTCGCGGCTGAAATAACGGCTCGAAGCTGACGGATGGATTCCTTATCCGTGCGGTTCTCCTTGTTCACCTGCTTGAACCATTTCACTTGCAGGTCCAGCCAGGCAAAGGCTCCGTTGATCGCATTGTAGCCGCCAACAAGCTGTCCGTCCGGAGTGAAGGCCGGCGGCGTGGGATCGTTCGGCCGGATCGGCACCACCGCCTCGGGAGTCTCGCCAATCCCGCGTGTGGCTTTCGGATTAACGATGAGCGTCGGCGTGATGAAGATAATCAGATTCTTCTTTTTGCGCGTGCGCGTCTTGCTCTGGAAGAAATGCCCGACGCCCGGAATGTCCTGCAGCAGGGGGATTCCGTTGTTGAACCGGGTGTCGCCGGTCGTCTCCAAGCCGCCGACCGCCAGAGTGTAGCCCGAATTAACCTGCAGCGAGGCGTTGTAAACCCGCTCCGATGTGACGGGGTAAAGATTGGTTCCCGTGCCGAGGTTCAGTGGCTCAAACCGGAGAATGTCCGAAATGGTGATGGCCACTGTCAGCGCGACCTGGTCGACGCCGACCGACTTCGGCAGGATGTTGATCTGGGTCCCCACCGGGAGGTAGCTTAGGGAGCCGACATTCTGTGGCGCACTGCCGCTGGCGGACGTTTGGGAGACGCCGGAGTTGATAGGCGTATTTTCGGCACTGGTGATCGCCACCTCGCGGTTGTTCACCGTAAGGACGCGCGGATACTGGACCATGCTGGTCTTATCGTCCGACATGAACGCCTGCAATGCCAACTGCACATCCGTCGCGGTCAGGACGGCGGAATACGGCGCGGCCAAGCTGACCTGGGTGACCTTGCTGCCCTTATTGTAGTCATACGTTCCGCCTGGCGCACCGGGCTGCGGCGGCGGGTTTGTTCCGGACTGGCTGTTATGGTTGTTCTGCGAATCCACCGTCAACGTTCCCGAGGGCGACACGGTGATGTCGCTTGCCGTGAGCTTCATTCCTCCGTCACCCGTCAAAGGGTCGGGGTGCATGGTCCCCTTCCAGTTGATACCAAATTCCTTGCTCGGGTTCTTTGTCGTCTCAAAGAATTTCACTTCGATCGCGATGAGGACCTGGGGCTGGTCAACAGCGATCAGATAATCCGCGACCCATTTGTGCTGCGCACGCGTGGCCACCACCCAAAGCGTATTGGTGTCGGAATTGTAGATGACCTGGGGCACCTGAGGCGGCACGTAGGTCGGGTTGAGCCGCTGCGGGCTGTTCGGAGCCGCCTCCTGAGCCGTCACGGGAGATGTGGACTGCGCGTTGGTGCCGGCGGTCGTGGATTCCCCGAGCACCGAGCCATCCGGCCCGTAGCTGATGGGAGGCAGGCCCAGCATCACCCGGATCTCATTCACAATGCGCGGGGCCTTGGCGGAAAATACCCGCTGGGAATTCTGCAGCGGCATGTTTGCACCGCTGGCCGTGATGGAGTTACCGCTTGCACTGCTGGCCTGTCCGCCCGTGCCGCCCGAGCTGGGATCCAGCCGAAAATCCACGCGGTCCACCGGGTCGTAGCGAAGGCGATAGGCGATTCCGACCAGCCTGTTGTCGTCCTCTTCTTTGATCCGCCTCTCGCGCTCCTCATCAATCGAGCGCATATACCAGACGCCGTTTTCATAAGTGAGGCGCACGCCGTTGTCGCGGCACACGCTCTCGAGGGCGGTGAAGGGGCTGGCCTCCATCGTGAAAGTCACAAGGCGCTTGTTGGCCACGTCGCTCTCCGGAATGCCCACAAACGGAATGCCCGCATCATCGGCAAGATACCGCAGGGCATCGCGCAGCGAAGCGCGATCGAACGAAAACATTTTGGCGGGCTCCCTCCGCAGGCGGGAAGCCACCATGTTCCCGGGCCCGTAGTCCGGGTAGGCGGCGTTTGGCGGTGGCTCCACAACAAATGGCGCGGGCTGCTGCCCGAAGGAAACGCCGGCCATCGAAATCAAAAGCACTCCAATCCGGAGCATCAGGGGCAATTTCAGTCTCACAGAATTCACAGAGATTTTCCGGGGAAGTTATTCACGAATCCATGAGCCCGTCCCTGAGTCGGAGTGACGCTGCAACTTCGGATGTGAATAACTTTTTCAACATGGGTTTGGGGAGTTTTTCCGATGACTCAAGAAATGTGGGAGATCCCTACTACCTGAATTTACTGCCGCATGACTAGCCGAAAATTACGCAACTATGCAACAATAATCTTGATCTTGATCAGGAAGAATTGTATAGAAGTCACATGAAAGCGACACGGTTCCCCCGCGCTGGTGGTTTCACCCTGATCGAAGTGCTGGCGGTGCTGGCGGCCATGGCTGCCATCGGTGCGCTGGGATACTCGACGGTGAAAGATGCGCGAGCCAGCGCGAAGTCCGCCAAGCTTGAGGCGGATGTGGATTCGATCAACCGCTCGATCCAAATTTTCCAGAGCGGCGGCGGGAGCCTGGCCGGCCTGACCACGACCGATGCGGTCCTGGCAAAATTGAAAACCAAGGGAGATGCATCCAGAATTCTCGGGGTGACGAGCAGTGCGTTGGATGCCAGGGTCTATGCGGTGAACCAGACAGCGGCGGAAGCCGCCACGAGCAGCAAGCGGGCCGTCTGGAATTCGGGGCTCGGCAGGTTTCAGATCGCGAGCAGCGGGGGAATCGGGGTGAAGGAATTCCTCCTGAATGAGGCGCTGGCAGCCAGCGCGCCCACCACCGACACCACGCGCACAGCCGCCAAGGAAACCTCCGCAGGCAACGGATGGGTGTGGGAACATACGGTGGTCGCGGAAGTCGCCTCCGCCTCCGGTGCCACGCCGCAGACCGGCCTCGCAGACACGGGCGGTGCGGTGCTGGGCAATTTGGGCCTCGATACCGGTGACTTCACCGTTGATCCGGCCGGCAACGGCAATGTGACCTTCGACTACGGCTACCGCGAGGCCGGTTACAGCCAGCGCGTCGGATTCTTCTCCCTCGACGGCATGGATATTTACGACCTGACCACGGATGCCGGCCGGAAGGCCTTCCTGCTCGAGGCGATGCGGCGGGTTCTCTCGAACACCGACGATGGCCACATCGTTCTCGACGCGTCGGCCACCTCGCCCGGCGGTGCCGGCCAAACCTTCCATTTCCGGCCGGGCGATCATCTGGGATCCATCGTGATTCCAAATACCGACTTCGCTGCCGCAAGATCGGCGCTCGCGGCAGACACCGGCACTCTCGCCAACTATTCCGCGAACCATGCCACCGCTTCCCCGTTGGTTTCTGTGGCAAAGTATGGCGAGGACATCCCCTCCTTCTACGCGAAGCAGTTCGTCTCGATCGGAAACGGCGTGGTCGCCGTCGAGGACATGCCGACCCTCACCACGGGAGCCCCGGCGGACTACCAGGACGTGGTCTTCACCACCACGGGGATGTCCGCAAACCCGAACATGAACAAACTGGTCGATGCGTCGGGCAACGTCATGTCCGCGACCGCCTACTACACGACCGGCCCGGGAAAGACCAACGCTCCTTCGGGCTGGAACTGGGACCAGAAAACGAACGGCAGCACGCAGTCCCTCCACCAATTCCTTTACGCGCGCGGAGTCGCCGGAGTCGCCGCACCGTGACCATGCCAGCTTCCGCAAAACCCTCCGCGCAACAGAGGATTGTTTTCGGAGTCCGCACCTGCTAGGAATCGGGCGCCTTCCCCACAAATTCCCAACTCACAGAAACGAAACGATGCGACTTCTTGAACTTCATCCAGACTCGCCTGTCGGCGAAAGAATTCGAGATCTCTCCACCGCAGAGGGCGTCAGCGATTTTTACCTGACCCCCGGAGATCCCCTCTCCTACAAGCACAACGGCCAGCTGATCTACGATGAGACGGTATTTGAGATGGCCCTGCCGGAATATCTGGAGCCGGGATGTGACGACAGCGCGCTGGATCTGCACGGGCGGAGGTTCCGCGTGAGCCAGATGGTGACGCAGGGGCGGCTGCGCTGGGTCATGCGGTTGCTCCCTAATGAAATCCCCCACCCTTCCTCGATCAAGGTGCCGACCCCGGCGCTGAAGGCATTTTTGGAAGCGAAGAACGGGCTGTTCCTGATCTGCGGCGCAACGGGGAGCGGGAAGTCGACGACGATCGCCTCGATGGTTCTGCACCGCGCGTTGAGAAGGCGGGAGCACGTGATCTCGTTTGAGGATCCCATCGAGTTCATCTATCCCGACGGCCTCCCTTCGCTGGTCTCCCAGCGCGAGATGGGCAGCGATGAGTTGGACTTTTCCAAAGCCCTGAGGGCGGCCCTGAGGCAGGCGCCGGACGTCATCATCATCGGAGAAATTCGTGACGGCGAAACTGCGGAGATCGCCCTGCAGGCGGCGGAGACCGGACACGTGGTCGTGGCCACGCTGCACACCTCGACCGCCTCGCAGACCGTCCAGCGCTTTCTCAAGCTCATTTCCTCCGAGCGGCTCGACAGCTCCCAGGAGACGATGGCGGACTGCCTGCGCCTCATCATGTGCCAACGGCTTCTCCTGGATGAACGAAAAGGAAAGCGCTTCCCCATCCACGAGGTCCTCCTCCAATATGACGGAGTGGTGAACATTATCCGCCGCGGGGACTTCAAAAAGCTTGATCAGGAACTCGAGACCGGATGGAAGAAAGGCATGTATAACTTTGAGAAGAGCATCTCCCTCCGGTTCGACGAGGGATACTCGGCCGGGCTCCCGCCTGAGGCCGCAACTTTCTCCTGGGATGAAGCTCAGGAATACCTTGAACGCCAGACGGAGATCTCCCGATGAATTCCATCGACCTCAAAGCCATCCTCAATTTTTCCGCTTTCCGCCCGGAGCCGGACGATCCGTCCGCCTCCTGGAAGAAGCGCTTTCCGGCAGAGCGGACGGTTCTGTTTGGCCTGGGGCGCGGGGTTCTCACCTGGCGCGGCGTCAGCCGCTCCGGCGAGCCCGGAGAATTGGAGTCCGTTCGCGCGGAGCCCAAGGAAGCGCTGACCCAATCCTCCGATCACATCAAGCCGCTGGCCGAGCGTGGCTGGTGCGCAGTGTCGCTCAACACCCGCTACGTCATCAGCCTGGAGACCAACCTCTCCCGCCGGACGGGCAGCGAGGACCTGCTGAAAACCAATGCGCGCGGCGTGCTGGGCGGAAGGTATGAGAGGGGAAAACGCTATGCGCTCACGCACAATCCGGAAACCAATTCGTCGATCCTTCTGACCTTTGACGAGGATCAGACCCGGAAGACGGAAAGCATGTTCTCCGAGGCGGGATTCCGTGTGGGCAGGGTCTGCTGCGGCGCCTACGTTCTCCTGAAACATGCCCTGGCTTTGCTGAATACAGAAAAAGGCTCCGAGAAGCCGGTCAGCACATTCTATATCGTCTGCTGCGAGGGAGCCGTGTGCGCGCTGGTGCAGGACCAGGACCGCTGGCTGGAGCTCCGCTCCCGCACGGATGTTTATGAGGAGGACCTCACCCCCATCACCGACCTGCTCGCCCCGTTCCATTCCCGGCTCTCGCCCGATATCGGAATCACCCTCATCTGCGATCAGCCCATGGAAGGGCTCGCGGACCGGCTGACCAGGGTGTTCCCCAACCGCGAGGTCAACGATTTGTCCCAGCCCGCGATGCTCGCAACCTTGATGATCCAAAACTAAATCATGCAAATCACCGAGCGGAATATTGACGACTTTAAAACCGAACGCAAGGACATCGCGCCACCGCTGCCGGTGGTTCTGCGCCTGGTTCCCCTGCTCTTCTACTGCTCCATCGCTGTGGCGGTCATCCTGAGTTCCATCTTTGCCATCCAGTTCCAGCTGGCGGTTCAAAAAAGGGACAACCACAAGGCCCAGACCGCATCCATCGCCGCACAAACCCAGGATGCCCGGAACCAGCGCACCGCGCTCGAAGCCCAGATCAAAAAGGCTACCGACATCCAGAACTGGGTCGACAGCTCGCGCCCGATCCAGCCGCTCCTGGTGGAAATCACCCGGAGCATGGGGCCCCGCTCCTCGATCGTGGACCTCCGCCTCGACCGCGAGCCGGAAAATCCCTCCCAGATCCGGATGGGTCTCAGGATGGGAACCGACTCCACGAAGCAGCTCGATCTCACGGTCGAGAAGATCGCCGCGCTGAACTACCGCGCCTTCTCGCCCACGCAGACTCTGGGCCGGGGGGAGCTCGACTACAAGGCAACGCTTGTCCATCAGGACCCGTTCCGCTCGCAAAACGAGGAGACCCCACGATGAACAACAAACACATCGCCTGCGGGATCGTCGCCCTCTTCATCGTCGTGCTCGTGCAGCTCACGCTCTGGGTCCAGGGCCACCGCACAAAAGTCCAGAACGAAGCCGGCGCCGCCGAGCAGGCGGAGACAAACGCCAATGCGCAGCTGAACCGGGAACGCAACCAACTCAGCGAGCTCAGGAGGCAGTCGACGGATCTGATCGAGTTTCTCCGGATCTGGCAGCCCTACTTCACCACCATCGACAACGCCCAGAGCGCAGAGGTGAATCTCTCGATGCGAATCAAGGAGGCCAACCTCGTCAACCTGGCCCAAAGGTTCGAGTCCGCGCCGGTGAAGGGAAACGCCTCGATCCCGAACATGTTGCGGGGCTTTCTGACATTCGAGGATGACTACGCGCGCCTGATGAACTGGCTGGGCGACCTCGAAGTCAAAATGCCGACGGTGAGGACGAGCAGCGTCCGGCTTTCCAAGGGCACCAGGGAAAATGACCTCCGGATGGAAATCGTGCTGGAACAACCGCTTTTGAAACAATGAGAATCAAACATCTTTCTTCTGCGGCGCATCCCTCGGCACGGCGTTTCGGTTTCCGCGTCCCGATCTCAGGTTTCAGGTTTCAAGCTTCATCCTTTCTCCTCTGCCTCCTCATGATTCCGCTCTGCGCGCTTGCCACGAGCGACCCATCCCTGCTTCCGGACTCGCGGCAAATGATGTCGCTGCCCGCATCGGAGAGAAATCCCTTTATCCAGCAGATTGCTCCGGAAGCCGCCCCGACAAATGCCCAGGAGGGAACAACAGAGGAGGCCCGGCTGCGCCGCATATTCCGGGCGATGAAGATCGGAGCGGCCTCGGGCACCACCGGCAACAAGCAGGTTCTTCTCGGGTCGCTGATCCTGAAGCCCGGGCGCACCCTGCCTCCGATTCTTAAGAACCAGTTCGAGGTTTTGCGCGTCCTCTCCGTGGACGATACCTCGGTTGTCCTCGCGTTTGTCGAGCGGGACCGCTCGACGGCCGCGCGGCAGATCATTCTTCCCTACGGAATCAAACCCGAGGTCACGCAGGTGATGTTCGGGGAGGCCTTTGAGAAACTCACACAGGTGGGGCCAAACGGAAAGATCGACGCCCCGCCGCTCACGATGCAGGGAGTCGAGGAATTCCTCAATGGCAGCCGGGAAGCCGACCTCAGAAACATGGCGGACCGCGAGGTCCAGATGATGGGGGTGGTCACCAATGCCGAAAAACCCACAAAGGAAAAATAACCGCCCGGCCCCGGAGCAGCCCGCGCGGGTGCTGGGTGGCACAGGCTTTTCAGCCTGTGAGGCACCTCAAACGCAGGCGGGGAAGCCGGTGTCACACTTGTTGCTGTCCCGCGATCGCGCCCGGGCGGGATTCACTTTTGTCGAGTTGGTGGTCGCCATGTGCATCGGCGCGGGTGTCATCATGGTGGCTGTCCTTGCCTACGGAGCGATTGCACGGAACGGGCCCACGCGGCATCAGGTCAATGTCCGCCTCACGAACGCCGCTTCGCTCTACAACACAACAAACACCCTCATCGCCGTCAGCGAGGCCCCGAGCTTTGCAGCCGCCGCGATGGCGGAAAGCATGAGGGAGCGGCTGCTCCGCGACATCTCCTCCGCCAGCGCCGTCTGCTGCCTCTCCCGCAACAAGGCGAACGCCTCCGGCCTGCGCGTCACCAACCTCGCGCTCCCGACAAATTTCGATGAGCGCCAGATGGTGACCCCGGAAAATTTCCGGACGAACCTGATCGAGCCGGTGGCGAACGTTTACACCGCCTACAGCGGGGCAACGACATCGACCAATCTCTCCATCTACATCCTCGGCTCCTCGGGAACCGCCACGAACGTCCTCGTCAAGGCGATCTACGAAACGGATTTCGTGAACATCGGCGACCCTCCCGGCGTTTATGCGTCGGTCAGGCGTTATGTCGGCACGACCCTGACCGACTACTACCATGTCTTTTACCCCGGCCAGACAAACGACTTCAGCCCGCTGGCAGCCTTCTTTGAAAGGTCCTCCCTCGGCAGCACCGGCACGGCGTCAGTCGACCGCTACCGCAAGGCGGAAAACCGTCCGTTCTATTTTGTCTGGTGGCCGGATCCGGCCAGAAAGAATGTGAGCTCGGATTATCTGCCCGAGACGCTCGATTCGACGAACTCCCGGTTTATCTACTCGGGCATGTCGGGCGCGACATCCTTCTTCTTTGTCATCCCGGCGTTCCCTCCCCTATGAAAAAGCCGCTTCCATTGTTCAGAAGCCTTGAGGGAACGATCATGATCTTCTCCCTTTTCATCATCCTGGGAGGCACGCTCGTGCTGGCGGGATGGGCGCAGATGCTGGCGACGCGAGCCACCTACGCAACCATGACCGGGGAAGGTCAGAAGCGCCGCATCGCGATGGCGAACGGGAGGGCTCTTGCCCGCCAGTATGTGCTCAATCAAATGCCCGCCGTCGGCTCTTTTCTCGGCACCAACTACTCCCTGGCCAACGGGTGGGGCGGGTTCGATATCTCGGTTCCGCCCGTCAACCAATGGACAAATACCAACTTCTCCATCGGCAACCCCTTCAACCCCATCAGCGACAGCTCGTTTGTCGCCGTGACCCCGGGCCATGTTTCGAACAGCGCGGAAACCAACACCTGGACATTTTTGATCCGGAGCCGCAGCCCGGTCCTCGCGGGGTTCCCCGCCGTCTTTCAAGCCCCCACCCTCACCAGCGACACGAACCAGTTCACGAACGTCACCACCTACAAAATCTACTGGACGAATCTGGTCGGCCTCCCGAACTCGCCGGACATCCCCTTCACCTCCGGCGCCACAGCCTCGGGCCCCGGAACCAATGCCTACATCGGCTACTTCGCCTCGCCGCTCAATACCAATAACTCATACATCGATGTGACCACGGACGCCAACGCCCTCTCAATCACCAACTACAACACGAACGGCGCCACATTTGTCAGCACGAACGCGGGCCCCAATACCAACACCCTCATCACAAACTACACCGGGGGAAGCCTGACAGCGGTCCTGAACTCCACGAATACAACCGCCAACGCCCTTCTCCGCTACCAGGTCGCGAATTCGATGACCAACGTCTACTCGACCACCAACGTCTCCGGCACGAAGACCTATATCCGCAGGTATTCAAACGGACTCGTGACCAATCTGACGCTCGTAGCCTCGACCGCCACGAACACCCTCCATCTGATCGCGGATGCCACCACCACCAACCTCACAGCGCTGACGCTGAGCGGAACCAACAATACCCGCAGGGTCTATTGCTACAGAAGCGGTAGTCAGAGCCTCACCCTGAAAACCGAAACCGCCGCCACCAATTACTCCTGGTGGATGGGGTTGACCGCCGTAAACACGAACGCCTCACTCATCATCAACGCCCCCACAAACACCAGAAGCCTCACCCTCACGGGCGGCATCCGGACCGACCGGACGATCACAGTGACCGGACGGCTCAATATCGTTTCCAACAACGTTCCCCCGATCAGCGGAACGAACACCGCCAATATCGAGACCATCGCCGACCGGATCATGTGGCTGGAGGAACAAAGGACCACCCCATGAAGCTCCCTCGCCGCTATTCCCGGCTCCACGCCCACCCCGGAAATCTCGCGCTTCAGAGAGATCGCGGAGTGGAGTGTTCCGGGGAGCGCACGCGCCTCGCGTGCGGGTTTCGGCGCCCCCGCCGAAACATCTGCGCAAAGCAAGAAGTTCGCGGCAGCGAGGCGCTGCCGCCCGCACGCGGGGGCGCGTGCGCTCCCCGGAAATGCCGCTTATCCACGCCGAAAAGTGTGAGAAATGCGGCCTACTCCCTGATCGAGGTTTTGATCGCTGCCGGAATTCTGCTCACCGGAATCGCCGCCGTGGCCATGATGGCGAACACGATGTTTCTGCAGGAGGAAGCCAACGGCCGCGTCACGCGCGGGCTGAACCTGCAGGAGCAGGCGGCAACACTTTGGCAGCTGGGCCTTTCCCCCGCCACCGTCACAAACATCCTTCCGGAGAAATGTCTGGCGAACAACCCTCCCGGAGCCGATGCCGTCTATATGGCATTCGCCTCCAATGCCAATATCACCGCCCTCGGGTCCGGAGTCGTCGAATCGGTCAACCTGACGGTCGTCTTCCATTCCGCGACGTTTGCGAACGGCACTCAGGTCTATCAGACAAATGTCGTCACCGTGGTGCGCCCGTCCACCCGGTAACCCGGACGCCCCGCCGGCGGCCTTGTCCGGGCGGCGGAAGCTCAGGCAACCCGCAGGCGAGCGCAGCGAGGAGGCCTTTGGAATCCTCAGGCGGTTGGCACAACCGCCTCTACACCATCCAGCCAGTTCCAAGAGTTGGCATTAGAATTGGTCGTTGCAAGAAAAGCATGGAACATCTGCTGGTCCTGGGCTAGGGGTGGCAGCATCCATATGAGCAATCCCTATACCATTCCCGTCTCCGATCTTTCCGCTGATGAACGCGGCTCGTTCATTGTCCGCACCTACTCGCACCTCACCCTGGCGGTCCTCCTGTTCGTCGCGATCGAGGTTTTCTTTTTCTCGACCGGGATTGCGAATGCGATCATGGCGGCCGTGGCGAGCGTCTCCTGGCTGATCATCCTGGGGGGATTCATGGTGCTGTCCTGGATGGCCTCCTTTTTCGCAAGCCCCCGCCTGTCCAAGCCGGTGCAGTATCTGGGGCTGTTTCTCTACGTGCTCGGGCAGGCGATCATCACGGTGCCGCTGCTGGTGCTGGCGAATCAGGCGGCTCCGGGGACGATTGCCAGCGCGGCCCAGGCGACGCTCGGCGGGTTCTTCCTCCTGACCGGAGTCGTCGTGGTTACCCGCAAGGACTTTTCCTTCATGCGGACGTTCCTTTTCTGGGGGGGCATCCTGGCGCTCGTGACGATTGTTTGTGCCGTCCTCTTTCACTTCAGCCTCGGCACCTGGTTTTCGGTGGCGATGGTTCTTCTTGCCGGCGGCTCGATCCTTTACACCACGTCCTCGGTGATGCGGGATTTTCCGGAGGACGCCTACGTTGCGGCATCGATCCAGCTGTTCGCCGGAGTGGCGCTGCTCTTCTGGTATGTGCTGAGGCTGTTTATAGGTTCGCGGAGGTAGATCTGGACAGTGTGATTGCCGCTAGATTTTCTTCGCTTCGATCAGGTAATTCCACACATGGCGTCCCGCCGGGATTCGGTAGGTCGCGAAGGTATCCGGCCCGCAGCTGGCTGTCCCGAGGCCGCGCTGGCGGAAGTCCAGGCTCAGGATCGTCTCGGGCCTTGGCTGGAGATCGTATGTGTGGAACGCGGCGAACAGGTCTTCGGCTTTGAAGTGGCTGGCGGAGAACTCCAGCGGTCCGAGCGCCGAGATGCGAAGAGAGGTGCGACCGTTGTCGAGCGTGAGCCACCTCGTATCCGTGTGGTTGCCGTGCTCCTGAGGAAGAATATACGGGACGTATTGGCCGGCCACGGTGCCGGAGTAACGGTCGACCATCGCGGCGCGCTTGCGGTCCCAGTAGTTCTCGAAAGGCCCTCGCCCGAACCATGCGAGGTTTTCAAAACCAGGCGCCAGGACAAGCCGGACCCCCAGACGCGGAAGGTCGGCCAGCATCTTGTCAACGGTGAAGAGGTTCTCCACGAGGATCGTGCCATCGGGCCGGATATTGTAGACGTGCAGAAAACGAACCGCTGTTGCCGACGCCTCGCACGATGCGACATGCCCGCAGGCGACTTGAACCCCGCCCGATTTCAACGGGGCCACACGCACCGGAGAGGGCTTGAAAACGGCCCCCGGAATTCCCGCCGCCAGCCAGCGGCCGAGCGGTTTGTTCCCCTGCCCGGTCCACCCTTTGATTCCGTCGTTGTCGGTCGCCGCGCGCCAGATCTGCAACTCGGGACCGGAGACGAGCACTTCATCACCTCCGCAGCGGAATTTCTCGAGCCGGGAAGATGCTTTTGAAAATTGGAGAGCGATCGCGCCTCCGCGGATTCTCAAACCCTTGGAGGATTTCTCCAACTGCAGCGCATCCCCTTTCCTCCGGATGACGGCAGGAGCCGAAACAAGAGCCGCACCGCCCAGCGGCACCTGGTCCCAGCCCAGGATATGTCCCCGCTCGCACCAGGCGGTTTTGCCGGCGGCGGCATAGGAAAAGTTAAGGAAAGCTTCCTGCCCCTTTGAGATTTGGAAGGAGGGTATCGGAACCGGGATGGCCGCGGTTTCTCCGGGCGCGATTTTAGAAGGAGGCAGGATTCCGCGCGCCACGTTCTTTCCGGAAATTTTCAGCTCCCACGAAATCCGGATCCCGTCCGAGCTGCTGAAGAACTGCCGGTTCCTGATTTTTACAACCCGCTTTTTGCGGTCGAACGATGCCACCTTGAGCGGCTGGGCAAGGTGCTTGAACTCCGCGGTCCCGGGGTGCGGGGTGCGATCGGGCCAGACGAGACCGTCGCAGCAGAAGTTCAAATCGTTGGGCGTGTCTCCGAAGTCTCCGCCATAGGCCCAGCAGGGTCTCCCGTCCGGCCCGGCCCGCAGAATTCCGTGGTCGATCCACTCCCAGATGAATCCGCCCTGCAGCCCGGGATATTTTTCAAAAAGATCGTAGTAGTCCGCCAGCCCCCCATTGCTGTTCCCCATCGCATGCGAATACTCGCACATGATCAGCGGGCGCTTCCGGTCGGGATGGCTTTCGTCCGTCGCCCACTTGATGAGGCTCTCCGGATGCGGATACATGGGACAGACAATGTCCGTGACATTGTTTCCACCCGCATAGATGCCAGCTCCCGGTTGCTTCTCCTCGCTGAGGCCCTGGACCCAGATCCCCGGCTCATAGTGAAGAGGCCGGCTGGGATCCCGGGAGCGGACCCAGGCGGCCATGGCATCCTGGTTGGCGCCGTAGCCGGTCTCGTTCCCAAGCGACCAAAGAATGATGGATGCATGGTTTTTATCGCGCTCGACCATGCGGACGGCCCGATCCAGAAACGGGATCGCCCATTCGGGATCATGGCCGAGCGTGTGGTAGTAGGCATGGGCTTCGAGATCGGCCTCATCGATGACGTAGAGGCCGAGTTCATCGCACACGTCCAGCCAGTAAGGATCGTTGGGGTAGTGCGAGCAGCGCACCGCATTGAAGTTGAGTCGCTTCATCGTCACCGCGTCCAAGCGCATGGTTTCGCGGCCGATCGCCTTCCCTTTCGTGTCGTCGTGATCGTGGCGGTTGACGCCATGGATCATCACGCGCTTACCGTTCACCAGGAGCTGGCGGTCGCGGACTTCGGCCGACCGGAATCCAACGCGCGCCGCCGTGGACTCGACATCCCGCCCATTCGGATCGCGCAGTGTGACAACAATTCTGTAGAGCGACGGGGACTCCGCCGACCAAAGCAATGGCTTTTTGACTGACTCGTTGAAACAGGCCTGCAGCCGGAATCTTGATCCCCCGGGCCCGCTTCGGACTTCAACCGGCGAGACGAGGTCCTTTTTGAAAACAGCTTTCCCTGCCGGATCATAAAGCCGGGCTCTGACGCTCCAGCCTTCCTCTGCCTGTTGGGGAAACCCGACTTTCACGGTCAGTTTCAGCCGACCGTCGCGGTAGTTGTTCTCAAGGCTTCCGACGGCAAACAGGTCGGAGGTGAACACCGGGGCCGTGGAGTAGAGGTAAACCTCGCGGTGCAGCCCGGCCATCCACCATTGGTCCTGGTCCTCGATGAATGTCGCATCGGACCACTTGATCACCACCGCGCAGACCAAATTTTTTCTTCCTGTTTTGACGTGGTCTGTGATGTCGAATTCGGATGGGAGCCGGCAGCCCTTGCCCACCCCGACAAAGCATCCGTTGACATAGACGCAGAGGACGCTTTCCGCACCGCCGAAGTGGATGACAATACGGCGGCCTTTCCAAGTTTTTGGAACATCGACCTCCAGGGCATGGATCCCGGTCGGGGTGGCCTTGGGAACCTGCGGGGGTTCCTCCGTGAATGGCATCTGCACGTTCGTGTAGTGCGGGTTTCCGTGGCCCTGGAGCGTCCAGTTGCCGGGCACAGCGACCTGGTCCCATGCGGTGCGGTCGGTCTCCACCGCCACATCCGCCAGGCGGGCATCCCCGGGCTTCTGGTGAATGCGAAAATGCCAGTCTCCGTTGAGCAGTTTGAACCATGGGGACTTTGTGCGGTCGAGCGTCCGGGCGGTTTCCGCATCCGGAAACGGGTAGAGTGTCGCGCGCACCGGCAGACGGTTGATCGCTGTGAGCGCCGGGTCTTCCCAGATGCGTGAGGAGAAAAGGGCGTCGCCTGGGGAGTTTGTCATCGAGCCGATATTCTCCACGCGAGCCTGCCCGTCAAGATACGGGTGGTGCAAAGCCTCCCTGGCGTGGATATTTTGCTCGAATTGGAAAGCGATAGAAGGATTCTCGGTCAGGCGGATCCGCCGGAAGAAGAAGGGGCGACGACGGAGCGGACGGAACCGTCCGGGAATTTTGTCACAAGCGCGTCCCCTGCAGAGAGAGAGACCGCGCTCCGGATCAATTTTCCATCGGCCCCAAAAGTCAGCGTATATCCACGCGCAAGCGCGGAGGACGGGCTGAGCGCGGCGAGGACCGCGGCATTTTTTTCGAGCCGGGAGCGAAGGCGTTGCAGTCCATCATCGCAGCGCTGCTTCATCGCGACACGGGAATTTGCGAGCGTATGCTGCGCCTCGGAGATGCGCTTTTCCGGACTGCGGGCACGAAGCACGCCGGCGGCCCGTTCAAGGACAAGGCGGCGTTCCTGAAACCAGCTGCTGCCCGTCCGATCCAAATCCTCGGATAGGCGGTCAAGATTCTGTTGATCCTCACGGACGGCCCGCGCCGGCTCCGAAAATAGAGCGGTGCGAAGGAATCCCTCAATGAGGTGCCGAATCGCCTCCAACCTCGATTCCACGGACCGGCGTAATCTCGAGGCAAGCTGCGCGATGTGGCCGAGCAGCTCCGCGGAATCCGCCGAAAGGATCTCGGCCGCAGCGCTGGGCGTCGGGGCGCGGACATCGGCGGAAAAATCCGAAATCGTAAAATCGATTTCATGGCCGACCGCGCTGACGACCGGCACGGGACTCGCGGCAACCGCGCGGGCCAGCACCTCCTCATTGAACTCCCAGAGATCCTCCAGGCTTCCGCCCCCGCGGGTCACGACGATCACATCGAGCGGCTCGATTCCAAGGCATGCGGCATCGCCAAGCTCCCTGACAGCCTCCGCGATTTCCTGCGCCGCGCCCTTGCCCTGGACCCTGACCGGATAAATGACGACCGCAATCCCGCGCTGGCGACGGTGGAGGACATTGAGAAAATCGCGGATCGCAGCCCCGGTTGGCGATGTCACCACCCCGATCCGTCGCGGAAACTTCGGCAGCGGACGCTTGCGCCCCGCATCGAACAACCCCTCTGCCGCGAGCGTCCGCTTAAGCTCCTCGAATTTTGCCTGAAGCGCCCCGACCCCGCGCTCCTGCACCTTCCGGACAATGATCTGATAGTTCCCCCGCGCCTCATAAACCGTGATCTGCCCGAAGATCTGAACCTGGACGCCGTCCGCTATTTTGATCCCGCGCAACTGGGCCGCCTGTCCGGCAAATAGAACGCAGGCCAGCTGGGAGGAGGCATCCTTGAGGGTGAAATAGACATGCCCCGAAGCCTGCCGCCTCAGGTTTGAGACCTCCCCCTCGACCCAAACCTCCCCCAGGCCATTCTCCAGCAACTCCCGGATCCTGCGGGTGAGGGCTCCGACGCTCAATACCACCGGCTCCGGAGCCACAGCCGGAGCCACAGGCTTTCGGGGCCCACCTTTCAGATCAAAATCCAATTGCACCCCGGGATCATGCCCGTTTTCCGACACGATGCCATCCGATTTCCTGATGCGCCCCGCAACGCCAGCGACGAGTAAACCTCGGTGCCGGGAGGGTGAGGCTCCGTCCGAACCCAAATATTTCGGCTCGGACGGAGCCTCGCCCCCCGATATTCGTATTCGCTCATGATCGGATTGGAGGATTGCCGCCCCAGCCCATTCATGGTTTGCTCCCAGTCCGATGAGGAACACATTTTTGTCAGTTGCCGAGGAGGCCGCCCAGGCGGCGGGAGGTTTGTTGCGGTCGCAGTTCGGACGGGCATTGACGGTGGATGAAACCCACGCGCACGACATCAAGCTGGAGCTGGACAAGCGGAGCCAGGCGCTCATCGAGTCGCTGATCCTCTCGCGGTTTCCCGACCACGCGATCTACGGCGAGGAAGGGATCACGGGCGATCAGAGCAGTGAGTTTCAATGGGTGATCGACCCGATCGACGGGACGGTGAACTATTTCTACTCGGTCCCGCATTTCGCAGTCAGCATCGCCCTCCGGCAGTCCGGAAAAATCATCGCCGGCGTGATCTACGATCCGATGCGCGACGAGCTGTGGTCCGTCGCCAGCGGCGGCACCCCCACCCTGAACGGGCAGCCGATCCATGTCAGCGGGCGCACCATCCTTGGTGAGGCGATCGTCTCGGTCGGCCTGGCAAAATCCATCGATTCCATCAACAGCAGCCTGCCGCTCTTTCAAAAGATGGTCCGCGGCGCGAGAAAATGCCGCATGATGGGCAGCGCCTCGCTGGACATCGCCTATGTCGCCTGCGGTCGGCTGGATGCCTACATCGAAAGCGCGATCAGCCTCTGGGACGTGGCGGCGGGCATCCTTCTCGTCGAGGCTGCGGGGGGAACGGTGAAGCTGACCCCCCATGCGGACAACCCGGACAAATACGCCATCATCGCCACGAGCGGGAAAATCGATCTTCCGTCATGATCGCCACCGGGATCGGATACGACGTGCACCGGCTGGTCATGGACCGTCCGCTGATTTTGGGCGGAGTGCGGATCGAGCATTCGCTGGGGCTGGAAGGCCACTCCGATGCGGATGTCCTTTGCCATGCGATCGCCGACGCACTGCTCGGTGCTGCGGGGGAGCCGGATATCGGCCACATGTTTCCCAACACGGACCCGTCGATCCGCGGGATCAGCAGCCTGGAAATTCTTAAAAAAGTCCGCGCCCGCCTGGACGAGCGCTCGGTCAAGATCCACAACGTCGATGCGACCCTGATCGCCGAGGAACCCAAGATCTCCCCCCACCTCGCCGCCATGAAGGAAAATGTGGGCCAGGCCCTCGGGCTGTCGGCGGCATGGGTCGGCATCAAGGCCACGACGAACGAGGGGATGGGATTCCCGGGTCGCGGGGAAGGCATGGCCGCCCTCGCGACCGCCTGCGTGGACCGTTAGAGCGATTTAAAACGACCATTGCCATGCGTTAGATATTGACCTGAATGCTACAATCCCTGGACGTGAAGAAATTCCGAGGCAGCCCGATGACATCCGCGGCAAACCGTGCAATCAAGACGACAGCTGTTGCGAGCCTTGCTTGCCGGGCATTCGCTTGTGCGATCATTCTTTTGCCGGCCTGCCGGCCAACGCCGGACATACCTCATCTCCCACCGGAGCCACCTGTCCCGAAAGCACCGGGCGCGAGCGTGGTCTCGATTCCCGAGGAGTTTCTGTCCCCTCCCCCCACGCCCGAGCCCAAGCCAACGGTCCTGCCACGGGTGGTCTTCGCGACTTCCGATTTTCAGGTCACGACCCGGCATGGCATCCAGGGAATCCGCGCCGGGGAGGCACTGAATTTTGTCCGCGAGGAGGAAGGCGATTATGTCGTTCAATACGGCGCTTTGGAATTCCGTAAAAACCGCTCCTACTTTGCCGCGACCTACGTGGAACCTCCCCAACCGGAACCGACGCCGTTGGCCGGCGAGAATGCCCCGGTCGCAAGCCGCGCCTCCGCGGAACCCGCGCTCCCCGATGAGCCGCCATTGAGCGGAACCATCCCGTCGAACGATCAGGCATTGCTGGCCGAACAAAAAGAAGTCGGAGCGCTGACCGACTCGATCCGCGAGCTGAACGACCAGATCCGGTCCGCCCAGGACGAGCTGGATAAAAAATCCACCCAGGATACCAGGAAGACCTCTCGCTCGATTCAGAAGCTGAAAGCCCGTCGCGATGAGTTGAGTTCACAGCTGACGGAGATGGGCAAGCCCTGAGCCCGGCTACCCGGCCAGAACCTCTTCCACCCAAGCGGGCACGACTTCGCCCGCAGGCCCGCGCCGGTGCTCGTCAAATACCCTGCTGATCCCCGTCTCGTCCGAGTTGATCTCCACCGGCTTCAATGGGTGAGCCGGGTGACCATCGCGTAGATGATGAGGCCCAGGAGGACGAGCCCGATGCCGAAGAAGGCAAAGCCGATCGGGCGGGCGATCTTCTTCCAGCGGTCCCATTCATCGCGGACGCGATGCTGGTCGAGGCGACCCGCAGCGACGAGGCGGTCATACCAGCGCTTGCGTTCGTGGAGCATCTCGGTCTTCGAGATGCGGCCCGAGAAGATGACGTTGTCCATCGGGAATTTCTCGAGACGGAAGTGCGTGTTGAAGAAGTGCACAGTGAAGATGAAGCCGGCGGCGAGCAGCGCCTCGTCCGAGTGGACGATCAGGGCGATGTTGATCACCCAGCCGGGCAGGAAGAGCGTGAAGAACTGCGGGAACCACATGACCAGGCCGGACAGCCCGATCGCAAAGATCCCCCAGAACACGGCGAAGTAGTCGAATTTTTCCCAGTAAGTCCAGCGGTCGAACTGCGGCTTCGGCCCCTTGCCGAAGAACCATTTCTGGTGGGCGACAAACTCCCGCCAGTCCTGAAGCGACGGCACCATCGAGTCCGCACCGAAGATGGCTCCCCAGAACCGCCTGAGCTGCCACTTGCCGGTTCCGGGATCGCGGAGAGCCCCGCGGTTGAGCCATGACGACTTGATCAGATCGAACAGGTGCAGGGCGAAGTAGAGGAAGGTGACCAGCGCGCCAAAACGGTGGAGCGACCGCGCCGTCTGCGCGCCGCCGATGATGTCGAACAGGGTCTTCGCCCAGTCGGTGTAGTAAAATTTGAGCGGCATCCCCGTGATGACGAGCAGCAGGAAGCTCGTGACGACCAGGAAGTGGAGGAAGCGGTCGAACGGCGTGAAGCGAGTGAACCACTCGTCGTCACGCTGGATCTCGATCTTCGTCTCACGGTAGGTCTTCGAGTCGTGACGGTAGATCCACGCCGACCGGGCGAGCCACAGCAGCGTGTGGCCTCCAAAGAATGCGAACACCCCGAGCAGAAGCCCGGTCATCAACACGAACGTGAGGTGCAGCACAGGGTATTTTTTGCCGTCGAGCGGGTTCGCATGCGGGACGTATTCGGTGAATCCGGCGGTGGCGCCGGGGTGGCATTTCGTGCAGGTGGCGCGGATGTTCTGTTTTGAGAGATGGGAATCCGGATTCGAGACCGGCAGGATGTCGTGGTCGCCGTGGCAGTCGTAGCAGGCGGCCACATCGCTGGCGACGTTCGGCTGGCCGAGAGCCATCGCCTTGCCGTGGTAGGTATCGCGGTAATGCTTGAGGCTTTCCTCGTGGCATTTCCCGCAGCGGTTGTCGCTGACCTGCTTGAAATGCGCACTGCCGGGGATTTCAATTTCGTGGGCGGTGTGGCAGTCGTTGCAGGTCGGGGCGCGCGAGTCGCCCTTCAGCATCAGCTGGCCATGCACGCTTTTGTTGTATTTTTCCTCGATGCCGAGGTGGCATTTGCCGCAGGTGGCGGCGAGGTTCGCCTTGTTGACCGGCGAGCTGCGGTCCACGCTCCGTTTGATGTCATGGACGCCGTGGCAGTCGTTGCAGGACGGCGCCACGATGAGCCCCATGTTCTGGACCCCGTGTCCGTGGATGCTGTCCCGGTATTGCGCGGCGACATGCGGAAAGCGCATGCGGTATTCGTCGGTGATGCCCTTGTTGTCGTGGCACTTCGCGCAGGTGCGCGCCAGGTTCAGCTTGAACACCGGGGAGTTCGGGTTCTTCGGCGACAGCATGTCGTGCGTGCCATGGCAGCTCGTGCACGAGGCTGCTCCCGAGGCCCCCATCGACCTGCTCATCCCGTGGATGCTGCCGGCATAAATGTCCGCCTGCCCAGTGTGGCATGTCGCACAATCCACAGGCTTCGCCGCCTTCGCGTCATCCGGGTGTTCCGCCGTGAGATCCGTGTGGCAGTCCGCACAATTCAACTTCGCATGGACCGATGACTGCCGGATTTTCTCGTCCACAAAAAGCGACTTCGATTTTCCGTCGGGCAGATCCTTGGTCAGGTCCTTGTCCTCATGGCACCCGAGACATGTGTCGTTCGGAATCAGCTCCCGGGTGGGTTCGGCGTCTGATGTCAGCGGGATAGCCGCCCAGGCAAGAAGGACAACAATGGGAGCAAGCCAGATTGAGATGCCGGGCGTGTTGCGCATGGATTGATATAAGGTTTTCTAATAAATCCTCTTTCACGCGCGCTGGCGAGAGATTTTCTAATGGAAGAAAAAAAATCCCGCACGGTCGTTTCTCACGCAAACCGGAAGTGTTTTTTCGAAAAGCCGACGCCCGATGGAGCGGCGGCAGCGCACTATTCGGCTGCCGCCCGGGGGTGGGCGGATTCGTAGGCGCGCTTGAGACGCTCGATGGTGACGTGGGTATAGATTTGAGTGGTCGAGAGGCTGGCGTGGCCGAGGAGGGTCTGGACGCTGCGGAGGTCGGCCCCGTTGTCGAGGAGGTGGGTGGCGAAGCTGTGGCGGAGCTTGTGCGGGGAGAGGTTGGCGGGGAGTCCGGCCTGCACGAGGCGCGAGCGGATCATGTCCCAGATCGTTCTCGTGGACAGGCGGGCGCGGGATTTGTTGATGAAGAGCGGCCCGCTGTGCACGCGGGCGGCCTGGCGGTATTTTGAGATCGCCACGAGCGCGGGGCCGCCGATCGGGCAGACCCGTTCCTTCGCCCCTTTGCCGGTCACGCGGGCGGTCTCGCCGATCACATCGACATCGGAAACATCGAGCCCGCCGAGCTCCGAAAGCCGCATGCCGGTTGAATAAAACAGCTCGATGATCGCCGTGTCGCGCGCGGCCATCCACGCGGGAGCCTGCTGCTTTTTTTCCTGGGCGGCAGGCGTCTCGATCAGAGACTCAACCTGCCTGGCGCTCATGAACCGCGGGAGCTGCTTTTCCGCTTTCGGCAGCAGGACTTCGCGGAGGACATTCTTTTCGACAAAATTCCGCCTGAGCAGGAACGCATGGAACGCCCGCAGGGCCGAGAGCCTCAGTCGCACGCTCGACCGGGCCATGTCCCTTTTCATCATCTCGAGCATCCAGGCCCGGTAGTCGGCGGCGGACACCGAGGCCCACGATCGCGGCGGCCGGAATTTCCGGAACGCTTCGATCGCGGTCCGGTAGGTGGTCACGGTCCGGGGGGAGGCATTTTGCTCGGCCTCCAAAAACTTATAAAACGCCTCCGCCTGCCGGTCGGGCGGAAGGCTGGCAGGTTTCTTTTTCAGACAGTCGCGCCCATCGGAACAGCGAGCGGTGGCTGTGCGGTGTGTCCGACCTCCCCGGTGCGGGCCGTGGCTCTTTCAAACCGGAGGGCGGCCGAACGGGTCTCTACACCGTCCGGGGAAGTCGCAACGATCGGGATCTCGTAGTTCCCGTCGGGGAAGACAAAGTGGAACCGGAACGATCCGTCCGGGGCCAGATCCACCGGCTTGCCATCGATCGTGACCTTCGCCTGCGGATGCGTGCCACCGTAGAAGATGACCTCGGCGTTGACGTGCATGAAGAATTCCCGCTTCGCCGATCCGAATGAGCCGGTATTTTCCGACCCGCCCCAGCTGCTGGTCTCCACATGGCTCCAGCTTGACTGCGCTGCCTGCGACCAGCTCGACAATGCAGCCTGCGACCAGCTTGAGAGCGCGGCTCCGGACCATGAGGATGTTGCGGCCTGCAGCCAGCTCGAAAGGGCAGCGGCATTCCATGAGGATTCCGGGCCGGACGATTTCGCGGCCGCGAGCCAGCTCGACATCACCGCCGCACCCCATGAGGACTGCGCGGCTCCGCCCCAGCTGGTTTCTCCGGCTGCCGTCGAAGCTTGAACGGCCGCCGCCCAACTGGTGAGGGCTGCCGTGGCCCAGCTGGAAAGCGCGGCCGACGACCACGCTCCAGGCCCACCCAACGACGAGAACGCGCTGGAAAGGCTGCTCTCGGATGGCACCCAGGGAATTTTTGTGAGCAATTCGCTGGCTCCCCCGGAATGCAACCGCTCCTGTAGATGCTTGTGAATTCTTGAGCTCAGGTCCTCGGGGTTCATCGCCGTGTTGGAAAGTTCCTCCAGCAGGTCCTTTCCAAGGAGCGCCTCGAGGACGACCCTTTCATCCGGGCTGATCGCCGAATGGCCGCCCTCTCCCAGCACGAGCAGCTTGCCATCGCGCTGGAGCCTGCCGAGTGCCTGCAGAAGGTTTTCGCCCCCCTGGATCGTGGATTGAATATTCTCCATGAGCTTTTGAAAGCTCAGGTGCAGCGGGATCGTGGCGTAGTTGAAATCATCCGACTCGGAGACCTTGTCCTTCGGCGTCCGGACCGTGATCGAGCGCGCGATCGCATGCCACTGGCTCCCCCGGTAATACCCGATCTCAACCGTGTATTCCGCCCCTGCGTTGTTGACCGGGATATACCAGTTCCGGGTTTCAAACGGCACCTCGATCTCGCTCTCGACCGCCTCCCCTTCGCCGGTGACGCGGAGAAAAGTTTTTCCGCCCGGGTGAAGGGAAATATCGATATCCCAGTAGGTGAAAAGCCAGTGCGGCTCCTGGGCAACGAGAAAAATCGAATCCGTTCCATACGAACGCGGCAGCTCGCCGAGATCCGCCATCGGAGGCAGGGCCTCAGGCTTCGCAACTGTGGAATTCCCTTTGGAAGAAGCTTGGGGCTTCTTCGACGGTTTCGAAACACCCTTACCGGCAGTGACTTTTTTCATAATGCGCACCAGTTTGACCGAACCTGCATTGACGACAAACCACACGAGGAAATCTGACGCAATCCTTTTCTCCCCGAGAGCGGGATATTGCACAGACCGCAAGTCTCATGCCACTTGAAATACGAACGGCGCTGCGTAGGTTGAACACCATGAAACTCCTGATCGCCGGTGCCGCACTTCTGGCCACCCTGCCATCCATCCTCCCCGCGCAGCAAGTCGCCCCCCCCGCCCCGCAGGGAGCCCTGCGGCAAATGAACGATTCGTTTGCCGGCGTTTTTGAGAAGGTCGCCCCGGCGGTCGTCGTCATCGAATCCAAAAGCTCCAGCCCGGCATCCATCCCGGGGCTCCCCCAGGGTCTGGAATTTTTTCTCCAATCCCCCGATGGCCAGCCGGCCGAAGCCCGCCCGAACGTGGGCACCGGATTTCTCTTCCGCCCCGACGGTCACATCCTGACGAATTTTCATGTCGTGGAAAACGGCGATGACATCTCGGTGAAGCTGCATGACGGCAGGAAATTCCGCGCGACCGTGGTCGGAGGCGACGCGCGGAGCGACCTCGCCGTGCTGAAAATCGAGGGCGACCATTTTCCCGTCGCCGAACTCGGCGACAGCGATGCGGTGCGCGTCGGGGAATTTGCCTTCGCCATCGGAACCCCCATGGAGCTGCCTTACACGTTCACCGTCGGCGTCGTCAGCGCCAAGGGCCGCAATCTGCAGATCGGAGGAGGCTACGAATTCATCCAGACCGATGCGTCGATCAACCCCGGAAACAGCGGGGGTCCGCTCTGCGACATCGAGGGCCGGGTGGTCGGGATCAACGCCCTCATCAGCGGGAGCAACCGCGGCCTCGGCTTTTCGATTCCCATCAACACCGCAAAGAACATCGCCGGGCAGCTGATGGACAAAGGCCGGGTGGTGCGCCCATGGCTCGGGATCGGCATTGCGGGCATCGAGGAATCCGCCTACCTGCAAAGAATGTTTCCGGGGGTGCCGAAGGGCGTTGTCGTGAGCAGCATCGAAGAGGGAGCTCCGGTGGAGGCCAGCGATCTGCAGGCGGGCGATGTCATCCTCAAAGTCGATGGCACCGAGGTCGCCATGGCCAGCGATCTTCAGCACGAAATTCTTTCCAAAAAAATCGGCCAGCAGGTTCAGTTGGATGTCTGGAGGGCCGGCCGCACCGCGCGGATCAGCGTCGTGACCGGCGAACAGCCGGACCCGCTTGTCCGGGTCTCAACGAAGCCTCAACGACAGCGGCCAGCCAAAGCCCCGGTGCCCCAGGTCCAGCAGCCGTCTACGCCCGGCTTCACCTACGGCGACGCCACGAAGGAGGCGCTCAAGGAATTTGGCATCAGACGGCAGGGAGGCGGCGGGGTTGTTGTCTCGAAGGTTGAAGAGGGAAGCCCGGCCGCGGTCGCCGGACTCGAAGCCGGCGATCTGATCACCGAGGCCGGCGGACGCCCGGTGCTCGGCCACAAAGATTTGGAGGAGGTTTTGAACTCCGCCGCCCCGGATCGCGGAATTCTGCTCCTCCTCGAACGGGCTGGCAACAGGACCTTTGCAATCCTCAAACCCTGAGCGGGGAGTCCGGCCTACTCGCCTCCGTCCAAAGCCAGCGATGCCGGAAACCCCGCCGGCAGGCGGACAGGGCGGCCCTCCGGCATCTTCACCAGCGCGAGCGCCTGGCGGCATTTGACGAGAAGGACTCCATCCGACGGGCGGATCACCTCGAACTCCACCCAGAAACGGATGCCGCTCCATTCCACCACCCGCCCGTCGATGCGGAGTTCGTCGCCGAGCTTTGCCGCGCGCTTGTAGTCGATCTCGGTGCGTGTCACGACCGGATGGATCCCCGTGCGTTCGATCTCCAGGAAACTCATCCCCATCTGGATCGCCAGATACGTCCGGGCCGTTTCAATAAACCGGAGGTAAACGATGTTGTGGACGACCCCGCCCGCATCCGTATCGAAATACATCACGCGCACATCGGTCGAGATCCGGCATTGGTCGGGCACTTCCATGTCTGGAGTGTGCGAACAACAACCACCACCCAGCAAGAGAAAACCGCCTCGTGCGATCTGGGATTCTCGATTGTCAAAATGCCCGGTTCCTCGACGAATCGATCGCATACGGCTCCCTATCCCCACAGCCCGGTTGCCTGCCTTCAATATTTCAAACCGCGCCCCGCGATTGCTCGCGGGGCGACCTGGCCGAAAATAGGCTGGTTCGATCAAGAATTAGTTTCAATCCGCGCCCCGCGATTGCTCGCGGGGCGACCGCGTTTCAGGTTGTCTTGCGCAAAGTCTCGCATGTTTCAATCCGCGCCCCGCGATTGCTCGCGGGGCGACCCGGTCGAATTAACTCCACCAATCCTCTAATCATGGTTTCAATCCGCGCCCCGCGATTGCTCGCGGGGCGACGCATTGCCGGAAATGTCGCGGAAATTAAAATTGAGTTTCAATCCGCGCCCCGCGATTGCTCGCGGGGCGACATGACCTTGCTGCGGTCTCCGATGTCGCCACGGTGTTTCAATCCGCGCCCCGCGATTGCTCGCGGGGCGACCTTGCGCGGTTCTCCGCCATGTTCTCGTGAGAGGTGTTTCAA
>JAPLTF010000108.1 GCA_026398275.1 Verrucomicrobiota bacterium
AGCCATCCAACTTCTTCACCCTTGGCCCGAACACCTGGAACGAACCCAGGAATTGATGATCAAGTATCCAAATATGGACGCGGGAGATGCATCGATTGTCATTCTGTCCGAACTCTTCCCGCAAGCGGCGGTTATCACCACCGACCAGGCCGATTTTAGCGTATATCGGCGCTTCCGGTCCCAGAAGATCCCCGCCATTTACCCTTGAGCATTTGTGCGCGGAAATACCGGACGGCAGTAAGCACCTATCGAGCATCCTCCGGTATCGTTCCACGCAGCTCTCCGCTTTGCCTCCTCCCCTTCCCTTTCCGCTTCCCTCCGCGCTTTCAACTTTTCGCTTTCATCCCTCATCCTGGCCCCTCACGTAAAGCTGTCACAAAATCGTGCCGAGTTCGCACTTGCGACATGGAATGGCAAGAGTTAGTTTCCATCACGAAGCACGAAGCAATGGACGAAGCGTATTTCCACATTATTCCCCGTTGTCGCCCGGTTGTGGAGCGACAGCAAAGGTTGTATTGGAGCAAGAGAAGGCGCGACAAAAAATCAAGCGATCACGATGGGGAGAGCGGCCAAAATCCGGTCCGGGATAACAGCGAGCCGTGGCTGGCGTATCCGCCACGCACATTGGGTGAAATTTTGTGGATCATGCAGGAAATGAAAAAACGGGCGGAGCAGTGGAACCTCGAATTGAAGACTTCCTGACCGATCTTTCCGCCAGACGACGCCTCTTGCTTTTGGGGGGCCTCGCCATCGTAAAGCACGGACTTTCGCGATATACCAAGGACGCCGATATCTGGATGGAGCCCACCGCGTCCGCTGCGGAGTGGACTCGAAGTCTCACCGAGGCACTGGCCTTGCACCCCGGCGTCAGTGCAAACAGTCTTTTCCCACCACGGAAAATCGCAAACCACGAAGTGGAAAAACTCATCGAAGCGGAGCGCGTTCTCCGCATTCTTGGGTTTGAGGTGCCACTGGACATTTTTCGGAATCCCAACGAACTCGAACATCTCCCTTTCGACGAGGCGTGGGCGGCCTCCGAACCCTTTTCAGGTGGGTTGCGCCTCATGTCAGCGAACCATCTCATTTTGACGAAGAGCGGAACGGGGAGGCTCCAAGACGAATTGGACATCCAATTCCTGGAAAATCAGTTGCAAAAGAGGCTGGCTCCTGAATTGAAGACCTGCACCCCGGACCGCGCAAAAGAAATTCTCACGGAATACATGGATCAAGTATTGCTCGAAGCCGCGTTGGAGAATCCCGACGCAACCGTGCGCGAAATGGGCCGCATTCACTTGAAGCAATTCATGGAAGAAGGAGATCCCTTCGCCAAAGATGCCTGGGTGCGGCACTTTGGTGTCTCCGAGGCCGGACAAAAGTCTTAATTTTTCATCTTGGGCATGCCCTGAGCTTGCCGAAGGGCAATTCACGGACGACACGGCGGTCGTCCGCCAAGGTGTGGAAGTCAGATTACATATTCTGACATTCTTAAGAATGTTGGTATAACAGCCCACGAAAAGGGGATTGGTTGTCAATTGGGGCGGAGGGGTGGCAGAGGGTGCATGGAGGGGCTGGGATCGGAGGCCGGGAAGGGATCAGGAGGTGGGCAGGGTTGAAAGGTTTCGCAGGACAGGATCATATTCAGGACCGCTTGAAATGGTGTCCCGCACAGGAGCACGGCTACCGGCGGCAGGAGGCATCTCATGGCGCGGAAAAAATCACTCGCCGTGTAACAGAAAGGCCTGAAAACTCTCGAATGCTTCGAGCGTGGCGTGGTGGATTCGGGGGAGTTCGATGCGATGGAACTGGACAAGCGCCTCTTCCTCCTCCGTCGCCATCAGCCCATATTCCTTTTCAACAAACTCGCAGTGCCAGTCGGCAATTTCCCGGGTGATCAGCGCCGGTCTGAGTCCGGCAATGTCCTCTGAGGCAGTTTGGTAGAGCATGATTCGGTCGTCTCCGTCGGGAAGAAGCCGTTCCAGACGGTCAACGAATCCCAGCACCCTTTGGAGTGCATCTTCGAGGCGCACCCTGTAGCGGGTCACATGGAGCATCATCGCGCAGTGCCGAACTTGGGAGGGTGCATCTGATTGGGCTGGAGCGAGGATTTTCTGAAGTTCGTCCTGCATCCTTTCGCCGGCCTGAAACAGCCTCTGTGCAATGACGGGCAATTCGGGTTCGCGATGAACTGTCGGCTTGTCGGCCGGAAGTTCAACCCCCGTTCTCTGGATCTCCTCAAGGAATGCTGATCTCTCGGGGGATGGTTCGCCTTTCCCGGTGGCCGAGGAAACGATCTGAACCCGGAACCGGAAAAATTTACGCTGTGCATTTGCTTGCAGCTTCCACGGGCTCTCGACTGCGCCTTCCACGGCGAGATCAATATCGGAACGCGGGTGCCATGCGCCAGGTCTGACCAGCGAGCCGAATGCCCGGACTCTGCATCCCGGTTGTTCCTCCCGGAGCCAGGCGGCAATCCGGCAGGCTTCAAGCCAGGCTTCCTTTTGAAGGGGATCGTTGTGGGGGACTCGCAAGAGCGGGTTGAAGGGAGGCAAAATCATTGGCTGGATGAATGGCGATATGCCCGAACATTTCAATCATTGAGTGATGGGGAAGATGTCAGGCGGCGTTGATATTTTCTTTTTCATCGGCCTCCGCCCGCATACATCTCGAGGTATGGGAATGTTCGACACCATCACGCTTGATCCGGCAATCCGTTGCCCGGAATGCGGGGCCTTGGAGACCAGCCACCAAACCAAAGAATTTGAATGCCTGATGTCGTATTACCGCATCGGGTCAGTCGTCCCATCCCCCTGCCACTCGGGCATCATTCGGGACCGGTTCTGGTGCTCGGCCTGCCACGATGCCGGCCGGGAAGCCGAGCACCTTCTCTATCTTGTGATCTGGCATTCGGTCCTCGCCGCTGTTGAGCTTGATGCTGACGAGGCCGAGCGCAAGCTGCGTGAAACCGACAGGCTCGACCTCATCGGATGGCTCGCGGACTCGCAGAGGGAGTCCCGACACTGGCAGGGCAAATTCCGGAAGCTCATGAGCAGCCTTAACGCTTGGCAGCGGCACTTGCACGACAAGGCCAACCCCGAACCGGACGGCGCAAGATCCCGCTTCTGGAGCAGGTTCTCATCCCTGCCCGACGAAATCCTGAACGCGCCGGATCCGCTCGATGCGATCATCAAATTTCACAGCAAGGAATCCCCGGAAGACGAACTGTAACCCACGCATTTCTTGCAGATGTCCCGGCAATCCTGATGCCAGGCGATCGCAGCCAAGGAAGCATTGACGATATTCATCAGGATGTCCGCACTCGCCGGTTAGGCTTTGCGGGTGGCCCCGCTGTTACCGCTGCGACACTGCCTAGCGGCAGGAATCACCAGGACAGCCAGAGGTTTCCTATTTATACCAACATTCTTAAGAATGTAAGAATAACATTGCAAAAAATACTCAGGCGGGCAGGATTCCGGGCATGGAACTGAAGAAGAGCGTTGTCAGAAATGCGGGGGTGCGGTCGCGCAGACTGGAGCGAGTTGTGAAGGGGTTCGCGAACCACCGCCGGATCGAGATCCTCGAACTGCTCGGGAAGAAGCCTGAAATGTCGGTTGGGGAAATCTCTCTCGCGACGGAAATCGAACTCAAGACCACCAGCGAGCACCTCAGGCGATTGACGATTGCGGGTCTCATCCTGAAACGCCACGAGGGGCGCGAGGTCAGACACGCGCTGACCCCACGGGCCCGTCATGTTCTTACATTCTTACGAATGTTGGCATAACAGCCAACGAAAAGGGACGGGGTGGTCAATTGGGGCGGAGGGTTGGCAGAGGGTGCATGGAGGGCAGGGATCAGGGGGCGGGCAGGGATTGCAGGACATCCTGCGGGTGCAGTTCAGTCATCGCTCCGAAGGTATATCGCGCGTGTTTCGCGCTCTCCGTAGCCAGCCCGAGCAATGTGAGGTTTTTGTTTTTGTGGAGCCCGCGAAAGGAATGCCGCCACACGGCTGACGCGGTGAGCTGGGGGTAATCCGAGGTCTGGTCCGGGA
>JAPLTF010000087.1 GCA_026398275.1 Verrucomicrobiota bacterium
ACGGAATCCTCCAGATCGCCAAGCGCATGGCGCGCGGCTTCCGTAACTTCCATTACTTCCGCATCGCTGCCTACCTCAAAGCGGGCGGTCTTCAACTCAATATTGTTCATGCTTGAACCCACTCAAAACGTCGAAGCGGCTGAATTATCAGAGGCTCTTTTCGCTCGTCTGCAATCGGCTGACATCCATCGAATATCAATGCAAAAGGAGAAAAAGGGGTGGGTTAATCTAGGATTCTCAAACATTCCCGGTTACGGCATCGCAAAAAGCATTGTTGCTAACCTCTTCTGGAAAGCGGCCATCATTTCCGCTGTTCTGTTGTTCGTCGGTTTGGTTGGTGGGCAGTTCTTCACCGCAGGCGGTTTGACCGGTTGGGTATTAGGCGGTAGCGGACTTTTTCAGTCGCTTGCAACTGCTATCCTTCCATCACATCCGGCTTTGCAAGGTTCGGTGTATTTGCTTTGCCTTTTCATTCCTATGGATCACGCTTTGAACTGTGGGGCGATTTGGATGGCCGCTCACGCTATCAAACCTGCTCTATCGTTCATGTTCGGTTTCTACGCTCGCTTTGTATGAAAAGAATTTTTCTCGCACTAATCCTCTTAACCGCAACTGCCATTTGTGGCGACTACTCAACTATTCAAAACCGCACGGGCTACACGTTGCAATTTGTTACGAGGATTACCCCCGATGAAGATGGATGGTTTTTTTCTCCCCCCGGCTCTGATGTCTATCTTGCGCGTGATTCTAACTTTTACGCTTTGGCAGTTGACCCCGTTACCCATGTCGCTCTCGAACCAACAATGGAGTGGGATTTTCCTGTTGACTCGCCATTGTTAATTGTCGGCATGGCAGGCCAACCGATATCGCGCCTTGGCGAATGGCCATTAAACAAATGGGAATGTTTTCGCCTCGGACTCGGCCTAGCCGTTCCTGTTTTCGGATGGGCTTTGGGATCATGGCTCTTTCGTCGTGGCATGGGCATAGGCGGCGGATTAGGGGAGGATTAACCCATGGCATCCCGTGCAATATCAGGCCGTCCCGGTGGTGGAAAAAGCCTCTACTCGGTCAAGCTCCTCCTGCGCGAGCTGTTCGAGACTGAAAGGCCGATTGTTACAAACCTTCCTCTGCGTCTCGAGAATATCGTCAAGTATTGCTTGGCTCATGATCGGGATGACATAGATGTCTATTCCCGCATCCAGATATTGCCGGATGATGATGTTCCTGAGTTCTGGCGTTTCCGTGGGAATGGGGTTGAGCCCTTGCCGGTCTGCTCCAACGAACAATATAAGAAGGGCGAGCGCCCCGCCTTTGATAGCGTTTTGCCGGGGGGCGTCTGCTACTTTATTGACGAGGTTCACGACTTTCTAAATTCCCGCAACTGGCAGAAAACCGGGGATGGATGCCTCTACTACATTTCAAAACACCGGCATCTCGGGGATGATGTTTTCTGGATCACGCAAGCGGTCAAGAATGTTGATTCGCAATTCCGATCGGTAACGCAGGATTATACCTACTGTCGAAACTACGCTAAGGAGAAATACCGGGGATTTACAAAGGGGAAATATTTCACAGCGTCAACGTATTTGGAGCCGCTGACGTGGGCGCAATTGCATCTCAACGGCGATTATCAGGAGTCGGAAAAGTTCACCTTGGACAAGGAAATCGCCAATTGCTATTGGACTTCAAAGCAGAAGCTCAAAGCGGATTCTGGGGATTCCGCAAAAGGGATCAATATCAAATGGGTGTTTGGTGGGATCGGGCTCATCTGCGTTCTGCTGATACTTGTAGCGATTTACGGGCCGGGGCTGTTCGTGCGCAAGCTCATCAATGATCCTGTAAAGAAGGTTAACGCCAATTTGACCGCGAGCATGGCCGGGAATGGCTCGGTTTCCATTGGCGGTGTTGCTGGCAAGTATGATCCTTCGCGGGCCGGGGCTCCCCTTTCAACGCCTCCGATTGGATCACCGGCCAAAGATGTCTTCTCGGTTGGTGTTCCGCTCAACAGCATCACAGCGCGGGAGGTCTTGGAAAACATGGTTTCCGGTTCAACCTTCGGTGTGAACGTGGTCGGTTCACCGTTCGGTAACTCGGTTATTCTCACCGGCGATAATTTCCAGAATGTAACGGCCATTGCTGAGACCGTCCGGCTCATGGATCGGGCAAAACCGGAAACAATCGTGTTGCAAGCGGTTATCCTGCGAGTGAACAAGGGCAAGGGCTCAACCTTGGGCATCTGGGGCACTTTACAGGCCGTGGTTGCCGCAAATGGCTTTGGGTTGGGCAATCTTTCTTTTGACCCTGTATCGGGTCTTGTGACTATGGGGAGCATTACCGCTGCTCAAGAGGTGGTCCGTTTGCTCGGAGCAAATGACGTTTCCAAATATGGTTTCACTGTCGAATCCCGCCCGATGCTATCGGCTACTTCTGGGCAAGAGGCGTGGTTTACATCTGGCCGTGAAATACCGGTCCCGGTTACAACGCAAGGCAATGTGAATAGCCAGACAAGCGTCAATTTTAAGCGCGTGCTGTTCTCCTTCGGTGTGCGTCCGTCTGTTCTGCCGGGGGATCGAATCGCGCTTTCTATCAACCAAACGAATGATGACGTGATTGGCTCGGCCGAGGTGGGCGGTAATCCGGTTCCCACCATTGCAACACAGTCGCTTTATACCCGCATTGAGTTGCAGGAGGGCCAGATTGCAATTCTGGGCGGAATTGAGGTTACAAACAAAGGAGACGAGCAAAGCGGCTTGCCCTTGGTCGGTCGGATACCAGGTCTCTCGCTCCTTTTCGGCAATCGGAAAAAGAGCGACGAAAAAAGCGAACTCGTAGTTGCGATAACTGCCTTCAAGGTTCCATCAGGCGCAAACCCTTTTCCAGTAAGGAAAGCAGAGCCTGTCAATATAATTTCTGATAAAAAAGAAACCGCGCGGAAAGGCATTCCGCAAAAAACGCAAGTAAAAAAGAAAGAAAAAACACAATGAGAATGAGAGCGCAAGTCGTGAAGGACACAACCGAAAAGCGGACACCGAAGGGCAAAACCGAAGAGGTGGAATACCGCAACCTGTCCGTGATCGATCAGGACGAAAAAGGGGCAACTCTTGAAACCTTTATTCGGGTTTCAATTCCTGCTGACACGAACAAGGGCGGTACGTTGGCCGGGGCCGTCGTAATCCTCGCCCTTACCGATCTGGGCGAAAATGGCTTCGGGGTCAATGCCCGCGCCAAGCTCGAAAGCATCGAGGGGCAAATCCGCATCGAGGCCACGAAAAAAGCGGCTTAATCGGTGGAACCTGACTTTGCTCCAGAGTGGATCGCGGATGCGGGCGCAGCCCGCGCCGCGGTCACTCTGGGGCTTGTCAATCATACTATATTTTCACACGACACCCCGGTTTTAGGGGTTCGTGTCTTTCGGCGAGACGTTGTTTGCCGGAAGGAATTTCCCGCCGGAATTGTCCGCTCAAAGCACGGCAGGGCCGGTGCTGACGGAACAAAGGACGGCACAATCAAAGAATTTTCATTCCGCTCCCGCTATAATCTTCTTCATACCGTGAAAAACTGCGACACCGATTTTTTTTGCATGGTCACTCTGACATATCCCGCTAAATTTCCCTGCTCGGGACCACTGACGAAAAAGCATTTGAAACTGTTCAAGAAGCGTCTTCAACATCGGTGGCCGGGGGTCCGTGGCGTCTGGTTCTTGGAATTCCAGCGGCGGGGGGCTCCGCATTACCATGTCCTCCTGTCCCTCAAGCTCTGGGATCTGGGGCCGTTGGTCGAGAAAACGCGCCGGCATAACAAACTTGGGGTGCGTAAATTTCGGACATGTGACCTTGTTCAAGACCTCCTTTCCCGTTGGTGGTACGAGATCGTCAATTCGGGTGATGCGAAGCATCTTCGCGCGGGGGTGGCCGTTGAGGTGATCGAAGAAGAAGCGGGTGCTTTGAAATATGCGGCTTGCCATGCGGCAAAACCGCATCAGAAGACTGTTCCGCCTGATTTTGCGGATGTGGGCCGGTTCTGGGGTGTTGTCGGGGATGTGGTGGCTTCCTGCGTCGAGGTTCAAGAGGCTGACGCGCACCGCATATTCGAACTCCTCGGCGTTGATGCCCTTTCTAAAAAAGGACGGGTGAAAAAATACCTTTGGGACGCCTCCGAAGCATTCACCGGCTAGGTGGCGAAAACTGTATTGGCGGCACTCTGTAAATGTCCATCATGTCATTTTTCAGTGCGGACATTTGCCACCGAATGCTGATGTTGTAGCCGATTATAGCAATGATCATCAGGCTTGCCAGCATTCCGAAAATGCAGGCCATAAAAGCAATCGGCTTTTCTGCGATCAGGACCGAAAGTGTTTTTGCCTCCCGTCGTGTCTGGAATTGGGATTCCATTGGTTTGAAGCATTGTGGACAAGTGGCCGCTGTCTCCCTGGCATCTGCTCCGCATGAATAGCACGTTTTCATCTTCGAATTCTGCTTCCGTGGAGCACGGAAGAAAAGCAAGAAAAAACCGTCATGTCCGGCATGTTGGCATGAAACCTGCGGCGCAGGATGTGTGCCAATGTTCCACATGGAACAAAAATAAATATTCTTTTTTCTGCAATAATATCTTGACGCTATATGTAGTGTATAGTTGCATGGTGTGAGCGGCGGGAAACCACGAAGCGGGATTGTGTGTCCCCCTGGCCCGGAAATCAATCGACCGGATGGCCACGCATGAGGATCGGCGGAATGATGCAACCTAGCGCCTTGGCGAGAGATTGCTGCGCTAGCCTGGCTCCGCTGACGAGTTGAGCGAACTGGGTCACCTTGGCGGGATGGCGGAAAAGGTATCGGAAAATGGCAGACGGATCAGACTTCCCGGTATCGGGATTGATCAAAACGAATCCTGGCACAGGCATGTCCTGAGCTAGGACATCACTGATCGTGCGAACCGACAGCATCGGAATCCCGGCCTCGGAACAGATCCGAAATATGTGGGCGGACTCCAGATCGGCGGCAAGCGCCCCGGATCTCACCCCGATGTTCCTTTTGGCAGCAGCGGTTTCGAGAATATCCGGGACGGTGATGATTTGGCCGATTCGGTAGTCCGTGCGACCGCGAAGCGATCTGAGGAGTGTCGGATCTGAAACATTCTCCCCGATCACGATATCCCCCAAAGCCAGCCCCGGCTGGAGAGCGCCAGAAAATCCTGCCGAGACGACGACCTCCGGACGGCTCTTCTCGATCATTCGCTTCAATGCCACAGCGCTCCGCTCCCCGGCCACCCCAAGAGTCCAAATCGAAACGCACAGACGACGGCGCTGACTGGCCCGGAACGAGGCACTTTCAAACTCAAGGGCAAAAACCGTGGCGATCATGGTGTAGACAGGATCAGCTCATACAGCCGGCTTTCCCCGGCCGGCTTTCCGCGTTGAGTTTCGGCAAACTCCCTCAGCGCCTGCGTTTCAAATGCCCTCGCATTGGTGCTGGGGATTTGCACGAGGACGCGTTCAGCCCCGCCTTCGCCGGTCGATGCCGGCAGGACGACGCCCTGGAGTTTTCGGGCGGTCAGTTCGACGGTTCTCCTTGCATGCGACGCATTGCCGGTTGCAGGCAGCACAAAGACGCTGCGGCCGTCCGCCATCGCTTCGGGGGGCTGCCAGGTTTTCTCCGCAGCCTGCTCCAGCGCCGCACGCAACCCCTGCGTTTCGGGAGCCGGGGTTTTCGGCTTCGCGGTGAATTGCCTGATGCCGAGCGTCACCAGGGTCAGAGGAACGGCCAGCGCAACAAGAAGGATTCCGATCATCTGAAAGACCCGAAAATTCAGCCGGAAAGTGGATTGTTGGCGGCTCACTTGGAAGGAGGCGAACATGCCGCAATCTCCGGTTTCCCGCAAGAACGGACAACGCGGGATTGACCGTTCCCCTCCTCTGCCCGATATTCCCGATCCTTCTGATGTCCATAAAAAACACCCGCAACTTCTGTATCATTGCGCACATCGATCACGGCAAGACCACATTGTCCGATCGCCTCCTGGAATTTACCGGCACGATTCAAAAACGCGAGGCGCAGGAGCAGCTGCTCGATGCGATGGATCTGGAGCGCGAGCGCGGCATCACGATCAAGGCGCACCCGATCGCCATGGACTACACGGGAAAGAGCGGTGTTCATTACCGGCTCAACCTCTCGGACACCCCGGGACACGTGGATTTTTCCTACGAGGTCTCCCGCTCGCTCGCAGCCTGCGAAGGGGCACTGCTGATCATCGATGCCGCCCAGGGAGTCGAGGCCCAGACGGTCGCCAACGTCCACCTGGCGGAAAAACAGGGGCTCAAGCTCATCCCTGTCATCAACAAGATCGACCTTCCCAACGCGGATATCGAGACCGCCAAGAAGCAGCTCGAGGACATTCTGGCGATCCCCGCGGATGAGGCGATCCTGGCCAGCGCCAAGGCGGGCATCGGGATTGAAGGCATTCTGGAGGCGATCGTTGACCGGATCCCCCACCCGTCCGGAAAGTCGGATGCCAGGCTGCAGGCGCTCACGTTCGACTCGACGTTTGATACCTACCGGGGGGTTGTGATTTACACCCGCGTGATGCAGGGCACGATCAAGGCCGGGGATGCTGTCAAACTGATGGCCACCAATGCCACCTACGACGTCAAGGAAGTCGGGGTTTTCAAGCCCCAGCACCCCAAGTTTTTCGTCCGGGAAAAATTGCAGGCCGGCGACATCGGCTACGTGATCGCCAATATCAAGACCAGCGCGGAGGTCAAAGTCGGCGACACCCTCACCAGCGCAAGGAATCCCGCAGACGCCCCGCTTCCGGGATTTCAGGTGGTCCAGCCCATGGTGTTCAGCGGGATTTATCCGATCAATACGGCAGACTTTGAAAAGCTCAAGGCCGCCATGGGCAAGCTCCAGCTCAACGACGCTGCCTTTCACTACATGGCCGAATCCAGCGTGGCGCTGGGCTTTGGATTCCGGTGCGGATTCCTCGGGCTCCTCCACATGGAAATCATCATCGAACGCCTCCGCCGGGAGTTTGATATGGACATCATTGCCACCTACCCATCGGTCATTTATGAAATTGTTCGCACGAATGGCGAACTCCTCAAGGTGGACAACCCGGAGCAACTCCCGGACTTCAGCGTGATCGAAGAAATCCGCGAGCCTATCGTCGTCTGCTTCATCATGATCCCCAACGAATATATCTCCCCCATGATGCAGCTCATCATGGAAAAACGCGGCGAAATCAAGCATACCGAGTCCCTGGACACGAAGAGGGTCATGCTGACCACAGAACTTCCTCTCAATGAGATTCTTGTGGATTTTGTGGACAAAATGAAATCCATCACACGTGGCTACGGATCAATGGATTACGAGCATGGCGGATACCGCGCCAGCAAATTGGTGAAACTCGACATCCTCGTCAATGGAGAACCCGTCGATGCCTTCAGCAGCATCGTCCACCGTGACAAAGCCGAATCCCGCGGCCGCGCCCTCGCCTCCAAACTCAAAGAGGTCATCCCCACCCAACTCTACCAAGTCGCCATCCAAGCCGCCATCGGTGGGAAAATTATCGCCCGCGAAAGCGTCAGCGCCATGCGAAAAAATGTCATCGCGAAATGCTACGGTGGAGATATTTCCAGGAAACGAAAACTCCTTGAAAAACAGAAAGAAGGTAAAAAGCGTATGAAAGCCTTTGGAACTGTGAATATTCCACAAGAAGCATTTATTGAGGTATTGAAAACAAATTAATGAGAACAACAACCGATATCGCAATAAACGCGAACACCGCTATCGTCACGATTCGCTTTGATTCTAAATAATCGAAAACAATACATACTACTGTATAGTATTTATTACTATTAAACATATATAATGCAATGCTTTTTATAACTCCAAGATACATCAAAGAGGCGAAGCACTATCTACAAGGTGCGAGGAAGTTTCTTAGCTACAAGCGGGACATCTTACCTCAGGATCAAGTTGAGAAGGTGGAATCACGGATCTCGGAGTTAGTGGAGGCGATGGGGTCCAGAAGATCGGATTCTGTGCAGAAGGCCATTCATGAATTGGATGCACTGATTGGGAAAATCTCCCCTCCCCCCAAGGACGCCGCATGGCGGGAAAACGTTGAGGTTTTCCTAGTGGCCATCGTCATAGCGGCTGGAATCAAAGCCTATATCCTGCAGCCGTTTCGAATTCCGACCGGGTCGATGCAGCCTACCCTCTTCGGGATCGTTGGCACCCCGACCACGACCCCTCCCCCGAATCTGCTGGTGAGAGCCTTTGAATTTGTCTGGCTCGGACGCCACTACATTGACTTGAAGGCGAAGGAAGATGTGGTGGTTATCGATCTACATGAACGCACGTATGCGAATTTTTTCACGTTCACGGACATTGTGTGCCGGACCCGTGTCGGCAAGAAGGAGATTTACTGGCTCTTTGTGCCGAGCAAACCGCTCGCTGATCATTTTCAGGTTCTGCCTGGCAAGGAATACAAGGAAGGCGAAGCGATAGCCTGCGGGCACATGGACACCGGGGACCAGGTCTTTGTGGACAAGGTCAGCTATAATTTCGTCAAGCCGGCCACCGGGGACGTCTTTGTCTTTAAGACAACAGGCATAGCTGAAATAGAGAGGCAACAATACAGAACTTACTCACAGAGCGCGAGGCAAAGCGGCGTAGTGCCACTTGAATTCACTGAGTATATGGAATCCGTGGGATCCCAGCACTACATCAAACGCCTGGCGGGCATGCCCGGACAGACGCTGAGGATTGATCCCCCGCGGCTGTTCGTGAACGGGAATGTGCCACAGCAATTTGTCTTTCAGCGCGTCATGAGCGAAAAAAACGGCTACAATGGATATTCCAATATGGCAAGGTTGGGCTCCCCGGACGCGACTTACAAGGTGCCCGCCGACGGCTATTTTGCCCTTGGTGACAACAGTTACCACTCGAGCGACAGCCGGGTCTGGGGATCGGTGCCCGAGCGGAATGTGGCCGGCCGGGGGCTTTTTGTTTACTGGCCGTTCACATCGCGCTGGGGTCTGATCAGGTAATGTCTCGACCGCCAAAAGGATCCTCGGAAAAATATTTTTGTTCTGGTGTGGATTGCGGCACGCCGTATGCAGTAGGTTGTCGCGCGGACCCATTCCGTTCCATTTATAAAACATCCTGAACCCATCAGAAAACCATGAGCGAAAAAGCCACTCTTACCTATGACGGAAAAACCACGGAACTGCCGGTCATCATCGGCAGCGAAAAGGAGCATGCCGTCGATATTGCCAAGCTTCGCGATCAGACCGGCCTGATCACCTACGACGACGGTTTTCGGAATACCGGCTCCTGCACCAGCGACATCACGTTCATTGACGGGGAGGAAGGCATCCTTCGCTACCGGGGGTATCCGATCGAGGAACTCGCCGAAAAAAGCACTTTTGTCGAAGTGGCCTGGCTTCTGATCTACGGAAACCTCCCCACCCGCACCGAACTGCGTTCGTTTTCCGACATGTTCACGGAGTATCAGGTCCTCCATGAGGATATGAAATATCACTTCGAGGGATTTCCCCCGAACGCCCACCCGATGGCCATCCTCTCCTCGATGATCAACGCGTGCGGATGTTTCACCCGCGAATTGACCGGCCCTTACGACCCGTCGAAATTCAAACGGCATACCGCCCGGCTGATCTCGCAGGTCCGGACGATCGCGGCATTTGCCTACCGCAAGTCGCTCGGTCTCCCGATTGTTTATCCCAAACCGGAATACAAATACACGGCGAACTTCCTGCACATGATGTTCTCGATGCCCTACGGCGACGTCGATCTTGAACCCGAGGCCGTCGCCGCCCTCGACCAGATTTTCCTCCTTCACGCGGATCACGAGCAGAACTGCTCGACGTCCACCGTGCGGATGGTGGCATCCAGCCGGGCGAACATCTTTGCGAGCGCCGCGGCAGGAGTCTGCGCCCTGTGGGGCCCGCTTCACGGCGGAGCCAACCAGGCGGTCCTGGACATGCTCGGCCAGATCCGGAACTCGGGGGACGACGGATCGAAGTTTCTTGAAAGCGTGAAATCCAAGGAGGGCGGGAAGCGTCTCATGGGATTCGGACATGCCGTTTACAAGAACTACGATCCGCGCGCAAAAATCATCAAAGCCAGCTGCGACAAGCTTCTGGCTCGCCTTAAGCAGAACGACCCGCTCCTGGATATCGCATTGAAGCTCGAGGAAACCGCTCTCAAGGACCCCTACTTTCTCGAACGCAAACTCTATCCGAACGTGGACTTCTACAGCGGGATCATCATGCGCGCGCTCGGAATCCCCACAGAAATGTTCACCGTCATGTTCGCCATCGGACGCATGCCGGGATGGATCGCGAACTTCAAAGAGGTCATGGATGATCCCAAGTCCCGCATCTACCGCCCGCGGCAGATCTATACAGGACCCACCATGCGGACTTACGTCCCGCTCGATCAGCGATAGGGCGCGGGGAATCGCCGCCCGGATGTTCATGGCCAGCGTGTCGTATTGGCTCCGGTGGGATTCGTCGGTCATCGCGATCACGTCTGACCGGTCGCAGAGCACCTCTGGCGACTGGAATTTCTGGATGAGGGTGAAGACGTAGCGGTGGTTCCCGCGCAGGAGTTCCCGCAGGTGCTGTGGGTTACGGCGGTGGGTTGCCTGACTGGTGTGCTGCTCCCCGCGAACGACTGCGGAAAACCAGAAAAAGTATTCCCGCTCCTGTTCCCGCCCAAAGCATTTGAAGCGGATTTTTTTATCACAAACCCCTGCAATTATCAGGGAGAGCGCGGGTGAATTGCCCCCCAGGACATAAAGAAATGAGGGGGGACCTTGAGGCAAAACTACCAAGCAGCTACCAAACCACAAAATATTTCACACCCTCATTTGTCTGTGTAACTACCTCATTATGAGGGAGAGCCGAAGGCGGGGATCGAACCCGCGACCTATTGTTTACGAATTAAATCATTGCCGTTGTTCTGATATGTTCTAAAGTGCTCCCATATGAGCACAGGAAAACCCATCATATCAGCCACAGTAAAGGCTTTGAAGGCGAATGACATTCCGAACAAAGCGGAACAAACGGGAACAGGGCGGCGCGGAAAAAGTGGCAAGCAAGTGGCAAACCAAAATCGCGGGGGAGTTGGCAAGAACTCCGCGAACTACTGGAAGGCGAGACTTTTCAAGCCCGTGAATGACCGGGGCGAGGCATCCCCTCACTTCTCCATGAAGATTCAATTCAAGGGGAAGCGGGTAGCCTTCACCCTCGGAACGTCGAACCAAGAGGCGGCTGCGGCAAAGGCGGCGGGCATCTACAACGATCTGCTCGCCCTAGGAATCGAAGGGACTCTTGCCAAGCATCGCCCGACCGGCAAGGGCGAGGACGTTTCCACCCTTGGGGCATGGATCGAGGCGGCGCGGAAGGTGTTCGACAAAAGCCCGACAACCTTCGATTCCTACGCACGGGCGGCGCGGAACATCGCGGCATCCATCCTGAAAGTTGAGCGGACCAAGAAACGCTTTGGCCGGAAGGGTGGATCATTCCGCCAACAGGCGGACAAGACGCCTGTTTCTCTGTTCACCCCTCGGGCGGTTCAGGAATGGAAAATCAGATACGTGAAGGAGCGGGGCGCGAATAACCCGGCGCGGCAGCGATCGGCGCGTATCTCCTGCAACTCCTACCTTCAATCTGCGCGTTCACTGTTCCAAGAGGACATTGCAAAGCATCTTCCGCCCTTGGAAATGGAGGAAAGACCTTTCGAGAAGGTGGACTTCTACCCTCGGGAATCCATGAAGTATCACAGCAAAATTGATCCTTCCATCCTACTCGGGAAGGCGCGGGCGGACCTCGCGGAAGCAAACCCGGAAGCGTTCAAGATTCTCCTTCTGGCACTTGGGGCCGGACTTCGCCGGGGCGAAATTGATCGCCTGCTCTGGCGGCAAATTGATTTCGATGGCGGGGAAATCCATATCGAAATCACGGAAGCCGGGGGGCTGAAATCGGCATCCAGCACGGGCAAGGTTGCGATTGATTCCACGCTCTGCGGCCTGCTTCGCGGGTTCAAGGCAAAGGCAACTTCGCAATACGTGGTTGTCGGCGGCGCGGGTGAAGGCGGATCGCGGGCATGGGGCCAGCGTTACCGTTGCCAAGATGCGTTTGATTCTCTGCTTTCATGGCTTCGCAAGAATGGCGTTGAAGATCGTCGGGCCTTGCACACCCTCCGCAAAGAAGCCGGGGCAATCATCGCCACAAAGAGCGGCATCTATTCCGCTTCCAAGTTCCTGCGTCACTCGGACATCAAGACCACAGCGCAACACTACGCCGACAACAAGGAGCGCGTTTCGATTGACCTCGGGGCACTCATGCCAGCGGAGGGAACTATCCCCTTCCCTTCCGGCCAGCCTGAAACCAAGAAGCCCGCAACCCGGAGGAAATCAGCATGAGCGCGGGCATCTATGCGGCAACCGTGGTTGACCCGCCCCGCCCCCTCGTTCATCGAGCCCCACCGCACGGGGGGCGGGAGCGGCAGGAAATCAATCTCTCCACTCGCTCCAAAGTGAGAACGGATTTTCAGACACCCCCCCCCCATCCCGCGCAAAATTTCACGGAATGACTACCTCCCGACATTCCAAAAAAACTGAAAACAGATTTTCAAAAACAAGATGAAACCAGCACAACAAAAGAAATCCTCCGCTGTCTCACCATTGCCGAGAAATAAAAAGGGCAAGGCGGGGCGTATAACGAAAAGCACCCGCAAACCTGCATCAACACAAGGCGGGCGGGCGGCGACATCGCAAACCGAAAAGGGATTTGAAACTATCAAACGGAAGCGGATTCCATTTGTGCGGTACACCTACCCTGGGCGCGGGAATCCGGGGACATACATCGTGACTACTTACGGCAGCCAAGATGCAACCGGCCATGTAAACGGGATCACGCTACTTATGAAGCATGAGAGGCGCGGCGGGACTATGTGGTCAACCGTGGCGGCGGGGCACGTTCTGGAAAAAGGCGAGGCGACCCGCAAGCTGCAAGGGCTCGAAAAATCTCACAACAACCTTTGGCATGCCGTGCAAATGGCTCGGCGTAATCCGAACGACGAATATGCGCGGGATGTTATTTACGGGTTCCTTCTTCGGGGCATCGCGGGAGGGAATCCGCACAACTGCAAAGTGCTCGCCAAGTGCATCGAGGCCGCGCCGGAGCGGGAGAAGGAAACCAAGCGCGAAAAGATTCTGGCGGCATTGCTTGTGCTCGCCGGGAAGAAGAACCGCATCCCGACACGTGAGGAGCTTTTCCAAGAATGGGGGAATGGGGAGAAAGATGTGCGGGACTCCCGCAACTTTGAGAAGGAACTGAAAGACATGGGGCTGGGCTGGCTTCCGGTATGACGTAGAAGGTTCCGACCCCTTGCACCGTCCAAGGTGTGACGAATTGCGCTAATCGTCGCGGCGCAATGAAACCAGCACCTAAGTCAGACCAGCAAATGTTCACCCGGCGCACCCTTGCGGGCCGCTGGGCGAAATCCACAATGACGTTGAAGCGCATGGAGAAATCCGGGCAGCTTCGTTTTTTGAAAATCGGCAACAGCGTTCGCTACTTGCCCGACGAAATCGAGCGCATCGAACGGGAGGCGATGGTTTCCCGATGATTGCGCATCCCGACCCCGGACCCCGGAAACGAAAAGCCCCGTGCGCTAACACGGGGCGGCTTTCGCTCTTGGAACTTCGGGCAATATACATCCTTCTGGAAACGCTGCAATTCCCATTCAAGATTTGCTTCTGGCAGTTGGAGCAATGGCGGGACCTCGTGGACGTTGAGATCATGCGGCGCACGGAGGGCATGAAATGAACATCTGCGAAATCGAACCATGCCCGCAATCGGGAACAGGCGTTCATGCGTGGATCATGCGAACCGCTCATGCGTGCCGTAGAGCCGGGATGCCCCCGGATCAAGCAGCCCGCGAAATCGAATCCCGCATCACCCGCAGGCCGGACCCATCGAACGAAATCCCGCAGGCCGTCACCAAGGCATTCAACACACCCCCGGCGACCGGAGTCATTGGCTCGCGTGTGTGGGCGGCTGCTCCGAAATGGCCATCTGTGAATCAGGAACAGCGCGAGGCCGTCATTGCGTCCGGGCTGGGGCTGGTGGACTTGTGGGAGGCATCGCCGTTTCGCTGGGAGAATTCCGACCAGCACACGGAGGAGATTATAGACGCGATGTTTCCGGGCGACCCGCTCTTGTGCGTAGGTCAATCCAAGTCGCGTTTTGCGACCCGCCCCCGCGAATCCTTCCGGGGGAGGCTGGCGGGATGCCAGCTTATCGTGCCGTCTCCGATGTTCACCCGCACCGGAAGGACACAGGACGACAAGGAATCCGAACACGCGCTATCGAACACTGGCAACCGTAGGTTTCTTGTGATCGAACAGGATGCCGGGACACCGGATGAACAGGCAGCGGTTCTACTGCATCTCGCGACCTCCGCACCGCTGGTGCTCGCCGTCCACAGCGGATCGAAATCTATTCATGGCTGGTTCTACTGCTCCGGGCACCCGGAGGACAGGCTACACGGCTACATGAGGCGAGCCGTCACCCTGGGCGCGGATCATCGAATGTGGACCCGCTCACAATTCGCAAGGATGCCGGACGGCACCCGCGACAATGGCAACAGACAGACAGTTTATTTTTTCAACCCGGAGAACATCAAACAATGAGACTTCAAGATCAACTTTCACCCGTCTGGAAGGACGAGGAAAACGCGGCATATCAGGAACCGGAGACGGCACAACCGGACTTCCGGGGACTTCCAACACCCTACGAAATAAACGAAAGAACGAAAAAAGGGGGGGCTTCTTTTGTTAATTCGTTTCTTTCGTATGCAGTAGAACCGCCGAAACTGGCGGACGTGGCTCTTTTTGGCGTGGCTGGGTCCATCGTCAAGAAGATCGAACCACACACGGAAACTCACCCGGCAGCGGTCCTGCTGCAACTTCTGATCGGTTTCGGCAACATGATCGGACGAGGACCGCACTTTGTGACAGAATGCGATAAGCAAACAGCAAATCTGTTTTGCGTTGTAGTCGGGGAATCGTCGCGCGGGCGAAAGGGCACGTCATGGGGACACGCAAGCAGGCTCCTGAAACTGGCGGACTCAACTTGGTTTGATACCCGGATCATGGGCGGGCTGGCTTCGGGCGAGGGAGTGATTTCAGAGTTGAAGGATTCCGACGACGAGGAGAACGAACCGCCGAAAGATAAGCGTCTCCTCCTATTCGAAGGCGAGTTTGGAAGCGTGCTCCGGGTAATGCAGCGCGAGGGCTCAACCGTTTCGTCCATGCTCCGAAACGCATGGGACACCGGAACCCTCCGCAATCTGGCGAATGCTCACAGAAACAAAAAGGGTGAATCCCTACGGGCCAGCGATTGCCATATCAGCATCATCGGACATATCACCCGCGCCGAACTGTCGAAGCTCATCAGCGAGAACGATTCCGCGAACGGGTTCGCCAACCGGATCCTCTGGGTTCATTCCGCTCGGACCAAACTCTTACCCGACGGCGGGAGCATCAAGAGCGTGAACTTCGACACGGAAATCAAAATGTTGAAGCTCGCTACTTCTCACGCAAGAACAAAAGGGGAACTGGCATGGAGCCCGGAGGCCAAGGCGTATTGGCGGCATATATACGGTGCGCTGACACAGGATCACCCCGGACGGTGGGGACAAGTCACCAGCCGGGGCGAGGCACAAGTTGTCCGATTGTCCCTCCTGTATGCGCTGCTCGACGGCGGGGAGCAAATCGGAATCGAGCATTTGAAAGCGGCGGAATCCGTCTGGAAATATTGCAGCGAATCAGCGCGATGGGCGTTCATGGAATCCAGGTTTTCCCGTCATGCTCAAAGCATCCTCAATGCTCTGGCGCAAGGGCCGATGTCCCTTACCAGAATATCGGCGGATGTTTTCAAGGCCAACGTCCACAGGAACGAAATCGAGGAGTGTATCAGAGAGATCGAAAACGAAATCACGATCACAAAACAGCCAACAGGGGGACGGGATGCAACCGTTATCTCCCTGCGGGCTCAACAGGAGGAACAAAAATGAGACGGCACAAGGTGGGCAACGTTGCCATCACCAAGAAGAACGCACTTGATCATTGATGGAATTTCCCATCCAAAAATCAAACTTCTCGCCGTCGCTTGCTTTCCCGACACCCATGCCACTGATGCCCGACAAATCTCGGGCAATTATGGCGTGGCCGCTTCTGCCGTCTGAAAGCTGAAAGCTTACTGGCAGATCGGGGGATGAGTCCCACTGATTGTATGTTCCCCAGCACCGCACGCCATTGAGTGACGATGCGCGAAAGGTTCCACTGAATGGCGTTGCCGTAGCTGATCCGAGAAACTTTTCGCCATTTGCGGACTTGGCTGCGATAGGAACCGAGATGCACCCTTGCAATGCAAACACCACAACCGCAAGAAGTGTTTGTGTATACCTCATCTCGTTACGGAAAGGGTTGACTGGGGGCTTCTCATGGATGGGGTTTTATCTCCCCCGGAGCGGATGGGCAACGCGGAATATCCCGCCTTTTTCGGGACTGCGTTCACGATTTGCATAAAAAGTATTCACCCCCAAGGGTTTGAACTGAGCAGCCCCAAGGCATCCATCATCCCGAAATGCTTTCGCTTCTCTTCCGGCGACATAGGCACGGCGGAGGGCTCGCCATGTGTGCCAGCCGGAAACCGTTGATCCCATCCAAGCTCGGCGGCAAGGGCGGCTTGTCGCTTCGCGGCAGACTTGCGGGCAATCCCCTTCCAAGCGGCTTCAAGCCCTTTACGGCTTCGGGCCTTCATTGCTTCCGTTGGAGGGCGGCGCGGACCAAGCACGCGCACCCGCTGCCAGTTCTTCATGGCGGCTTCCCTATCCTTCCAGAAACCAATCTGTCCCTTGGGAATATCGCAACTCATGCGAAGCAGCTTCGCAACTCACGCGAACAATCACAAGATTTTTGATGTTCTGGAAAACCAAGATCACACTGAGCGAGACGAAATTTTCGCACGCTTCCGGCAATCTTTCGTCACAATTCAGGCGCGAGCGTCTCCCGAAAAGCCAGAAAATCAAGGGGGGGGCCTTGCCGTAAAAGTGGCAAGCAACTGGCAAACCACAAAATATTTTCACTCCTCGTTTTCCTTTGTAACTCCCTCATGATGAGGGAGAGCCGAAGGCGGGGATCGAACCCGCGACCTATTGTTTACGAAACAATTGCTCTACCACTGAGCTACTTCGGCGGAGAGAACGGATATTACTGCCATAATGGAGTGCTGCTGCAAATGCAAAAGTCGGAGATCTTCATTTGGGGTCCGGGCTCAGTATTTCGGGATAAAATTGCCAGCGGTCATATTTATGGCACGCCCCCTGCTGACTGATTATTCAAAGGGATCTTCCTGGGAGCGGCAGCGGAATGATCCGCTGACCCGTGCAGGATGTGCAGGGTGATCTCCGGCGGACAGTTGAGCCTGGCGGCAACCCCGCAGCTTCCAGTTCCGGGCGAGGTGTAGCCCTGGAGCCGTCCGTGCCGCCATGCGCCGCGGACAAACTGCCGGTCGACCTTGCACGGCAGAACCAACGGGATCCCGCCTGGCAGGCAGAGCTGTCCGCCGTGCGTGTGCCCGCTCAACTGGAGGTCGAATCCGAACGGCTCCGCTTCGGCATAGATTTCCGGGCTGTGGGAAAGCAGGATCATGCAGGCATCCGGCGGCGCGGCCGCACTCACCTTTTCAAGGTCGTGGGTTTTGTAAAAATGCGGGTCATCGATGCCGGCGATCCAGAGTTTCTGACCGTGGCGCTCGATGGTTGCCATCTCGTTCAGCAGCATGGGAAGGCCGGCGGATTCCAGCGAGGGAACCATCTCGATAAAGTCGTGGTTTCCAAGAATTCCCCAACGCTGCGGAGCGAGCGCCCGGATCACCCGCCCGGTCTCGCGAAGGCAGGGCTGGTAGTCGCCGTCGGTTTTGTTTCTGAAATCCCCGGTGACGACGGCGGCATCGTGTGCGACCGAGCGCACCTGGCGTTCGATGACTGGCGTCAGCGCAGCGTCGAGATCGAGGTGAAGATCGGTCAGGTGCAGCAGTCGGAATCCTTCGAAGGCCACCGGCAGATGCGGCAGGGTCCACTCGCGCGTCGTGAGCCTCACATTCAAAAAATTCCGCCGGGTGAGGAGCCCGAGTCCGGTCACCGCCAGGCCGAAGGAGACGAGAGAATCCAACGGAATATACCGTTCCAATCGAAAGATCCCCTCCCCCTGGTGCAGAAGGTGGGCCGTTTTCCTGGCCTGCTGCATCAGCCTCTCGGCCAGGAGCTTCCGCCCCATTCTTGCCTCCAAGGCGGGATAATCGGAATTCTCCATTCCCTGCAGCCCGCCTGCTAGTGCAGTCCGCCCAACGGATTGCGGGTTATGTTGTGGAGGCAGCCGACGCGGAGCGGAGACAGCTTGCCGCAGGCAATCCGTAGGGCGAGCGCAGCGAGGCAATTGTGCCAACCGCCAGTCGATTTTCCCCAGACCCTTGGCCCATGGGTCCCTACAACAAGCCCTGTCGCGCAATGTGGAGAATATGTCATCTGCTTGGCGGTTTGCCCTGGAGCGGTTTAATTAACGTTGCAGCCACGGCTCTCTGTCGCCGTGACTCTGCTGCGCCTCGACAGGGCGAGGCGGCTGCAACGATGTCCACGATCATGACTTAAACAGTGCCTTAATGGGACAGGCTGCGTAACAGCTTCCGGTTCGGGTCTTTCGTGCTGTCCGCATCCCAAATCATCAGCCCCATGTCATTGCGCAGCGGCTTGAAGGCCGGATCGCTTCCGTCAGTGCTCCAGAAGACCTCCTCGACGCGGGACCATGCGACGCTCGGGGCCCCCTCGTAAAGCGTCAGATCCTTGAGCTTGCTGCGGACCTCTTTGCGTAGTTCAAAGCTGGTTGCGGAGGGTGCGGAGTCCAGCTTCAGACCGCGCGCCCTCGCATGGTTCTGATCGAGCAGCTGGACCTGCGCGAAAACATGCGCCCCGGTCGGAATGTCACCGGGGCTCGTCAGGCAGCGCAGGGACAGGAAGAGGGTGCCGCCCACCCTGGAGGGCCATGCCTCGAATTCATACCGCTTGACCTCGCGCGGCTTTTTTCCCGGCACCGCAAGCTGAACCGCGTAGTGGTCGGCATTGATCGGCGTCACCAGCGCGCGGGAGACGCGCCCCTTGTCATCCTTCGATTCCCAGACCCCCAACAGCCAGGTGTTGATGTCCTTGGTCGGACCGCCGGTCAGCGGATGATCGAAATAGCAACCGGCGAGCGTCAGAACGAAAAAAGCGGCCGGGACAAGACGAGCGAAAAATTTCATGCCCACCGCTATATCCAAGTTCCGTCCTTAATGACACTGTTTTTCGGCACGACGACGATCCCGTCACGGATGTAGTAGCCGTCCCCGTCGAGGTCCTGGGATTTTCCCTCCGGGCTGATGACGACGTGGCTTCCGATCCGCGCATTCTTGTCGATGATCGCGCCGTTGATGACGCAATCCCTCCCGATGCCGATCGCGGGAACCCCCGCGTCGGGCTTGTGAACTTGCGCCTCGTAGAAGTCGGCTCCCATCATGATCGTGTTTTTCAGCGTCGATCCGGACTGGATGATGCTCCGGATCCCCAGGATGCACCGCTCGATGGTGGCGTCCCCGATGATGCAGCCGTCCGAGATCATGGCGCTGGTGACTTTCGCCGAGTTGATCGTGCTGGCCGGCAGGAAGAGCGGCTGAGTGAACACCGGCGACCCCGGCTCAAAAAAGCTATACTGCGGGTTGGCGTCGACGAGGTTGAGGTTGGCCTCAAAAAATGCGTCGATCGTCCCGATGTCCTCCCAGTATCCCTGAAAAATAAACGCCATCACCTTGTATTGGCTGATCGCGGCGGGGATGATGTTTTTCCCGAAATCCACGTAGTCGTTGTCGAGGCACGCCTCGAGAACCGAGCGCTTGAAAATGTAGATCCCCATCGAGGCCTGATACAGGTCGGCATCTGCGGGCTGCCCGATCTTTTTCAGCAGGTCGGGAGGAACGCGCAGCCCGTCGAGCACCTCGGGATCTTTGGGCTTTTCCACAAACCGTTCGATCCGACGGTTTTCGTCCGTGAGCATGATGCCGAACCCGGTCGCCGGGTCGCGGGCCACGGGGATCGTCGCGATCGTCAGGTCGGCTCCTGTCTCCACGTGCTGGCGCAGCATGTCGCGGTAGTCCATCCGGTAGAGCTGGTCCCCGCTCAGGATCACGTAATATTCATACGGATGCTCGAGGAAATACCGCATGTTCTGCCGCACGGCATCCGCGGTCCCCTGATACCACCGCGAGCCTTCGGGGGTTTGCTGGGCCGCGAGGATCTCGACGAAGCTCGGCGTGAAATCATCGAACTTGTAGCTCGAGTTGATATGCCGGTGGAGCGACGTGCTGTTGAATTGGGTGAGGATGTAAATCCCGCGGAGGCCGGAATTCAGGCAGTTGCTGATCGGAATATCCACCAGGCGATATTTCCCGCCGAGCGGAACCGCCGGCTTCGACCGCTCTTTCGTGAGGGGAAAAAGCCGCGTTCCCGCTCCTCCACCCATGATGATGGCGAGCGTCTTGGCTGTCGGCAGGGCATTCAACGGAAGACTCATAGAGGGAAATGCATCTTGCCCATCGGACCACAAATTGTCACGGTTCAAAATCTTTATGTGTGGAATTGTTGGATACATCGGCCGTTCGGAAGCCCTCCCTGTGCTCCTCGACGGATTGCGCCGCTTGGAATACCGCGGCTATGACTCCGCCGGAGTCGCGATTTTGAACGGGGGCTCGATCGAGGTCCGCAAGTCTGTCGGACGCATCGCAAACCTTGCGGAGCTGATCCAGGAGGAGCCGGTGCATGGCCAGACCGGCATCAGCCACACCCGCTGGGCGACGCACGGGGGGGTGACACGGGAAAATGCCCACCCCCACACCGACCGGAGCGGACGCCTCTCGCTCGTGCACAACGGCGTCATCGAGAACTACCAGAAACTCCGCGAGCAGCTCGTCGAACACGGCCACACGTTTGTCTCGCAGACGGACACCGAAGTCCTCGCCCACCTCGTGGGCGACGAGTTCGACCGCGCGGGACGCCGCGACAAGGCCGGTCTCATCGATGCGATCCGGCTCGCGCTCCGGCAAGTGATCGGGACCTACGGGATCGCCGTTCTCCACGCGGATGTCCCCGGCCTCATGGTTGGCGCGCGCCGCGGCAGCCCGCTCGTGCTGGGCATCGGCAGGCACGAGCATTTCCTTGCGAGCGATGTCAGCGCGATCGTGGCCCACACAAGGGAAGTGGTTTATCTGAACGACTACGAGATCGTCGCCCTCCAGCAGGACCAGTTTGAAATCTCCACCGTCTCGGGACCCGGTGCCGACTTCCAGATCAGCAAGGTCGAGTTCAGCGCGGAGGCCGTCGACAAGGGCCGCTTCCCGCACTTCATGCTCAAGGAAATCTACGAGCAGCCGAACTCGGTGCGCGACGCCATGCGCGGGCGCCTCTCCTCGGAGGAGGCCACGGCAAAGCTCGGCGGGCTCGAGATGACGAACGGCGAGCTGCGCTCGGTCGACCGCCTCGTGCTCATCGGCTGCGGGACCGCCCTGCACGCCGCCCTCGCCGGCGAATACCTCATCGAGTCGCTCGCACACATCCCGGTCGAATGCGAGATCGCCAGCGAGTTCCGCTACCGCAACCTGCCGCTCGACCGCGACACGCTCGCCTTTGTGATCAGCCAGAGCGGCGAGACCGCCGACACGCTGGCCGCCCTGCGGGAAAGCCAGCGGAAGGGCCACCGCACGCTTGGGATCTGCAACAACGTGGCCAGCACGATCGCGCGGGAAAGCGACGGCGGGGTCTACATGCATGCGGGCCCGGAGATCGGGGTCGCCGCCACGAAATCCTTCACCTCGCAGCTCACGATCCTCACCCTTCTCGGACTCCTCCTCGGCCGGATCCGCCACCTCAGCCATGCCGAGGGCCGGACGATCATCTCCGAGATGGAAAAGCTGCCCGACCTCATCGCCCGGACGCTCGAGCTCGACGCGGCGATTCAGAAAATCGCGGTGAAATACGCGCAGTCGCAGAATTTCCTCTTCATGGGCCGGCAGGCGAACTACCCGATCGCGCTCGAAGGCGCGCTCAAGCTCAAGGAGATCAGCTACATTTCATCGTCCGGCTACCCGAGCGCCGAGCTCAAGCACGGGGTCATCGCGCTCATCACCGAGGAAACCCCCTCGCTCTTCATCGCCCCGCAGGACGCCGTCTTCGACAAAAACATCAGCAACATCGAAGAGGTCAAAGCCCGCAAGGGCCCGGTCATCGCCATCGGCACCGAGGGCGACACCGCGCTCGCAAAAATCTGCGACGACGTGATCCTCATCCCCCACGCGCCGGACTACCTCACCCCGATCCTCTCCGTGATCCCGCTCCAGCTCCTCTCCTACCACATCGCCGTCGCCCTCGGCTGCGACGTGGACAAGCCAAGGAACCTCGCGAAGAGCGTCACCGTCGAGTAGTCCCGAAACAGCAAAACTCCTCGTTGAACATCTGCTGGAGGGAATGCGGGGCATCGAATCCCGCGGGCTGGTGGCGGGCGGGGAGTTCCGCTTTCGCATCGCCGCTTTCCGCTCTGGATTGACTCTTTTCTCGACATGGTGTTCATTTGAACACCATGATCCTCCACCTCGATGCCGATGCGTTTTTTGCCTCTGTCGAGCAGGCGTCGGATGCGCGGCTGCGGAGGAAGCCGGTCGCGGTCGGAGGTTCGGCGCGGGGAGTGGTGGCGTCGGCTTCGTATGAGGCGCGGCGGTGCGGGATCACGTCCGCGATGCCGGTGGCGCGGGCGCGGAGGCTTTGCCCGCAGCTGATCGTGATCCCGGGGGATTTTGAAAAATACGAGCACTTCTCGCGGATGATGTTCAGCTACGCGTATGACTTCACGCCGTCGGTCGAGGTGGGATCGATTGACGAGGGATATGCGGACCTGGGGGGAAACAGAAAAAAACAACCCGAAGACATCGCGGCGGCGATCCGGCGGGCGGTGCGCGAGACGCTCCGGATCACGCTCTCGGGCGGGGTCGGTGCGAACAAGCTCGTCTCGCAGGTGGCCAGCAAGCTCCGCAAGCCGGATGCCCTGATCGCGGTCCCGCCCGGCACCGAGCGCGAATTCCTCGCGCCGCTCGACAACCACTGGCTCCCGGGCATCGGGCCCCAACTCGCCCGCACGCTCCGCGAGGCCGGGCTCCCGCGCATCACCGACATCGCCGCCACCCCGCCGGACCAGCTTTCGCTTTTCGCCGGAAAATCCGCCCGCGCCCTTTGGAATTTCGCCCACGGACGCGACGAGCGCCCGGTCGTGCCCGAGTCCCCGTCCGCCAAATCGTATTCCGAGCAGACGACGTTCGAGAGCGACATCACCGACGAGGCCTGCGCGCTGGCGATCCTGCGCGGGATGGCGGACCGCCTGTTCGCCAAAGCCCGCGCGGAAGGCCAGACCGCCCGCACGATCACCGTCCGCATCCGCTACAACGACTTCGACGAATCCACCCGCAGCCAGAGCCTCGACGAGCCGACAGACCTCGAAACCCAGGTCTTCGGCCTGATCGCCGCGCTGCTCCGCAAAGCCTGGGAGCGCCGCGTCAGCCTCCGCCTCGTCTCGCTCAAGCTCGGCAACCTCTACAAGGCCTGCCTGTTTCAGGAACTCGATCTCTTCCCGTCCGCCCGGAACTCCACCGTCCTCCACCGCGCCGCCAACGCCGTGGATGCCATCCGCGAGCGCCACGGAAAGTCCGCCATCCTCCGCGGACACGACCTCTGGCTGCGCAGCCAGGACGGTCGACCACGCGAGACGCTGCGCGAGGAACCGCCGGAATACCTGAAGGAGCGCGGGCGTCCCGCCCGCATGGGTAAGGTTAGCGGGCAGGATGCCCGCGCTTCTGTGAGCAGCTCTCCGGTAGTTGCCTCCCCGGCTACACATTCGACTGGCAGGCACGAAGCGCTGGCGCGCGGGTGTTGTTTCTTGAACTTCCGCTCCTGCTACAGCTTCATGGATTCCCTGCTGACTCCGGAAAAAATCGTCATGCTGGCGGCGGATGCCGGATGCGAAGCTGTCGGGATCTGCGACCCGAACCTCCATGCAGCGGTGCCGTTTTACCAGGCGGCGAAGGCGGCGGGGCTGCGTCCGCTCATCGGGGCCGAGCTGGCGGTTGCCGGGACGAAGCGCTGCGCCTATGCGCAAAATCAGACCGGCTACGCGAACCTCTGCCGCCTGCTCTCGGCAAAATCCATCACGAGCGATCTTTGGGAAACCCACCGCGACGGGCTGACAATCGTGAGCGATCCGACTCCGCCGATCCGCATGGGAAGCCCGTCCGACGCCCGTGCGCTGCGGATCCTGCAAAGCATCCGGACGCTCACGCTTTTCGACGAGGCGCATCCGGAGAAGACCGGCGGGGCGTCGTTCGCGGAGGCGCGGCCCTCCGGCGAAATCATCGAAAGCGATTTCGCGTTCGATTTCGAGACGCTCCGGTTTCCCCGTTTCGATCCGCCGGACGCCTGCACGCCGCAGGAATTTCTTTCGCGCCTCGCGCACGCCGGATTGAAGGATCGCTACCCCTCCGCCGACCACCGCGCCCAGCTCGAGACCGAGCTCGCGATCATTGCGGAGGTCGGCTACGCGGAATATTTTCTCACCGTCTGGGACCTGCTCCAGGGCTGCCGGCGCGCGGGGATCGGGTGGATCACGCGCGGCAGCGCGGCGGACTCGCTCGTCTGCTATTGCCTCGGGATCAGCGATGTCTGCCCGGTCCGGTTCGAGCTGTATTTCCAGCGGTTCCTGAACCGCGACCGGATGGCGCTGAACAAGCTGCCGGATATCGACGTGGACTTCCCTCACGACCGGAAAGACGAGGTCGTCGACATGCTTTTTCGCAAGCACCCCCCCGGCCATGTCGCAGCGGTCGGCGGGTTCAACACCTTCCATGCCCGCTCCGCCCTGGCCGAAATCGCCAAGGTCCTCGGACTCTCCGACCACCAGGCCCGGCGGCTCACCGAACATCTGCCATTTGCCTCCGCCAGAAATGCGGAAGAAGCCGCCGGCGTGACCACCGCCGCCGCAGACGGACTCTTTGATGACGAGCCCGCGAAGTCCGCCCTGCGCCTTGCCGCCTTGCTCGACAGCCTGCCGCGCCACGCGAAGATCCATCCGTGCGGGATCGTCCTCTCCCGGCATCCGATCCACGAGCTCACCCCGACATTCTTGAGCAACAAAGGCCGGCCGGCCACCCACTTCGACATGGACGCCGTCGAGGAGGTCGGCCTCGTCAAACTCGACATCCTCGCCCAGGGCGGGCTCGCGGTCCTCCGCGATGCCACACAAACGCTCGCCGCACGCGGGCTCCCCGTGAACTTCGACAATCGCGGCCCGTGGAACGACCCCGCCGTCTGGGACATCATCGCCACCGGCCGCGCACGGGGAGTCCACCACATCGAAAGCCCGGCCATGACCAGCCTCGAAAAAATGTGCGGATGCCGGGACATCGACACCCTCATCGCGATCGTGTCCGTCATCCGCCCGGGCGCCGCCAACACCCTGCGCAAGGAAACCTTCGCCCGCCGCGCCCTCGGCCTCGAACCGCCCGCGTTCCCCCACCCCTCGCTCGAACCCTGCCTCCGCACCACCCACGGGGTCATCGCCTACGAGGAGCACATCCTCCAAATCGCCGACGCCTTCGCCAGCATGCCCGCCGGACGCGCGGATATCCTTCGCCGGGCATTGGTGAAGGTGCAGGATGCCAAAATCGAGGAAATGCGCGGCGAATTCTTCGGCTTCGCCCGCCGCCGCGGACGCACGGAGGAAGAAATCCGCGCCGTCTGGGAACTCGTCCACGGATTCCGCGGCTACGCCTTCTGCCGCGCCCACTCGACCGCCTACGCCCTCGAAGCCTGGCAGGCCGCCTGGATGAAGACCTACCACCCCGCCGATTTCATGGCCGCCATCCTCACCCACGGCAAGGGGTTCTACTCCCCGCTCGCCTACTCGCTCGAATGCCGCCTCCTCGGCATCGGATTCCTCCCGCCAGACGTCAACCGGCGGATGCCTGGCGGGACAACCTCGTTTCTTCCCGAAGGACCCAACGCCATCCGCGTCCCCGTCTCAGCCATCAAGGGGCTTTCAGAAAAACTGATCACCCTGCTGAAGGGAAAAAAATTCCCATTATTCGCATCCATCGCTGACTTTGCTGATAAAACGAATTGCACAGAGTGTGACCTGCGGCTTTTACTGCATGCCGGAGCCTTTGATTCCCTTTGTTCGAGTCGGGCGGATGGAATATGGAAAATTCGTAAATATATTGTCCAAGGAATTCAAATGAAGCGATTTGATAAAACAAATTTCACTTCCGGATTGGTGGATGGAGCGGCGCTGTCCGGTCCCACTTATTCAAGGGCCGACACAGCGGTCGTCCCTCCAGTTCGGAAATGGATTTCGGCAGATGTTTTAAAAGACGAGATGGAGCTTCTCGGATTTACGGTTTCCGGGCATCCGTTGGAGCTCTGGCCGGATGTGCCATGGGAGACGTATTGTCCGATCCGCGAGATTGGTTCCCACGCCAACCGGCGAGTGACAATCTGCGGGCTCGTCATTGCCGACCGCTTCCACCAGCAGAGCGACGGGCAGGCGATGAAGTTCCTGAGCCTCTGCGACCACACCGGGATGCTCGAGACGGAGATGTTTGCGGACGCGTTCCGCCGGTTCGGTCTCGAAACCCTGCGCCATCCGGTCCTGGAAATCACCGGCACGGTCATCCCCTTCGAGGGAGACCGGGGGTTCTCCCTGCGGATCGAAGCCGTCCGCCGCCCGCGGCACCGCGCGGCTTTTTCCTGATTATTTCTCAGGTTCTCAGTCCGGCGGCCCGGATTTATTGCCGCCTCTGAAGAGCAGCTTTGCCACGACGAGAACAAGGATCGGAAGCATGACACGGGAGACTGACCGGACCCCGTCGTCAAATCCCCTCACCTATGCCAGGAACCGGAGCCGCCGCGCGAGCCATGCCACGAGCCGGAACCGCCCCCCCATGATGCCGATCCGCCGCGCCAACCGTTGGCGCTTCCGCTGCCGTCGTTCCAGGATGCGGAGCCACCGCGCCACCCATTGGCGCTGCCTGAACCATTGTGCCAGCTCGCGGAACCACGCGCACCGTTGTAGTAGCCGCCATTTGAGTAGGGCGTGCGGTAGGCCACTCCACCTCCGCGGTAATAGGGGCTGCCGTAGTAGGCGCTGCTGCTGCGGTAGTATGTGCCGCCGTAGTAGCCGGCACCGCCCCAGGCGATGACCGGCGAGGAACCGTAATAGACCGGCGCGGGGCCGCTGGCGTAGTAGCCGGTGCAGCCGGTCTGGCAGAGGGACAGGGCTCCGGTGAGAACCGTCATCGCAAGGAGAGCGAGGGAATGTTTCATGGCAGGTTTGTGGGTTGGAGGTCTCAGCGGCCGGTGGATTTCAGCACGGAAAGAAACGGGATTTCGGTGGTGCCTTTCGGCTTGTGGAAAACGAAATCTCCCGCCCCGAGCCAGGGATGGAAATTCCAGCTGGTGAATTCCACCAGCGTGCGCGGATAGTCCGGCCGGTCGGTGAACGTGACCGCGAGCCGCCGCGGGACGGGATTCGCGCCGCTTTCGATCCATATTTCCCAATTCACGCCGGGCGCGCGGAAAGCAAGATGCTCGCAGGCGATGCCGCGCACCGTGGTGGGTCCGACCACGACCGCGCTGGTGAGTCCGCGAGTCAGTTCACGATTGGGATTGCTGAAGAGCAGCGGCGCCGTTGCGAAGCGGATGCCGGTCTCCTCCTCCAGGCCGGACAGCATGGCGTCTATCGTCGCAGGGGCTTTGGTCAGGGAATAGACCTTCGTGGCGGGGGCAAACGCGGCAACCGTTTTGCCATCGTAGTAAAAATCAAATGGCGGCGCCTCCCCGGCGATGCGCGCGCGCAGTTGGTTCGGTCGCTTGAGGGCGACATCGGCGCTCGAAAAAAGCGTGAGCAGCTGGCCGTTCCTGGCGGGAACCTCGATGATGGAACGGGAGCTGTAGGTGAATGCCTTCGCCCCCGCGAGCCTGTCGCTCATGCGTTTCAGCGTGGCGAGGGCGTTCGGGCTGAGCGGGGAACCGGATGGCGCGGCCTGGGCCATGAGAGGAAGCAGCAGTGCGGCGGCGCAGCCGGGCGGGAGAATTTTGAGGAGGATCGTTTTCATGTGTGGTATGCGGGGACGGTGCTGCCGGGGGCAGGGAGAAGAATTCGTATCCCATTCCCTCGATGAATGCCAGCTATAACGCGGCGCATACCGGGATCATCTCCGATAAGTGCAAACTCCATTTGACGCGGCTTCGCCGCACAATGTTTTCCCTACGCTGCGCTCGGGTTGCCCTCACTGGGCCAACGCTACTCATCCCTGTTCTCGAAGCGCTTCCGCGCGGGTTTTCCCATCGCGCCCGGAGGTCGCGATCCACCGGCTTCGCCAATCCAAAGTGGGACGGCACGGCGGCCATCCCTCCAAGGTCTACTTTGCCAGCTTCTGCGCGAAGTCGCCGAACCTCTTTGCGGCGTAGGCGGAGAGCGCGGGGCGGACCAGCGGGAGCGCCAGCTTGAAGAGCGAAAGGAGCACCGCAAAAAAGCCGCGCGGCTTTTTCCCCTTTTCGCGGGCGGGCTTCCCGGGCTTCCCGCCAACATATTTTGTTACGGTCTTCGTGCGGGTTTTCGGACCGGCAAAAAAGTATCCGATCGCAGCGGCTCCGCCCAGCCAGGCGAACGGGCGGGAGCGGACGGAATTCCGGATCCTCGCGGCGACGTCCAGTTCGGCGCGGACGGCAACGGTATCGCGCAGGATCGCTGCGCGGCTGCGGGCGACATTCGCGAGGAGTTGGGCCTTGCTGCTCATGGGTTGCGGCCTCCGCTCAGCGCATTGAGATCACGCGAGATCTCGCTTTTGGTTGCGGAAAATACCGGCGTCCGCCAATGGGTTTTCACATGGGTCGCACAGACGACGGCCACAAGAAAATGGAGGCCAGTGAACACCAGAAGGATCCAGATCCACGCCACATGAAAAATTGTCGCGATGAGAAATGCGGCGAAGAGCAGGAGGAGGATGTAGCCGAACGCCGCGAAAAAGAGCGCGGCGGCGAGCATGATCGCCAGGCGCAGATAAAGCGCCCCGGCTTCCCGGGCCTCCTCGCCGGCGAGCGCGCCGATGGCCTCGAAATACCGCCCGAAAGAACCGAACAGGCTGAGCAATACATCAACCAGCCCGCGCGGCCCGGGAACCGGGCGACCGCCCGGAACCGAGCCTCCAGTATGGCCCGTCGTTTCCAAGCGGGATCAGCGGCGGAAGATGACTCCGAGAAGGAATCCGATCCCCACGGCAATGCCCACGGCCTTCAAGGGATTCTGACGGATGTAATCCTCGGTTTCCCCCTGGTAGGTCTGGGCTCGCGATGCGGCATCCCCCCAGGCGGCTTTGGCTTTGCTCTGGTATTCGTCGGCTTTGGTCTTGGCCAGTCCGCGAACGTCCTCGTAGGTGGCGCTGGCGGCATCGCCGAGATCCTTGGCAGCCGCGCTGATGTGCTCCTTGCCGGTTTCGAAGGCGACCTGGGCGTGTTGCTTGACAGTTTGTCCGACCGCTTTGGTCGCTTCCGTAGCGGCATCGAGCGCCTTTTTGGCGTGTTCGGTGCTGCTCTCGAGCTTCTTGGCGGCGATTTTGGTTTCAGTGGATTCAGGCATAATATTCTCCGCGTTGAGTTGCATATTCAAACTGGCAGAGAATTGTCGCTTGGCAAGCCCCGATGCTGCGGGAATGATGTCCGGGCATGTCGGACATCATTACTTTCGCGCCCGGACGGGTTGAACTTCTCGGAAACCACACGGACTACAACGGGGGAGTCGTCCTCTCCGCAGCGATCCAGCTGGGGATCACCGCAAAGGGAAGGCACCGGGATGACGAAAAAATTGTCCTCACCACCGAGGGCATCAACGGGGTCGTCGCGGTCAGCAGAAAAGACGGGCTCAAACCCCGCGACAGCTGGGAGGACTATCCGCTTGGCGTCGCAGAAATGCTGGCAAAAGCCGGCGCGCAACCCGGCGGGTTCGAGGCCCATTTTTCCGCGACCCTCCCCCTCGGGGCCGGACTGTCGAGCTCGGCGGCAATCGAGGTTTCGACCGCCGTCCTCCTCAACAGGCTCTACCCGTTCGAGATCTCCCCGCTCGATCTCGCCAAGGTCTGCCGACGCGCGGAAAATGAATTTGTCGGCGTGAGCTGCGGGCTCCTCGATCAGGTCTCCTCGATCTTCGGAAAGAAGGACCATGTGATCCACCTGGATTGCCGCGCGGAGACTGTCGATCTCATCCCCTTCCCCACGGATCTCGGGCTCCTCATCGTGCACTCCGGCGTCAAGCACGCGCTCACGGGCGGCGAATACAACGAGCGACGAGCCCAGTGTTTCGAAGCCGCCAGGAAAATGGGGGTGGCCGCACTCCGCGATGTCACCTCCGCCGAACTCGCCGCAGCCAAACTTCCCGCCCTCGTCAAAAAACGGGCCGCCCATATCGTCGGAGAAAATGAACGCGTCTTCCAGGCGCTCACATTCCTCCGCGAGGGCAAGGGCGATGAATTCGGCCAGCTGATGACCGCCTCCCACCGCAGCTCGATGGAAAATTTCCAGAACAGCACGCCCGAGCTCGACGCGCTCGTCGGCATTGCCACCCGCCAAAAAGGCTGCCACGGTGCCCGCCTCACCGGCGGCGGATTCGGCGGAGCCATCGTCGCCCTCGTCGACCTCGCGGAGATTGACCGGCTCTCGGAGGTCATCGCCTCCGAATATCTCTCAACCACCGGCCACACCGGAAAAGCCTTCCGCTGCCTCGTCAGCGACGGGGCCCTCGCCGCTTCGACCTGATTTCATGCGTTGAGGACCCCGGTGGTTCGGCTCCCTTATCGATGTGCCGCGCATGCAATCTTCGCGGCCAGCTCGGCCCGCTTGAACGGCTTGGGGAGGAAGTCGTCCATGCCCGCGGCGAGGCATCGCTCCCGGTCGCCGGGCATCACATTTGCGGTGAACGCGATAATCGGTGTGCGGCATTCCGTGCCCGCCTCGGCATCACGGATCTTTGCTGTGGCCTCAAGCCCATCCATCACTGGCATGGCCATGTCCATGAGGATGGCGGAGAATTTTCCCGGCTCGAACGCCTTGAGTGCCTTGGCCCCATCGGCGGCAAATTCGGCGCGGTATCCGAGGCTCTGAAGCATTTTGCCCGCGAGCACAGTGCTGTTCTGCTCATCATCAGCGACGAGCACCAGGCCTGACGGTGGTGTGGAAGCCGGATCGCAGGGAGTTGGGGCGGCCGGGGAAGCAGAAGGAACTGAAATTTCCAGAGGCAGGCGGAATGTAAATGTGCTGCCTTTGTCCGGGGTGGAAGTGACGGTGAGCGTTCCCCCCATGGCTTCGGCGATGCGTTTCGAGATGACAAGCCCAAGCCCGGTGCCTCCAAACCGGCGGCTTGTCGTCGAGTTGGCCTGCGTGAACGGTTTGAACAAACGGGGGAGCGTTTCGGGAGAAATTCCGATGCCTGTGTCCTCGATGGAAAAGTCCAGGAACCGACCCTCTGCATCGGGCATAATGCGAAACACAACCGAGCCACTTGCCGTGAACTTAACAGCGTTGCCGAGAAGGTTGAGGAGGATCTGACGGAGGCGGCGCTCGTCGGCGGTGATTTTGCCAGGGACACCGTCCGCCACTTCGCAGCGGAATTCGATTCCTTTTTCGGCGGCGGCCTGCCGGATTGCGACATCTGAGGACTCCACGAGTTCGGCGAGGTCGATCTGGTCCGGTAGAATCGCCATGGCCCCGTGTTCAATACTGGATAAGTCCAGGATGTCGTTGACGATGGCAAGGAGGTGCTCGCCGCTGGAGCTGATCGTCTTCGCGAAGGATTTCTGCTCATCATTGAGCGGGGTGTCGGCGAGGAGTTCCGCGAACCCGAGCACTCCGTTGAGCGGGGTGCGCAGCTCATGGCTCATCACGCCGAGGAATTCGCTCTTCGCAACGGCAGCCGCCTCGGCGTGGCGGAGGGCCTCTTTCAGGGCGGCGTCCATGGTTTTCCGCTCGCTGATGTCCCGGATAATTCCCACGGCATGCCAGGCACCATGAACCTGGACGGAGGAAAGCGAGAGTTGAACGGAGATTTCGCTGCCGTCCTCACGCAGGGCCTCCATATCAAGCGTCTTCCCTATGGCGTTCCCCGAGCCGGTTTTTAAGAATGCGGGGAAGGCGGCGTGGTGAGCTTCATGGTATCGTGCGGGGGTTATTAGTGCATGCAGGTTCTTGCCAAGCGCTTGCCCGCTGGTGTAGCCGAAAATAAGCTCGGCCGCTGCATTCCAGTAGCAGATCCTCCCTTCCGGATCCATCATCAGAATTGCATCCTGGGCCGAATCCGTGATGGCTCGCATCCGGTTTTCACTCTCCTGCAAGGCCTCCTCCATCTTCTTGCGCATGATCGCCTCTCCGATGTGCTCCGCGATGCCTTCGAGGATCTCCACTGTTTCGAGGGTAAAACGGTCTTTTCTCCGATCGTTGAACTGCACCAGACCCGTAATCCGCTCCTGGATGCGAATCGGGATGAGGGCGACCGAGGCAAATCCATGGTGGATGCATTGGTTGCGCGGATGGTGGCGGGGATCTTCGCCGGGTGGGATGCCCAGCAGAGTGAATGAGTCGTTTGTCCAGCAGCTCCCGCCACGCGTGAAGAGCGGATTGGCCGGATCGGTCTGGCCGGAAATGACCAGGCCGCAGGTGCATTCCAGGCAGACGTTGCCACCTTGGTCACGGCATATCCCGCCATCCGCAGTTCGCGACAGCAGCGAGTTTTCCTTCAGCAAAAACCCCTCGGGAAAGCCCTCTTGAACAAAATACGGGAAGTCGTCGCCGTCTTGCAGGCGGATACCCACGGCATCAAAACCGGTCCGCTCCTTCAATGTGGCGAGCGTGCGCTGAATCGAACCTTGCAGATCTTCCGAGTGGAGAAAAATCTGAATCACTTCACCGTCGATCTCCCGGTATGCCTGCGCCTGCTTGCGATCCGTGATGTCACTCAACACGACCCGGCACGCAGGCTCACCATCTGGGGATTGCGTGGCTGTGGATGAGAGTTGCGCCCAGAATGTCGAGCCGTCTGCCTTCACCAGCCGCAGCTCGCATTTCTGCGGTTCGCCGGCTTCAAAGAGCTGCTGGCGGTGCTTGTAGTAGGTGTTCTGATCCTCTTTGAGGATGATCCGGGAGATCGGCTGTTTGACCAGCTTGCCGCGGCCCAAGCCTAGCAGCGTGGCGGCTGTGAGGTTGGCTTCCAGGATCAGCCCCCGCTCGCTGACGGTGAGATAGCCCACCGGGGCCAGATCGTAGAGGTCGAAATAGCGCGCCCGCGAAGTGTCCGCCTCCGCCTCCGCCCGGCGCAGTTCCTCGTTCTGCATCTCCAGTTCGATCTGGTGGACCCGTAGCTCGTGGAGAATCGTCCGCATGGTTTCCGGCGACAGGGCATCGATGTGCTCA
>JAPLTF010000016.1 GCA_026398275.1 Verrucomicrobiota bacterium
GGCATGCACGTCCAGCCCCAGCTTGATAGTTGTCGGTTCTTCCTTGGCTTTCGCCAAAGAACTGTCTTTGGTTTTCTCGTTAGTGTTCATGACGCCGACAGGATGGCACCTCCGGTGCCTCCTGTCGGCTACATGTCATCTACCAGAAATCACTTTCACCCGCACCCACATTTAATCAGAGCTGGGCCGATTCAGCGCCGGGCGTGATTTTTCTCCAGGATCCGCTTGATCTCGGCGATGGCGGCGGGGGCGTCGAAGGAGCCGTGGTCGTCCGGCACGATGACTTCCGATTCCGCGCTGTCCAGATGCGAGCTCCAGTAGGGGACGACGCCGTCCGAGCTGTTGGGCGTGTCGCCGCGGCCGCGGTCCCCGATGATCGAATGGTGCGGGGCCCGGATGGGGATTTTTTCGAGGGCCTTGTAGAGCGGGTTGGTCGGAGAAAGGCGCGAGATGCTGGTGTAGTGTTCCGGGTTTGTGAGCAGGGTCGGAATGAGGTCCACGGCGGCGGATGTGAGCTTTGACGGAAGGTGGATGAACTTCGTGAACCACGTCGTGAGCGACCAGTCAGCCATCCCGCTTCCGCGGTGGGGCGTGCTGATGAAGATGATGCGCTCGACGTCGGGGTTGGCGTGGAATTCGATCGACTTGCGGGCGATGTGCGTTGCGGGGGTCTTCTTGAATTGTTCCCAGCGGCTCTGCGGGAGAAGGGCGTGCATCAACGTGTCGCCAGGGGAGATCGCCTGCATCCGGGCAAGGAGTCCGCCCATGCTATGGCCGACGAGAACGATGTCCTTCTGGCGTCCGAGCGCCTTGTCCACCGCGGCGAGGTCCTCGCGCAGCCGCATCGCGGAGTAGGCAATCGGCCAGCCGGTCGGGTAGTAGTAAACCCAGAACTGGTAGCGCGCGGAGATGTCCGGGTCCGCCATCAGATCATTGATCACGTCGCGCCACATCCTCGGGTGGGACATCAGTCCGTGGATGAAAACAACGGGGATTTTCTCAGGGTCATACGGCTGCAGCATGCCGAGGGAGGCATCGTGGACCTCGGGATCGATCAGACCCTCGAGCGCGAGGAGGAGTTCGCGGACATTCCGGGTTTGATCCACGAGCGGCGCGCTGAAGTCGGCGGCCAGCGGAAGCGTTTTTCCATCCGAACGTACGGACTTCACAACTGTCGGATCGAGGAACTTCAATCGGACTTTTCCACCGGTCTTCCCGGAAAATTCCAGCCATGCGGTGACTGGCGCAATGTATCCGGTCGGGGGAGCAAATTTTGCCTGCGCCTTGTTGGCCGGCGGATTCCATTTCGCGGCAACGGGAGCGCCGACGCCAGGGCGGGCCTGCCAGTCTTTGACAAGCGCATGGTGGACTTCGGAGGCCGGCTTGAGAGATGCGAATGATGAGGCCGGGATCGTGCCTGGGCCGCCGGGCAGGGAGAGGTCGTAGGTGATCCCCTGATACGAGAACTGCCTGGAGCCGCCGGAGCGGTCGCTGACAACGGCCCAGGATGCGATCGCCGCAGTCGAAGCCTCGCTGATTGCCTTCGCCCTTGCGGAGCTGGCGGGCTGCGAGGATGCGATCTGGGCCGCGCGGAGCTGGGAAACAACAAAACGCTCGGGATCACGCGACGGCGATCCGGCCGATTTCTGGAGCGCGGCCGCCTGGTCGAGCGGCGAGTTCCGGACATCGTGGGGCGCGGTCGCACAGGATGTCAGGAACGCCGGAAGGATCAGCGCGATGGCGATCCGGCTGCGCAGGAGAATGTGTAACGAGGGTTTCATGGCGGGTAATCAGCCGAGAATCTGCGTGATGTGCGGGGTGAAGAGGTTGGGCTCGAGCAGGAACGAGTCGTGTCCTTTTCCGGAGTGGACGGTGATCCAGGTGACGGGGACATCGGCAGCCTCGAGCATTTTGACGAGATGCCCCTGCTCGGAAGGCGGGAACGAGGCATCGGAATCGATGCTGAAAACGAGGAACCGCTGTCCCTTGCACCGGGCAAAAAGATCCTCAAACCCATCGGCCCCCGCCTCCTGCGGAAGGTCGAACCATTGCCAGGCATCGAGGATCCGCAGGTAGGTGTTGGCATCGAAGCGGGAGACGAACTTCTGGCCCTGATGGAGCAGGTAGGACTCGACGGGATGGTTCATCTCATACCATCCGAACGGCGGGGTGCCGTGGTAGCTGACCTCGCCGCGTGCCCGGTCGTGCAGGTCCTCAAGCGATACGAATGTCTTGTGGGCGATCCTCCGGGCCGCCGCGAGACCGTCGTGCGGTGGCGACTTCGGATCGTAGGATCCCCCGCGGAATGCGGGATCGAGCTCGATCGCCGTGATCTGCTCGAAATTCATCAGCCGCTGGAGGACTGTGGTCTCCGGGCCCACCGCCATGGGGATGACAATCTTCACGCGATCCGGATGCCGGGTCGCGAGGCTGAGGCAGAGGTATCCGCCGATTGAGGCTCCGATCGCCGCATGGAGGACATTGATGCGCAGGTGGTCGAGCAGGCGGATTTGCGAGTCCACGATATCCGCGACCCGGATCACGGGAAAATCCGCCCCCCACCGGCCGCTCCCTTTCTTTGAGGCGGGCCCGGTGGATCCGTAGCAGCCGCCGATGTAGTTGGCGCAGATGACAAAATACTTCCGCGTGTCCAGCGCCTTGCCCGGCCCGATGAAATCATCCCACCAGCCGACATGCAGCTCGTCGGTCCAGCGACCGTCGAGGCCGGGAACGCTGGCATTGATGCCGGCCGCGTGCTGGCTGCCGGTCATCGCATGGAAAACCAGGATCGCGTTCGAGCGCGAGGCATTCAGCTTGCCATACGTCTCGTAGGCCAGCGTGTAGCCGTTCAGCGACGCGCCGCACCGCATGCGGAACTTTTCCCTGGACTGGAAAAACTGCGTGCGGACGCGACCTGTGCGATTCACTGATTTACTTTGCTGCATCGAGCGCCTGGTCGAGGTCGGCGAGGATGTCGGCGATATTTTCGATGCCGACCGAGAGGCGGATGTAATCCTGCGAGACGCCGGTGGTTGCCTGCTCTTCGGCCGTGAGCTGCTGGTGGGTGGTCGAGGCCGGGTGGATGACGAGGCTCTTGGCGTCGCCGATGTTGGCGAGGTGCGAGAACAGCTTCACCGAGTTGATGAACTTTTTCCCCGCATCCATGCCGCCCTTGATCCCGAAGCCGACGATGCCGCCGAATCCACCCTTCAGATATTTCGCGGCCATGGCGTGGTTCGGGCTGTCCTCAAGCCCTGGATAGGTGACCCACGCGACCGCCGGATGGCTTTTCAGATGCTTTGCGACGGCGAGCGCGTTCTCCGAGTGCCGTTGGATCCGCAGCGGCAGGGTTTCGAGGCCCTGCAGGAATTGGAATGCGTTGAACGGGCTGAGCGCCGCGCCGATGTCGCGCAGGAGCTGGACGCGAACTTTGAGAATAAACGCGACATTCCCCATGCCGGGGACGTTGCCGAGGGCATCCCAGAAGACGAGGCCGTGGTAGCTGGGATCCGGTTCGATGAACTCCGGGAATTTTCCGTTGTTCCATTTGAAGTTGCCGGAATCCACGATCACTCCGCCGATCGAGGTGCCGTGGCCGCCGACGTATTTTGTGGCCGAGAGGACGACGATGTCCGCGCCGTGGTCGATCGGCTTCACCAGGCCGACGCCGACCGTGTTGTCCACGACGAGCGGGATGCCGGCCTCGTGCGCAACTTTTGAGATCGCCTCAAAATCCGGGACATCGAGCTTCGGGTTGCCGATCGTTTCCGCGTAGATCGCGCGGGTTTTCGGGGTGATCGCCTTGCGAAATGCCTCGGGATCTTTTGAATCCACAAAGATCACCTTCCGGCCGAGCTTCGGGAACGTGTAGTGGAAGAGCTGGTAGCTTCCGCCGTAGAGGTTGTTGGCCGAGACGATTTCGTCCCCGACCTGCGTGATCGCCAGGAGCGCGAATGTCGTGGCCGCCTGCCCGGACGCCACCGCGAGCGCGCCCGTGCCTCCCTCGAGCGCGGCCATGCGCTTCTCGAAGACATCCGTCGTCGGATTCATGAGCCGCGTGTAGATGTTGCCGAATTCCTTCAGCGCAAAAAGATTTGCGGCGTGCTCGGTGCTTTTGAAGACGTAGGAGGTGGTCTGGTAGATCGGAACCGCGCGCGATCCGGTCGTTGGATCCGGAACCTGGCCCGCATGCAGGGAGAGAGTTTCGAAGTGGTGTGACATAAGGAGAGAACCAATAGACGAACTCCGGCGGAATTTCAAAGACCAAGTCGCGGGGCGCAAGTCGCGGGGGAGCGCACGCGACCCGCGTGCTGAGGTCGGCGACTCGCCGACCGGATCGATTTTCTCTGCAGAACGAGCGAATGGCGGGCCGCCATTCTCCACACGCGAGGGCGCGTATGCTCCCCGGAGGTCGTGGTTTTCGCGCCTCTTGTTACGCGAGAAATTCCCGGATGGCCCCCGCGAGCGGGCGGGCTTCGGTGCCGCCGAGGTGGTGGGCGATGGCTTCGAGCCTGTGGATGAGGTCGGCGACATCGCGCCGGGGGTATGGGCCGCCGGCGGCTGCGCAGAAATGCGTGCGGCAGCCGAATGGCCGGGAGTCGTAGATCAGGCACTTCGCGGTCCGGGGATCCAGCAGCGGACAGGCCCCGTCCTCGCGGGCGGGCAATGTCCGCCGGCCGGCGGCTTTGAACGCCTGCGCGGCAACGAGGGCTTCGCCGGTCGTGAGGTAAGGGGTTTTTCCCGTGAGCAGGAACTGGCAGCACTCGGTGCGGAGCGTGCAGTTGCGGGTGACCGGACGCCCGGCGAGTTCAGAATAGATTTTCCGGACATCGGCCGCCGCCTGCTTGCGTTCTCCGGCGATTGCTTCGCGGCGGGGTGTCACAGATCGAGAAAATTCCGGAGAAGCTTTTTCCCTTCGGTGGTGAGGATTGATTCCGGGTGGAACTGGACGCCGTAGACCGGCAGCTCGCGATGGGCGAGGCCCATGATCTCTCCCTCGGCGGTCTCCGCCGTGATCTTGAGGCACGCTGGCAGCGAGTCCCGTTTGACGAGCAGCGAATGATACCGGGTGGCCTCAAAAGGATTCGGGAGGTTTGCAAAAATGTTCTCGCCGTGATGATGGATCGGCGAGGTTTTGCCGTGCATGAGGCGGTCCGCCCGCACGACCTCCCCGCCGTAGACCTGCCCGATGCACTGGTGGCCGAGGCACACGCCCAGGAGAGGGATTTTTCCTCCGAAATTCCTTATGACATCGCAGCTGATGCCCGCCTCGTTCGGGGTGCAGGGTCCGGGGGAAACGCAGATTTTTTCCGGTGCGAGCGCCTCGATTTGCGGGACCGTGATCCCGTCGTTCCGCTTCACGAGAACCTCCTGGCCGAGCTCGCCGAAATACTGGACGAGGTTGTAGGTGAACGAGTCGTAGTTATCGATGACGAGAATCATGTGTCCTTTCTGGCGCGGTCGATTGCGCGCATGCCGGCCATGGCCTTGTTGACGGTCTCCTGGTATTCGCCCTCCGGCGTGGAATCCGCGACGACGCCGCCGCCGGACTGGACATACGCGCGCCCGTCCTTGAGCAGCACCGTCCGCAGCGCGATGCAGGAGTCGAGGTTGCCGTCGAAGCCGAAATACCCGACCGCGCCCGCATACGAGCACCGCTTGCTTTTTTCCAGCTCGTTGATGATCTGCATGGCGCGGACCTTCGGGGAGCCGGAGACCGTGCCCGCCGGGAATGTTGCGCGCATGACGTCGTAGGCGCTCCGTCCGCCAGCAAGCTTGCCGGAGACGTGGGATACGATGTGCATCACGTGGCTGTATTTTTCGACGGTCATGAAATCGCTCACCTTGACCGACCCGAATTCCGCGATGCGCCCGACGTCGTTGCGGGCGAGGTCGACCAGCATGAGATGTTCGGCCCGCTCCTTGGGATCGGCGAGCAGTTCGTCCGCATTCGCGCTGTCCTGCTCCGGCGTCTCGCCGCGGCGGCGCGTGCCGGCGATCGGGCGGATCTCAACCAGCGAGTCCGTGAGCCGGACGTGAACCTCCGGCGAACTTCCGACGAGGGAATATCCGCCGGGGCAGCGCAGGCAGAACATGTAGGGCGACGGGTTCACAAACCTCAGGGCGCGATACAGGTCGAGCGCGTCGCCGGGGAATGCCGTCTCGAACCGCTGCGAGGGCACGATCTGAAAGATGTCGCCGGCGCGGATGTATTCCTGCGCCTTCTCCACCATCGCGTGGTATTCCTCCCGCGTGGTGTTTGAGGAACTGTCCACCTGCGGAGGCGTGGTGCCGGTGAAGATCGGATCAAATGCCAGCGGGCGCCGCAGGGATTGGAGGATCTCCGTGATCCGGGCGCAGGCCGCGTCGTAGGCGGCATCGATGCCGCGGTCGTCGAGAAATGCGTTTGCGACAATCTGGATCCGCCGCCGCTTGTGATCGAAAACCACCACCGATCCGGTGATCTGGAAAAACATGTCCGGGATCCCCAGCTCGTCTTTCGGCGGCTCGGGGATCGTCGGCTCGAACCACCTCACACAATCGTATCCGAGGTAGCCGACCGCGCCCCCGCAGAATGGCGGAAGGTCGGGATGCGGGGAGACGCGGTATCTCTCCATCCACCGCTCGAGTTCGTCGAGCGGATCTCGCTCGGCCTCGCAGGTCTTCGTGAGCCGGTCCTCGGTGAGCGTCACGGATTTTCCGGACGCGGTGAACGTGGCCTGCGCCCCGAATCCGATGAACGAATACCGTCCGACCTGGTCATTCTGCTCTGCGGATTCCAGCAGGAACGACGGGGCATTTCCACCCAGCTTGGCGAATGCGGAGACCGGCGTGTCGCCATCCGCGACGATCTCGGTCCACACCGGCACCACGCGGGCGGCCGCCGCCTGTTCCGCAAAGGCGGATCGCGACGGGCGGATCATGAAAACGAAACCTTTGGGGCCTGCTTCTCCTCCGGATTGTCAATCTGGAACAACTCCGCCGCCTGGAACTGGAACATGCCGGCGATGATGTTGGTCGGAAAAACCTCGCGCTTCGTGTTGTAGGTCATAACCGAGTCGTTGTAGGCCTGCCGCGCGAACGCGACCTTGTTCTCGGTCGAGGTGAGCTCCTCGGTGAGCTGCATCATGTTCTGGTTGGCCTTGAGATCGGGATAGGCCTCGGCCACGGCGAGGAGGCGTCCGAGCGCGCCGGTGAGGCCGGCCTCCGCGCCCGAGAGGTCCTTCATCGCCTGCGGATCTCCGGGGTTTGCGGCCGCGCGGCCGCCCGCCGCCTGCGCGAGATTGCGGGCCTGGGTGACGGCCTCGAGGGTTTCGCGCTCGTGCTTGATGTAGCCCTTCGCCGTCTCGACAAGGTTCGGGATGAGGTCGTAGCGGCGCTTGAGCTGCACGTCGATCTGCGCGAACGCATTTTTGAAACGGTTCCGCAGAGCCACCAGCCCGTTGTATTGGCCGATGGCAAAAAGACCGGCGATGACAACGAACGCGACGATCGCCAGGAGGATTCCGAGAAGTATGGTAGCCATGCCGACATTTTGCTCCGAGCCGCCGCCGGGCGCAACTGCGAAAATCGGACTTGAGAACCACCAAAGAAAACGGGGCTCTCAAGCATGGCAAGATAATCTGCGTCCGAAGCCGCAGGTTGTGGCGTCGTGCGCCCCCCGCCGGGCGCAGTCTCTTTTTCCTTGCGAAATGCAAAAGGTGGAATAGATGAACTACGTGCGCAAGCAATGGGGGGTTATTCTACTGGCTGTTGTCCTGGCCTCTCCGGCCATGGCGGCGAATCCATTGCTGAAAGGAAACATGCTCCAGAGCCTGACGGTAACGAGCGCAACCGATGGGATTCCATCCGGCTGGTGCGGACGGGCGATGCTATCGCTGCTGAACAAGGCCGGTCTGGCACGAGGGCTGAAGCCTGGGAATGGTCAGGATTGGGAGCAAATCCTCTCCAGCGCGGGTTGGAAGCCGGTCAAGGTTGCCAGTCCGGCGAGAGCTCCTCTTGGAAGCGTTCTTGTGTATTCGGGCGATCAGAGGCTTGGAAAGATACCACGGGGAACACCCGGCGGGTATTTCGGCCATGTCGAAATGGTTTCGCTGGCCCCGAATGGCGGGAGAATTTACGTGGCGGACTGCCCGAGGCCGATTCCGGGAGGCAGCGTTCCGAACAATTTCACCGGCAGGGCCTGGGTTCCGCCCGGCACGCTGGTTGGAGCTCCGCTTCCTGTGGACTCGCAGGTGGATGCCATCCTGCAGCAGCGGCTTGCGATGGCGCAGGCGTATTTCAGCGCGCAGAGGACCGAGCACGCTTCGCTCCAGACGTCATTGCGGACCCCGGAGTAGATTTCTGAACTGGAGGGATGACCGCTGTGTCGTCCCTTGAATAAGTCGGACCGGACAGCGCCGGTCCCTCCAGTAGTCCGGAACGGAATTCCGGCAACTGCGGATTACAGTTGGATTTTTCCGGCGTATTGGAATCCGGAAAGTCCCGCGCCGGAAACGCCTTTGGAGAAGAGGATGGCATGGAACTGGCGGCCCATGCTTTCCGGGTGGAGAAGCATTTTCAGCGAGCGGAGTGTTTTTCTTCCGGCCGCGTCCGGAGTTTTGCCATCCATCGAGAGGAGGAGCGATGTGGCGGCTCCCACGAGAAAGTGATGCTGGTCGGTGAAGTTCCCGAACTGCCAGCCGGCCTCGACGGCATCCTGCGCGAGGAGGGAAAAATTGACGTGGGCGGTGAGGTCTTTTTGTCCCGGCGATTCGAGCGGGTTCGAGTCCCGCCGGTGGCCGCGATAGCAACTCAGCGTGCCACCGGTGCGGTGTTCGGCGAGGAGGGACTCCCGGGACATGCCGTAATCCACGGCGAGAAGAAATCCGCGGGTGATTTTTGCAGCGATCGTTTGCAGGAGAGGACGGTGGGCAAGGCAGACTTCGGAGGTGAAGCCTTTCGCGCGCGCGGGAAATTCCGCCACGATCCCGGCCAACTCGCCCGCCACCGGCATTTCCAGCCAGGTGAAGGATTCCTCCTTGCGGTCCACATAGAGTTCGGCCCAGCCGCCGCCGGTCGAGCGGATGATGTGAACAGGAAAGGCGTCGAACAACTCGTTCGAGTAGTGGACGCCGCAGAGTTCCGGAAGCGCGTCGGCATTGGCAACCCACGAGACATCGTGGCCGCTCAGTTTTTCTGATTGGATTTTCCGGAGCGCGTCCGAGGGTTCAATGACGATGAGCGGAGCCCCGGCAAGGGCGGTGGCGGCAAGCGCGTTGAGGATATCCTGCGCAAGCTGCCCATCCCCCGCCCCCTGCTCGATGAGCGTGAAGCCGGCTGGCCGACCGAGCATCTGCCACATCTCGACAAACTGGCCGACCAGAACCTCGCCATAAATGGGACCGATGCTGACATTGGTAAAAAAATCCCCCTGCTTTCCGATCGCGGATTTTCCCGAGGAATAATATCCATCCTCCGGATCGTAGAGCGCGCGCTCCATGAAACGGTCGAACGGGATCGGGCCGGAAGTTTGGATTTCCGCCGCGAGGCGGGCCTCAAGGCCGGGTGACTTCCCGGACATAGACGTTCACCTGGCCGTCGGCCCCCTCACGAACATCCGTGATCTGGAATGGCCGGCGGGCATCGCGGGAAAATGTCGCCCCCTCCCCCGGCGGGCGGACGCCGGCGGGGAACTCGACGATCACGCGGACATTGCTGGACCTGCCCCCAATGCCGATCGCCTCGGTGATCGCGCCCTGCGTGCGCAGGACAGCCCGGTTCTGGCCCGCGGCGGTCACCACGAAATTTCCCTGAAGATAGATCCGCTCGCTGTTCACATCCGCGCCAGCCATGCCCGACATGTCTTTGACATTGAGGAGACGCCCGCGGGGCATCTGACCGGGTTCATAAGTCGGCCACGCACCGGTTGAGGAGGCGACGATGGCTCCCGGCGTCGGGGTCGGGGAAGGCGGTAGCTGCGGAGTTGGCGAGGCGGATGCAACCGCCGTGGTTGTTGCCGGGACGGGAGTGGCATTGAGCGGGATCGCCGGGCGCACCTGTGGGATATCCGCTGTCGCAGGGACCGGCGTCTGCGCGGGCACGGCCGGGGTGTTCACTGCGATGGGGCGCTCCACGCGCATGAGCCGGTTCTGCGGTGGTCCCTCCTGCGTTGTCTCGGCGAGGCCGGCGCGCTTGCGGAATCCGCTGTATTTTTTATCCGCATCCTCCTGCCGGCGGGCGGTGATGACCGGCAGTCCGGCGGCCACATTCAGCACCTGCGGAGGATCGAGGGTGAATGTGCCCGAGGCGGTGGCGGATTCGTAGCTCGGGTAAAGGATGGAGATCGCCGTGGCCTTGATCCGCCCGTCGGAGAGCCTCTCGACATGAATGATCGCCGAGAGTTCGTTTTCGCGTTTGAGGTCGATATCCAGGCCGGTGAGAAGCGTGCGGTGAAGGGCGGGAACGACTTTGGAATCCGCCGTGAACACCTGCTCCAGCAGGACCTGCGGGGTCTCTTTCGACTGGGCGAGCGCCACGACGCCGGACTCAAAAAGATCCGCTCCCGTGAGCTCGAACGAATCGAGGATGTTATACGTGCCGACCACATACGGCACGAGGTCCTGGGTGAGCTTGTAGTTCCGGAGATAGTTTCGGAACAGCGCCTCGTTCGCGTGCACGAGCTCGCGCGGGGTCAGCTTGCCGTAGCGGTCCAGAATCTGCGAGGCCTTCAAAAACTCGCCGCGCGGGGCCACGGTCAGCTCGAAGCGCTTCGGCGATTCCAGCTTTTTCAGTTTGTTAAGAATGTCGTAGCTGAACGGCTTTTCCGGGTGCCCGAAGATGTAGAAGCTTCCGATCCAGCACGCGATGGCGAACCCGATGAGCAGGAGGATGATGATTGTCCATATGAACAGGCTGCCGTCTCTCGCGGGGCGCTCGTCGTCCGCAGCATCAAAATCCCCCCCGGAAAAACGCGAGGGAATCTTTTTTCTGAGGCGCGGGTCGGACGGCATGGCTGGTCAGGACTCTTTGGGTTCGAACGAGGTGCCGCATCCGCACGATCTCGCGGCGCGGGGGTTTTGGATGCGGAATCCCGACCCCGCCAACCCCTCCTCGTAATCGAGCGTGCATCCCTCAAGCTGAGCGGCGCTTTCCGCATCCACAAAAACGCTGGCACCGAGGTGCGACGCGACAAGGTCGCCGGCCTGTGCAGGCCCGATCGTCATCGCGTATTGCAGGCCGGCGCAACCGCCTTTTTCCACGGCCAGGCGAAGCCCCTCCCCCGCCGCTTTTTCGCGGACAAGCTCCAGAAGTGCACGGGCGGCATTGTCGGTCACTGTGATCACGTTCTTTTCTTATGAACGAATCCATGCGAAGTCAAATGGCATGGGAAAGATTCGTTTGCTTCCGGACGACGTGGCCAGCCAGGTTGCGGCGGGTGAGGTCGTGGAGCGCCCGGCCTCGGTCGTCAAGGAACTCGTGGAAAACAGCGTCGATGCCGGCGCCGGACGGATCACCGTGGAGTTCGTCCGCGGAGGCACCCAGCTGATCCGGGTCGTGGATGACGGATGCGGCATGGACCGCGAGGATGCCCTGCTCTCGCTGGAGCGCCACGCCACCAGCAAAATCCGGACGGCGGGAGATCTTGCGGCTGTCACGACGATGGGGTTTCGCGGCGAGGCGGTGCCGAGCATTGCCAGCGTCTCGCGGTTCCGCATGGCCACGAGGCCTCACGGGGAGGACGCCGGCACCGGGATCGTGGTCGCGGGTGGAAAAATCGAATCGGTCTCGGACAGCGGCGAGGCGCCGGGAACGTCGATCGAGATCCGCTCGCTCTTTTTCAATCTTCCCGCCAGGAGAAAATTCCTCCGCGGGGAGGAGACCGAGTCCGCACACATCATCCACCAGATGCAGGCGCTGGCGCTGGCCCATCCGGACGTGGCGATGACGCTTCTGCGCGAAGGAAAAATGCTCTGGCAGGCGGCGGCCACCGCGGACCTTGGCGTGCGGATCCGGGATCTTTTTGGAGAGGACTTTTTGCGCCGGATGCTGCCGCTCGAGCCCGGCGCGGAAAACGGGATCGAGATCTCGGGGTTCCTGTCCAGGCCCGGCGAGGGCCGGCCGGACCGCGAGCAGCAGTTTGTGATTCTGAACGGGCGGGTCGTCCAGTGCCCGGCAATCTTTCAGCCGCTGCGGGAGGCCTACTCGGAAGCGCTGCCCCGCGGCCGGCATCCGCTGGCGGTCCTGTGCATTTCGATGGATCCCCTCGCGTTCGACTGCAACGTCCACCCGGCAAAGCGCGAAATCCGCCTCCACCGGCCGGACCAACTCCGCCAGGCGGTCTTCCTCACGGCGCGGCGGTTGCTGGAAAATTTGCGGAAGCCGGCAATCCGGGTCGAGCCGCAGGTCCCGCCCCCCGTCCCGGCGCGAATCTCTGCGCAGCAGGACGCGCCCGCCTGCCCCGCGCCCGCTCCAGCAGCCGTTCCTGCTGCCCCGGCCGAGCCTGCACGACCGTTGGTTGAGGCATTCCGCCCACCTTCCCAGGAGCCGCTGAACCTTGAGAAGCCGGTGCCGGCGCAGGACGCTTTCCGCCTGATCGGCGGCCTCGACAACCGCTGGATCCTGATGGAGGGGAATGACGGGCTCGTGCTGCTGAACATCCGCGCGGCATCGGAGCGGATCCTCTTTGAGACTATGAGGCGCGAGATGGAATCCGGCCATGTGCCCATGCAGCGGCTGCTCATCCCCGAGGTGATCGAGCTTCCCGTGAAGGACGCTGTCTGGATTTCCGAAAACCTCCCGGCCCTCCAGTCGACCGGGTTTGCGCTCGAGCCGTTCGGCGGAAGCACTTTCAAAATCGAAGCCCTGCCCCCGGCCCTTGCGGGGCGGGACGCACGGGCGACCCTCCTCGACATCTGCGAGTCGCTGCGGGCCTCCGGATCGCTCGGCAACCGGACGCTAGCGACCGACGCGCTCGCGCGGTCGGTGTCCGTCCTCGCCGCCATGGACGGATTCGCATACGAGGAAAGCCGCGCCGCAAAGCTCGTCCGCGAACTCCTCACGTGCGAGCTCCCCTATGCCAGCCCTCGCGGCCATCCGACCATGATCCAGTGGTCATTTTCGGAGCTGGAGCGGAAATTCGGCTGACCGGAAAAATCCGCCCCGGAGTTCCGAACCGCTCCTATTTTTTAACCGGCAGCGGATCCCGGAGCTTCTTGAATTCCTCCTCTTCGCGCCAGGGGGCGAAGAGCGGGTGATCGAAGACCGCCTCGCGCATCGGGAGCCCGCCTTTTTGGATCGCAGTCCTGGCTGCGGAATAGAAGTTCGTTTTGTCGTTATTCCTGAAGCAGGCGCGGGCGAGAAGGAGGAAATCGTCGCCGGAGTTGGTGCCGGGGGCGACAAGCTTTTGGGCCGCCGCCACCTGCTGCGCCGGGAGGTTGTTGATCTCCCCGAATTGGACGGCCTTGCGGAGAAACTCTGGATCATCGTGGAATATTTCCACCGACTTCGCGATCAGCTCGGTCGTTTTGTTGGTTTCCCCGGTGCTGGAATAAAGCTCCAGAAGCTTCTCGGTTTTTTCGCGGTCCTTGGGATCTTTTGCGAGCGAGTCGGTCAGCCCGCGGATATCCCCTTCGAGTTCCTTGCGCTTCTCCGCAAAAACCCTCATCCGCCAGAGCGGGAAATTGTTCGGATCCGCGGCATTCGCCGGCTCGAGGATTTTGATCACGCCCTCATAATCTCCGCGGTCCCAAAGGATGCCGTTGAGTGCGTTGAGGCTCTCCGGATTTCCGGGCCACATCAGGAGCGACTGCCGGTAGGCGATCTCTGCCTCTTTCAGCATTTTCCAATGCTGGTAGAGGTGGCCGGTTGTCGTCCGGAGCTTCGAGAACGACCGCTGGGCATCGTAGTCCTCGGCAAATTCGGGATTCCGCAGAAGTGACTCGATGTAGCCATTCCAGAATTCCATGTCTTTTTTCACAACATCCTGTGGGAGCTCCTTCAGCGGCTCCTTGGTGATCTGGTAGACCAGCCCGTGCGGCAGGGCGTGGTCGTAGGACCATTCGAGCGGAAAGCTCTCCTCCACAAAAAAGTCATGCGCGTCTTTGTTCTTTTCCCAGATCAGGCGGGTCACCACGCTGTGGGCAGCGACCGGATCCACGCCGCCTGCGGCGGACTGCTTCTCCATCTCCTTCTCGACGGCCGCGCGGATTTCCTCGTCGGTCGGAAAAACCAGCGGCGTTTTCGGGTAGGCGTCCGCCCGGCCGAGCCAGCGCTCGAAGGCATTCTTCGGTGCCGGACGGTCCGGCCCGTATTGGTCGGCAAGGTATTTCCGGTAGAGCCCCTCGCCCACCCCGTTCTGCGTGATGATGTAGAGGTCGCGGCGGTCAAAATCCGGATCCCGCTTCACCCATGGCGGCTGGCTGCTCTCGCCGAGAATCATATACGTCGGCACAAACCGTCCGGGGTCGGTCCCTCCAAAAATCACGCTGCCCTTGGGGACATCCTTGAGCATGTCGTGACCGAACTGCCACCCGAACCAGCGCCCGCGCTGGCTGCTCCCCTCCTCGTTGAGCATCAGGGGCATGACCGGCAGGAGAAGGAGAAGGAAACGCAGCCAGGCGAGCCGGGGAAATCTGGAAAACAACGCGGTGCACCCGAGCGCGATGCCGAGGGCGGCAAGCAGGGTGAAGATCAGGTTGGTATACGTGTGATACGGCATCTGCAGCCACCATCCGGACACGTCGATCTCCGCCCCGTCGGCCACCGGCTGGAGGATCGCCGCCAGCACAAAGCCCAATTCCGTGAGGTAGACCCAGGTCCGGCGCGAAACATCGGTCAGTCGGAAGATCACAAGCAGGGCGGCAAAATAGCCGATGACACCGATCGGCGTGAAACTTCTGGCAAGCTGGAGCCAGAAAAAACCCGCCCAGTCCTGCAGTTCCGTGTAGAGCGATTTCTCTCCGGGCTGCGGAGGCTTTTCTGAGGCATCCACCGGCACTCCCGCACTTCCCATGAGTTTTCCGAGACTCCGCAGGCTCTGCTGCGAAAGGCTTCCGCTGTATTGGGAGCGGTTGAACGAAAAATAAAATCCCTCCGCCGTGCGAGTGTAACCCCAGTTCATCGGCGGATTCGTCGAGGACGCAACCGGCATGTAGGCATAGGGCAGCAGCCCCAGCGCCACAACGAACGGCAGATATGCCACCAGCCGCCATTCGATCTGAAAACGCCGGACGACAACCAGCACAACGAGCCCGAGCATCACGCAGTAAAAAAACCGGATCGCGGTCTTCAGCACGAGTGGCTCCGCCGACAGGATGGCGAAGCCCAGATAGGCGAGCAGCACGGTGAGAAGGCCAGCAAGCACGAGCTCCAAAAACATCTGCCGCCGGACCAGAAGAACCGCAATGAACGGCAGCGGCGCCATCGCCACGCTCAGGTGATGGTTGCTGAATGAAAGCGCGAGCAAAAAGAATGTCAGCAGCAGATATCCCAGACAATCCGGCCTGCGCAGCCACACGTAGAGGGCGGAAAGAATAAGCCCGATCATCAGGGCATGCAGCGCATAGACCTCGGCAATGGTGGCCTGCGACCACATGGAAAAACTGAATGCGAACAGCAGCCCGCACGTCACCGAAAGGATCGTGGTGAGCCCACGCCATGGCTCCAGGGCCTCGCCCATCAGCCACCGCAGAGAACTCCGCGTGAGCGCCGTGGTCAGGCCGACGGCCAGGGCCGCGCAAACCCCGCTGAAAATTGCCACCTCCCACGCGGCATTTCCAAGCGGCAGCAGCAGAAAAATCCATGTGAGCAGCGTCCAGAGCGGATACCCGGTCGGATGCGGGACTCCGAAGTGCTGCGCCGCGACAATGAACTCGCCGGAGTCGAGCAGGGTCACATTCGGCGCGGCCGTCCACGCATACACCGCAAACGAAACCAGACCGGTAAAAAGCCCGGCCAGCACATCCGCCCGCGTCCAGATCCGGTCCTTCATGCCCTGGTCCAGTCTTCCACCTTCAACCGGGGGATGCGCTCAAATTCCCGCGTGTTGTTTGTCACCAGCACCCACCCCCGCGCAACGGCGATCGCCGCAATCTGCAAATCGTGCGGCCCGATCACTTCTCCGCTCATTTCGAGTTCCTGGCGCAACCGTCCGGCTTCGGCCGCCGCCGCGTCGTCAAAATCCGCGGATTTGTGACGCGAAAAAAGATCCTGGAGAATCGCGAGGCGGGCCTGCCGGTTGGCATGCTTGTGCGCCCCGTAATAGAGCTCCTCTTTGACCACGGAGCAGAAGCGGACATCTTCCGGGGCGACCGTGTCGAGTTTTCGCCCCAATGCGGGAGTGCGCCCCTTCAACAAAAAAATCCAATGGTTGGTGTCCAGGAGGAAGGCCATTACCACTCCTCGCGCTTTTCCGTGGATGCCGGAGCCGGCTCCTCCCACTTCTCGCCCTTCACCAAGCCAAAGTAGTTGTTCCAGTATCCGGAAAAATGCCCGGGCCTTTGCGCTGCCGGGACCTGGGAATCCTCCAGAACACGCCTCAGCCCTTCCGCCACCAGCTCCTTGATTTTTCTCCCCCGCATGGCCGCCGCAATCTTGGCCCTCCGGTAGAGGTCGTTATCCAGCTCAATGGTGGCTTTCATAAAAACAAGCTAACTGTAAAACCATATTTCTGTCAATTTTCTTTCCTCACCCCGGACCCGCATCACGGACATTTCGGGAGGGTGAGGCTCCGGCCGAACCCACATATTACGGCTCAGACGGAGCTTCGCCCTCCCTGGTCAGGACTCCGGAGAGCAGGGTCAGCCCCAGCACTGCAGCCCAGGAAGCGAGCCCGATTCCCGCGCAGATATTATACCACCACGGCTGCTGAAAGCGGAATTCGACGCCCTGTTTTCCGTCGGTCTTGACGGCCTGAAAGGCCAGAAATGCGCGCCGGTTTTTGAGCGGCTTGCCGGCTTGAAACGCCTGCCAGTCGGGATGCCAGGCCTGGTTCATGACCAGCCATCCCGCCTCTCCGGCCGGCGCAAACGGCACGGTCTGGTAGGTGCCGGTGCCGGCCAGTCCCACTCGCACGAACGGCTGCCCCTCCTGCATCGCCTCCCCGTCCTTCGCGGCCTCGATGTGCCCGTCCACAATGCGTCCGCGCAAGCCCGGCTCATCCGCAGCGACGCCCGCGAGCTCGACGGTCGCCATATTGTAATGGGCTCCGCCCAATGCCGCGGTGGAGACTTCCGGCTTGCTGTCCGGCGCCTGGATAAAATCCTTCGCGAGGAAACCGGCCCCGAGGGAGCCCTTGTTCTCGAGCACCACGAACCTGTCATTTTCGAATCCGACAGGGAGCAGGCTGCGCAGCCGGCCTTGCAACTCCGCGGAGGTATCGACATCGCATTTATCAATGAGAAGGTGCGAGACGCCGGCGATGTTGAAATAGGACATCAGGGTCTCATCGTTGGTGAAGGCAACTCCCTGCAGGATGGCCGCGCCCCGCTGCTGGAGGTAGCTGTTGAACGCCTCGGAGACCAGCGGGCGGCCGGTCAGATACGGGGTCAGCAGATAAAAATACCGGCCGGAAAATGCCTGGACCCGCCCGGGAATCGGCGACGATTTGATGTGGGCTTCGGCTGCGAGGAAGTCCTCAAAAACCTCCGCATCCATGGCCCCAAGAAAAAACGGCTTCGCATACGGGGAAACATCGAGCAACACCAGGCAGCAGGCCGCTGCGGCGACAGCCGAGCGGAGCACCCCGGCCCGAAACCTCGAGAAGAGGATGCCGGTGACAATCGCCGCCGAGATCACCACGCAGACGGCACCGGTGACCTGGAAGAAATCAAACGGCGTCGGGATATTCCGGTGGAGCGGCAGCCATGCCAGGAGGCTGAATCCCGGGACCAGCAGGTAGATCAGCGACAGGATCGACGCCAGGATCAGCCGGCCGGGCCAGCCGGGAGGCACAAGCCGGAAGATGATCCAGACTTGCGCGGCCAGGAAGAACCAGCCGAGCGCGGGGGAAAAATCCGGAGCATTCAGCGAGAGGGACAGGTAGAGCAGGTGGCCGCCCAGCACGCCCTTCGGGCCGAACGAAAGCCAGAACGTGAAAAGGGCCAGAACCAAAAACAGACGCGCTTTCCGGCCCGCGGACGACTCGTGAAATGTTCCGAGAAAAAGGGCTGCTGTGAAAACGGCAAAGACCCCCAGCCCGAGATAGGTGCCCCCGTTTCCCGTCGTGGGCGCGTAGCCGCCGTCAATCCCCTGCGTGAGCCACCCTCCGCGATCAATCCACCCAAGGGCGGACTTTGTCGAAAAGGCATATTGCCAGCCGCGGAACGGACTGAATTCGAACATCGCCATGAATCCCCGCTCCCGCAGCGAGGGAAGCATCGGCACCACCGCCAGAAGCAGCACCGCCGAGACGGTCCACACAAACAGGCCGCTCCGTGGCCTCGATCCGCGCGGGCAGCGAAAATATTCCGTCGCCGAAAAAATCAGCAGAACCGGCAGGGCCATCATGCCGGCCTTCTCATCGACCAGCATCAGGGCCGAAAACGCGATGGCCGGAAGCAGCGAGGTCCGGATCGCCGGATCGCGAAAAAACACCCGCACCGCAAGGAATGCCCACGGCAGCAGGGCCATCGCGCACACGGTCGCGAAATGCTCGTAACCCGCCGCATGCGTCAAAAGTGAGGGACAAAGCACGAAGAGAACGGATCCGATTCCGGCGATCAGATCGTCCCCGACGAAATTGCGGAGGAACAGGAAGACCCCGGCGGATCCCACGGCCATGGCGAGAAGGATTGCGACCTTCGGGCCGGCCAGAAACCCCAGCGGGATGCTGAACGCCCACATCGCCACATTCGCCACCATGTGGGTCCACGACGCGGCCAGGCTCGATCCCTGCATGAACATCGGCGACCACCACGGCAGCCCGCCCACGCTCTTCGCCGCCGCCAGAAAGTCCTGGGATTTGGCGAAGCCCGCCAGCAGCTCATGGTCCGACACCGGCTGCCTCAGCCAGGCCGCGCCGATCACCCCCAGCAGAACGGCCGGAACAAGAAGAATGAGCCACGCGGCCGGATGGGAACGCCTCCCGACTGGCTGTTCGGTGACATCGGGGGCCGCAGAAGAAAATCGGAACATCATGGGTGAGTGGCGCAGTGCTTCATAACCGAATGCCAAAAAATTGCACTTCAATTGCGGACCCCAACTCCGCCCGCTTGCCAATGGCCATCGGATGAATTACGCTCCGGTTTGGAATGCACCCGGTCATCAATCTGGAAGAAACCATCGGAAAAACCGTGGGGCGGAGGCTTGGTGTCGCCCCGTTGCGGGCGCTTCCGTCGGAAACAGAATCCAACAAACAGTGGAGGGATGCCGGTTGCGGAATTCGTGCCCGCCGGGGGGTCTACCGTTTCAAAAGTCACGAGGAGGCCGATCAATGGCTGATGGACCATATGACCCGGAAACCGGCGAACTGATTAAGCGGGAGAAAGAAGCACGCAGACCAAATCACCAGCGGCACTCTCGATCACCCGGGAATTCCCCATCGTTGAGAGCGATTGAATGATCCCCTTGGCCTTATCCGGAAATCCGCTCCGGTTGATCAGGATCGCCTGGAACCCGAGACCGCGCAGCTTGGCCACGGCAGCCTCGAGCGTGAGGCCGGCGAGATCCTTCTGCCATTGGGTATCCTCCCGACCTTTCATGGAACCGAAGGAAAAGCGGAGGCTTTTGCTGAAAAGATACGGCCTCAGGTGGTCGTAAGGCGAGAGTCCGGCGATTGGCGTCTCGGGGAATTCCATGATGGGAAGTTGGAAAACCATCGCGCCGGGAGGCAGCGCTGCTTCCATCTTCTCGACGATTTCCTGATCGGACTCGATCTGGAATGCCACTAGCTCCCTCTCCTTGAGATCCGGAGGACGGGGAACCTGATCCCAAAAAACCAGTGTGGCTGCCAGAACCGCCAGGAGCGATGCAAACCCGCTCCGAAGCCGCAGAGAAGACAGCCAGCGGGCCGCAAACATCAGCACGATCGCCAGGATCACAACGCTGTAGCGGCATCCGGTCCGGAACATCGTGAACCCCAGCGCGCCCGCGATGGCATTCAATCCTCCCGTCGTAAAAACCACCAGAATCCAGGAAACCTGCCAGGCCTCGATCGGGATCTGCGCTTTCCGGATGAACGCCGCCACCGTTGTAAAAATCAGGAGCGCCAGGGAAAGAAGGCCAAGGATCCCGAGATACGACCCCTCGTCCTGCAACGGGGCTCCGGTGCGGTGCTGGAACGCAAACCCCGCAAGAAGATCGGACCGGTGCGTGATCGGCGGCACCACCAGATCCACAATCTTCAGCCCGTAGATCTCGAGCCATTTGTATTCCCTCACAACGGCACCAATATTCGGACCGTGAACAAGCCGGTAGGTCCACGTGTCGAGATTCATGAGCCCAAACGCCAGAGCAGCCGCCAGGATGATTCCCAAACAGGCCTGCAGGGTCGGAACCGAGCGCGTCCGGATAAAGACCGCCAACCCACCGAGAAGGGTCAGTTGGCAGAGAATGTTCGTGTAGTAGACGTTCTGCGTGCCGGCAAGAAACGCGATCCCCGCGGAGATCCAGAACCGCCTCGACCAGGGCGCGATCCCCGCTCCTGTCGAAATCCACCGCCAAACCGGAATAAACAGCGGCACATGCCAGACAGCCGCAACCGTGATGTGGTGCGGCGACTCGGTAAATATAAATGGGGCCAAGCCGTAGGCGAGCGCCCCCACAAAGCTCCATTTTTTCTCACAGCCGGAAAACCTTGCCACTCCATAAAAGACGCCCGCAGCCAGCAGGTGACAGATCAGAAGGCTGAGGTTCAAACCTGCAAAAAGTCCGAATACCCGCGCCAGCACCCCTTCCACAAAGAGCGGAATTTCCTCGGTGATCGGATAGTCGTTCCAATTTGCACCACCCGGCGCGCCGAGCTCGGGAATATTTTTCCAGAGCAACGGGAGGAAATGCCCGTCCGATGCGGCCTTTATCCCGGCCAGCGTTCCGAGAATGTCGGAGGTGACGGGAGCGGAGTAAGCCGAGGGCTGCTGCCAGGAAAGCGCGTCCCACTTCGCATTGGCGGCACACCATGAAAAGACGACGGCTGCGAGCAGAAGTGCCAAGGCACCCAGTTCATTCCACGTGCAAAAACCAGCGGGGCGCGGATTGTTAGAATCGGGAGTGCTGGTTTCCAATGGGGGGTGAGACATGAACAAATCGTCGGTTCCAAGCGGCAGTCTGCGCTGAAACTGCGAAAAAAACCAGAGCTGCGATCCAGCTAATTCACTTCACAAAATCCTCTTCGCTGAACACCTCGGTCCAGGAGATCGGAAGTTCCTTTCCGTAGGATTTGGCCATGTAATTCTTGATGAAGTTGCGGTCCTCGCTCGACAGGCACAGCCGGCTGTAGTTCTTGAACCACTTGATGCTCTGCCCGAGTTTGATCGCCTCCTCGAGCGTGCCGGTGAAGACATTTCCGATGCCGATGTGGATGTAGACGCAGGGCATGATGTCGCCATACTGCGTGATGTGCAGCGTGGAATGCACGGCCCCGCAGCCTTTGTCCATGCCGTAGGCGGGCCACACATCGCGGTGGAGCACCGGATACTCCTTGTGGGCCGCGAAGAGGTAGTCCTCGTCTTCGGGGGTGATCAAGACGTCGTATCGGCCCTCCCAGGACCCGGTGGGACGGGCGGCGAGAATGTCCACGGTGTAGTCGTTCTCCGTGGCGAATTTCGCCATCTCGATGATCTGACCGGTCTGGCAATTCTGATGGGTCACGCAGGTCTGGACGACCACGCCCATCCCCGCTTCCCTGGCATTCGCCATGGCGGTGATCGCCTTGCCGTAGGCACCCTCGCTGTGCCGGTTCGCGTCGTGCGCCTTCGGGTCGAAATCGTCCAGGCTGATCTTGACCTTGTCGAGGCCCAGACTTTTCAGGTGTTTGGCCTTTTCCTTGGTCAGAAAGTGCCCGTGCGTGCTCATCGTCAGGTGGAACTTGTCTGGCTGGAGCGCCAAAATCACCTCATCCAAATCCTTGAAAACCGTCGGCTCCCCGCCGGAGATGCAGAACTGGGCCAGCCCCAGCGAATCCGCTTCGTCGCTGATCCGGCGAAGATCCTGCGGAGTCAGGATCCGCTCCCCCTTCGGCCTCATCCACCTCCCGCGCCACGCAGTGCAATGGCTGCAGCTCAGATTGCAAATATAGCTGTAGGCGATATCGATAATCGGCGTCGCGATCCCCCGGCTGTGCCGGTCGGAAATCTTGATGATCTTGTCGTAAACCAGGGGCTTTTCGCTCCGGAGTTTTTCCCGTTTCGCCTGCTCGATTTGCTGGAGTGTCATTTTGTTGATGCAAGTTAAAAAGCTTCTGCGGGAAGTCAACGAATACCTCGGAACCGGGCCAGATAAATAAGCCCGCCGGGAAGCGACCAGAGGAGTTCGTTCGCAACCATGAGGAGCGAGAGGGACACCACAAACTCGGCCGCACCGCCCGCCCCTCCGGATGCCGGAAGGATGTGGAGCACTTGAAAATAGTAAATCAGGACGAGCTCGCGCAGGCCGTGGCCGTTGACCGTGATCGGTACCATCATGAGCACCAGCAGCACGGGCAGGAAGATCAGCGTGTCCGCATAGGTGATCGAGAATCCGAGAGCGCGGGAAAACAGGAAAAACAGAAAGAATGAAAAGAGATGAATTCCGAATGAAAGCGAAAAGCCTGCTGCCAGCGTGCCTCCCGGCCGCACGCCCGTTTTCATGGCTTCAACAAACCTGAAAACCTGCGCACGCACGGGCAGGCGGTGCCGCAAAAAATATCCGAGCACAGCCAGAAGAACAAGAACCCCGACGGAAGCAACCGGAAGCCACGGCGGCAGGTGCCAGCCCTCGGGAAGTTTCGGGATCGGCTGGCGGAGAAGCGAGGCTCCCGCCAGCACCAGCAGCGCGGCAAGCGCCACAAGCCTGTCCACTACCACGCTCGCAACCGCCCCCGCCTTGTGGTGCGGCGAGATGCGGCAGAGATGGAAGATTTTGACAAAGTCCCCCCCGGTGTTGCCGGGAAGAACGGTGTTGAAAAACTGGCCGGCCCACGTGAGAAAAAAGACGCTTTTCCCGGACACGGAGATTCCCTGCTGGCGGATGAAAAGATGCCAGCGCATGGCGAGGAGGAATACCGGGAGGATCGTCAGGGAGGAGGCGATTGCCAAAAGCCGCCAGTCGGCATGTCTGAGAATTCTTTCCACGGACAACCAGTCGAGCTTCCTAACCACAAGCCAGATCATCCCGACGGATGCAACGGCACGGAGGATGAAGAACGCATTTTTTCTGAGGCCGGAAGCATCCGGGACATTCCGATCACAAGCAGTGGAATCGGCCCCGGCTTCCTCGTCCCCTGGCGCGGACTTCATCGGCCGTCGCCCGTGATTTCCAGCCGGTTCTCTCTCAGGATGGCAACGGTGATCTGCGAGCCGTGCTCGCGGGCGATGATATTCGCGACCTCGTCGGAATAGCTCGCCGCCATGACGATCACCGCCTCAACGGGATCGGATACAAGGGCTGAGGGAGGAACGACCGGCAGGTGCGTTGCGGGGGTGAATTTTCCCTGTTTAAACGGCGCGGAGTCGACCACGTAGCGGATGGAGGAGGCAATCCCCGAAAGGGCGAGAACCGCCAGCGCCTGATGCCCGGCTCCCCAAACGGCAACCCTCCTCTCGGGATACCCTGCGACAAATTTCGCGAGCTCCTGCGAGATCGTTTGCTGGCAGCGGGAAAATTCCGACAGGTCGAGCGGCTCGCGTTTCCGCACAGCGACCGAGAGCACGTAGTCGTCGCGCAATTCCTCCGTCCCGATCACGTCAAAACCATTCCACCGCAGCGTCGAAAGAAGCGTCTCGCGCGAAAAATACAGGAGGTGGTCGGAGATAAATTCCGAGAACAGCCGCTCGCGGACCATCATGTCGAAATTCGGGACCTCGATCAGGCCGATGCCACCCGGCACCAACTGGTCCCGGATTGCGCGAAGGGAAGCGCCCGGGTCGGGCATGTGCTCGAGAAACATCAGGAGAAAAAATGCGTCGAACGGACCGCCTGGAATATCGCCCGAGGCCGCATCGGGGTATCCCCGCGAAACCTGCAATCCGGACTCCCTGCAATGCCGGACGGCCTCCTCGGAAAACTCGATCCCGTGCGCCTCGACCGGCAGTTGGTGAAGGATCGAAAGAAACTCGCCGCGGCCGCAGCCGATCTCGATCACCTTTTTCCCCGTCAGCCCGTGTCGGCTGATAAACTCCGCAAACTGCCGGCGCTTCGCTTCGGAAAGCACTTGGGAGATCCCGGCGGCGCGGATCACCTCGCGGAAATATGGAACAGGTTCCGCCTCAAGCTGAACAAGTCCGCACCCGGAACACTGGTAAATGTCCAAATCCACGCCTGCGTCAGCGGGCGCGTCGGAGAAAGGAGCGCGGGCGTCCCGCCCGCTTGGGGATCCGGATGCGGGCGGGACGCCCACGCTCCCGTGGCCGAGAGTGAAGCAACCGTTGCCTAGACGGGCCTTTTTGGGGTTGTCATGGATGTAGGCGAGGCACGCGGCGAAGTGGCATTCGTTCCGGATAAGACGGTCCCAGTATTCGTGCTGCCAAAGTGGTCCGGTTTTTCCAAGGGACTTGTTGATCGCCTTTGCCGTAAAACTTTTCCACGAGTGCAGGATGTCGGGAAGCGCGAACTCCAGCCCCAGCTTGAGAAGGACATGCACATGGTTCGGCATGATCACATAGCTCACGAGATCGTAGCGTTCAGAGTCAAAGCGGGCCAGCGCATCGCCAACGATTTTTCGCAGGGCAGGATTCAGGAGCAGACAGGATCCGTGCCCGGCATCGAGCCACTCGTCGAGACGCGAACTGAAAAGCTCATGGTACTCCCGCTCAGTTGCCTCATCCCAAGGCCTCGGGTGGTCTTTGAGCCAGGATTCCCGGGTGAGGCTCCACTCGTCGAGTTTGGCCTTCGGCAGTGCGTCGTCGAGCCGCCATGTGACAAAGCAGAAGCAGTCGGATTGGCTCCAGTGAGGAAGCTTGTGTTTGGTGACGCCGGTGTCATCGAGAGGATTGAAGAAAGGAGCGCGGGCGTCCCGCCCGCTTGAGGAAACGGATGCGGGCGGAACGCCCACGCTCCCGTCGGGGGCCGGGATGGCATCCGGAAACCCCTGCGCAGCGGCGGGCATGTTCCGGTAGCTCAGGAGCGGTTCGGGAAAGAGCGGCTGAGCGCAAACCCGGCAGTTCTTCGCGGCGCTCATGCGTCCGGGTTCGGGAAGTTGATCGTTTCCTCAATAACGGCCAGCGGGCGGCTCTTCACCTGGGTGAGAATGGCTCCGACGTATTCTCCGATGATCCCGATGAAGATGAGCTGGACGGCGGAGAAGAAGAACACCCCGATGATCAGCGGAGCCAGGCCGAGCGTGAACGTGTCCCAGTAGAGGAGCTTGTAAACGAGATAACCCAGGGCGAGCAGGAGGCTGATCCCGGCGATCAAAAACCCGCTGAACGTCGCCAGCCTGAGCGGAAGCTTCGAGTGGTTGATCACCCCGCTCATCGCCAGATCGTAAAGCGACAGGAAGGCGTGCTTGGATCTTCCCTGCTTTCTCTCCGGCTGCTCGAACGGAATCTCCGCACGCCGGAATCCGATCTCGCTGACAAAGCCGCGAAGATAGGGAACCGGGTCCCGGTAGCGCCGCAGGACGTTGAGGAAAACGCGGTCGTAGAGACCGAAACCGGTGAAATTCTGGATGACTTGGTCGGTGTCTGATAAAAAACTCAAAACCTTGTAGAAACACTTTCGGGCGAAAAAAATCACAGGCGTCTCCCGGCTGGACGCCTTCACGGCCACGACCACCTTGAACCCCTCCTCCCATTTCCGGATCATTTCCGCAATGAGCTCGGGAGGATCCTGAAGATCGCAGGCCATCAGGATCACCGCGTCACCGGTCGCGAGCAGAAAGGCGTTGTATCCGGATCGCACCGGACCAAAGTTGCTCGAATTGAAAATCACCTTCAGGCGGGAATCCGCCGCCGCGAGGCTCCTCAGGATCTCCCGCGTCCTGTCGGTCGAGCAGTTGTCTGCAATGATGAGCTCGTAGGCATAGCCGGGAAACTCCGACAGAACCTTGGTGACGCGGGAGTAGTAGTCCTCGACGTTGCCCTGTTCGTTGAGGCAGCCGGTGACGATGCTGATCTTTATTTTATCCGGTGTCATGACAAGTGGGCTAGCCCGCCCCGGTTATCGGTTCTGAAACGGAAGCCCGGAGGAGCTTCTCCACAGGAAATCCGTCGACCGTATCCTTGGTGTAATGGTTGCTGCGGTAGATATCACAACGGGCACAGGAAGGGTTTTCGCGCATCCGGCTCTCGAGATGCATCTTTTGAAACTGATACCATTCCTCGGAATGCCACAGGTCCTGCAGCGACCTCTGATCGACATTGCCGAGGTTTGTCCCGCCGATGAAGTCCACGCAGCACGGCGAAACGTCACCGTTTGCCCGGACGGCCATCGTGGTGAACGGCATCGGGCATGCGGTGCGCCGGGTGCTGTTCGTCAGGAGATCCTCCTTGGCGCGGGCGGCATCCTCCCCGTAATAGCCCTCGATAAAATCCTTCTCCTTCACCCGGATCCAGCCATGCGGCTTGTCCAGATAGACCTCGTCGGCGACCGGCTTGAACAGGTCGAGAAAAACCTCGTTGTCCGCAGAAAAGGTGTCCAACGTTTTGCAGCTCACAAAAGGATGCTCGCTCGACATCCGCCGCTTGATTTCCTGGAGGGCTGCCAGGTTGTCGCGGATGGCTTCGAGGTGCGTTCGCGAGCCGGTGACGGCCTCGTGCTTTTCCTGGGTGGCCCCGTAGATGGAAACCCGTATGTAGTCGAGCCCGGCGGCGACGAGTTGTTCCGAGATCGCGGGCTTGAGAAGCGATCCATTCGTCGTCATCTCGACACGCTCGGCGACGCCGGAGGCCACCGCCAGCCGCGCCATTTCCGGAAAATCCGGACTCACGAGCGGCTCGCCGTAGATGGTGAGTTTGAGGACCTTGATCTTCGGCCCGCTCCAGGATGCGAGCTGATCGAGCACGCGGCGGAACCGCTCGAGCGGCATGTTGGCTTTGGTCTCGGAGAAATACGACTTCTCCTTGAGGCTCTGGAAGCACTGGACGCAGCGGAAATTGCAGAGGCCTGAAGGTTCGATAAGAACCGTGAACGGCTTCTGCAGCGGCAGAACTTCGAGCAGGTTGTGCCGGTTTGTCTTGTGAAGCTCGGTATACTTGATCATGCGGTAACATCCTCCGGAGGGAGCGCGTAGCAAACGGTTTCGTATTCGAGCTTGGTGTGGTGCCTGAGAAAAATCCGGTATTCCGGAACGAGGCTCTTGATGAACAGCGGGATTTCCCAGAGGTCCTTGAAGTGGTGGTAGACGCAGATGGCCAGCTTGGGCTTGTTGGCGAGGATCGTGCCTCGCGCGCCTTCGAGGGCTTTGAGCTCCGCCCCCTCGATATCCATCTTCAGGAGGGTGACCCGCGCATCGCCGATGAGGTCGTCCAGACGGGCGACATGCCCCAGCGCATCTCCGGCCCCAATCGTGCTCTGGGAGAGCTCAACGCTGTAGGAGATATCGAGCGGCTCGTTCCAGAGCCCCTCCGGATGAAGGAAAATTTTCTCCGCCCCCGGAAGTGCGGACACCGTGGATTGCAGGCCTTCAAAATTCGCCGCATTCAGCTCGAAACAGTGCATCGAATCGAAGCTTCCATCCGTGCGCCTGATAAAATCGCAGACCGTGTCTCCGGTGAATGCCCCCGCATCCACAAACGACTCGTCCGGCTTCAGCCGGATGAGATCGGCCGGAAAATACTGGTCCCCCTCGCAAACCCCCGCCATGAGGCCCGGAGCGCTTCCGGCATCGAGCAGCCTGTCGAGCGTGGCATCGAACACCCGCACCGAGCGGTCATCCGCAAGAAGGGCGCGGACCGCCTCCAGCTTCGCCGCCACCTCATCCAGATTCTGCCGGGACAAATAGTCCGAGCTGACAAGATCGTATTTGTAGATCAGGTGGACGCAGGGGAATTTCTTTTCGGCGAGAAAATCCAGAACGGGCTCGAAGTCGCCGACGGTCACGAAGACGGCTAGTTCGTCTTTGTATTTTTCGAGTTCGGATGGGGGGATGCATGTGACGCCAGAGTAGACCTTGCCCCATTTTTCGGGATTCGAGTCGCAGCAAAAATCGATGTTCCGGCCCACGAGTTCGCGCCAGGTTTCGGCGATGCTGCCGAAAATCGCCCCGCAGCCATAGAACGCGACGAACCGGCTCGCCGCAGTCATCGCCAGAACTTCCGCGCGGTAGTTTCGCCGCGCCGCAAGGAGTCGGGCAATACGTTCCGGGGCGGCGGGATCCGGCTGGCGAGAGGCGGGGATCAGTTCAGGGGCAGGCATGTTCATCGTTGTCTAGGGCGATCATGTTCGCCCGGAGCTCTTCGGGCGGCAAATACGGCCACATATCTTCGAGCGGTTTCGAGATCATGCTGCCCTCGGGGGTTTTCATGGACTGGACGCGGGGGGCGGTAACCTGGACTTGGGAAACCCGGATCACGCAAAGCGCGGGATCGCCTCCCTCAAGTGTGCGGGCGATCGCGCCGGAAAGGTCTTCGTATGTTTCCGCCCGTTCCGTGCGGATGCCGTAGGCGCTGGCGATGGCGGCGGTGTCCGGCATGGTGAGACCGCTCGACATTCCCGAACCGACATAAAATCCGCCGAAGAGATTCCGCTGCGTGGCCCGGATGCTGGCGTAGCCGTCGTTGTCTAGAATGAACATTTTAACCGGGAGCCCGAGGCGCGAAAGCGTTTGGAGCTCCTGGATGTTGAGCTGGAATGCGCCGTCGCCGTTGATGAGGATCGTGCGCTTCCCGGTCGTCAGGCAGGCCCCGATCGCATACGGCAGGCCGAATCCCATCGAGCCAAGGCCGGCCGCATTTTTGATTTGCTGGCCTTTTTTGACACGGATCGCCTGGTAGGTGATCTCACCGGCCGCGCCGGAGCTTTCCGGCGTGATCACATCATCGCTCGTGAGATGGTCGCTCAGCACATCGGTAAAAACATAGAGGTCAATGCTCTCGCCGGGTTTCCGGTATTCCTCGAGCACGACCGGATAGCGGGCCTTGAGGTTGCGGGCGTAGGCCAGCCATGCTTGGCGGCTGGACGGGAGCGCGGGCATCTTGCCCGCTTCTTCATCATGCGGGCGGGACGCCTGCGCTCCCAGCAGGGCGCGCAGGAATTCCCCGGCGTCAGCAACAACCGGCACATCCGCCCGCCGGATTTTCCGGATTTCCGCCTCGTCGATATCCACCATGACCAGTTTGGCATGCGGTGCGAACCCGGCGGAGTTAAATGCGGTGATGCTGGGCTCGAGTCTGGAGCCGATCACCAGCAGGAGGTCGCAATTCTGCACGAGAAAATTTGCAGTCCGGCATCCGATGATCCCCGGGCTCCCGAAATTGAGCGGGTGCGAGTGGTCGAGAAAATCCACCGCCTTCCAAGTGAGGACGAGCGGAATTTCTTCCGACTCGATGAGCCGGGAGAATTCCTCCACGGCCCCTGCGAGTTTGATCCCGTTGCCGGCGAGGATGAGCGGGCGCTTGGCGGCGGCGAGCAGGGCGGCGACTTCGGAGATTTGAGCGGCGGAAGGTGCGGGTGGGTGGTCGCAGTCCGGGACAAAGCCTTCCAGCAAGTTCGGCTCAATCGTGGCGGCCTGAACATCGAGCGGGATGTCCAGCCATACCGGGCCCATGCGGCCGGTCGTCGCGAGATGCCAGGCCTTTTCGACGTGAAAACGGATGCTCTCCGGCTCGATGACGGTCACGGCGTATTTCGTAATCCCCGAAACCATCGAGACGATATCGACTTCCTGCGATCCCATCTGCCGCACGCCGCTGTCGGCCTTCAGGTCCTGCCGCTTGCATTGCCCGGAAATCATGAAGACCGGAGTCGAGTCAAAATAGGCGGCGGTCACGGCGGTCACGGTATTCGTCGCGCCGGGGCCGGAGGTCACGAGCCCGACCCCGGGAAAATTCGCGAACTGTCCGGCGGCCTCGGCCGCGATCGCAAGCGCCTGCTCGTGCAGGAAGCACGTGTATTCGATCCGCCCGCTGCGCCCGAGTGAATCGTCGAGGTGCATGGCCCCTCCCCCGGTAAGAACGAAGACGCGCTTGACGCCCTTGTCCGCGAGAAATTCGAAGATGTAGTCGGAGAGCTTCATCGCGGGGTTGCTGCCTGGCCACAGAGGCCGAGATGGTCGAGGGCCTCGCGCACGGCCCCGCGCCCGCCGCCGGCCTTTGCCACAAAGTCAGCCGCTTCGAGAACGAGCGGGTGGGCGTCGGATGGCGCGGCGGAAAATCCGGCGAGGGCGATGGCAGAGAGGTCGTTGACGTCGTCTCCGACGAATCCGATCTCCTCAAGCGGAAGGCCTGTGGATTCCGCAAATTCCTTGAGGGCATCGGCCTTGTTCCTGCAGGCTTTCCACACGAAGTTGATCCGCATTTTCTCCGCGTAGCGGTCGATCAGCGGCCCGGCCTCGCCGGTGATCAGCGCAAAGGCAACCCCCGCGCGGGTGGCCAGCGAGATCCCCATGATGTCGCGAAATGAAAACGATTTCGACTCCGCCCCATCCGGCCCCCAGACAAAGGTGCCGTCGGTCAGCACGCCATCCACATCGAGCGCGATTGCCCGGATCGGCATCAGGCGCGGCCCCCGACCCGGCGGAGCTTTTTCATGACGGGAATCTCGCTGTCGAATACCCGCTTCGTGCTGGAGCCCATGGCCATCTCCACGAGCCGGGTATCGCGCACCAGCCGGGTAAGCCCGCTAGGCCCGAGTGAAGCCGCCTGGTCGGATCCCCACATCGAGCGCTCGAGCGTGATATGGCGCTCGACCACGCAGGCCCCAAGGGCAACCGCCGCGACCGAGGACGCGATGCCGGTCTCATGCCCGGAATATCCCACCGGCACGCCGTAGCGCTTGCGAAGATCCGGAATCACCCGCAGGTCGAGCTCATCGTAATTCGAAGGATACGTGCTCGTGGCATGGAGGATGACAAGGCCCTCCTTGCCGAGGACTTCGACCGCGTGATCGATCTCCTCAATCGTGCTCATCCCGGTGGAAAGCAGAACCGGCTTCCCGGCCGCCCGGGTGTGGCGCAGCAATGCGTCGTCGGTCAGAGAAGCGGACGCGACTTTGAAACACGGCACATCGAACTGCGCGATGAAATCCACCGAGGGCTCATCCCAGCACGACGCAAACCACGGAAGCCCCATCTCCTGGCAGAACTCATCGATTTTCTGGTATTGCTCCAAGCCGAATTCCAGGCCGCGCTTGAGGTCGCCGTTTGTCGCGCCGAAGGGGTTCTCGCGGGGCTTGGCCAACTCCTCCGCAGTGTAAACAATTTCCACGGTTCGCTTCTGGAATTTCACCGCGTCGCATCCCGTGTTTTTTGCGACCGAGATGAGGTTCTTCGCGATGTCGAGGCTCCCGTTGTGGTTGATGCCGATTTCGCCAATAATATAGCTCGGCTGCCCGTCGCCGATGGCGCGCGAACCGAGATGGATGGTGTTGTTGGACATGGAAAATAGTGGGCGTCGGAAACTTGGGAGGGGGGTGAGAGGCGGTGCGGCTCGTGCCCGTGCAGGATTGCTTCTGCCCAGGACCGGCGCAAGTTTTTTCAGTGGCCCGCGGACGCCCGCAGCCACCTCCATGTCCGCGCAAGCGCCTCCGGAAATGGAAGGTCGGGGGCCAGGCGGAAAGCCTGCTCGATCCGCGTGATATCCGGGACGTAGTAAGAAAATCCGGAGCGCTCGCGAAGAATTCGGACTTCCGCGGTTGGCTGAACCAAAGCAGCGACGGCAGCGGCGACATCCCCAATGCTGAGCTCCTGCGCGGCACCCACATTGTAAGTTCCTCCCGGCTGCCCGTGGACGAGGATGTGCCACAGCCGCACCGCAAGGTCCGCCGCGTGAAGGTAGGAGCGGATCGGAGAACCGTCTCCATGGACGATGACGGGGCGTCCAGACAAGACGTCCCGAAGAAAATTTCCAACGGCAAATTGCCCATCGAGCGGAAGGCGCGGCCCAACAAACGCAAACCCCCTGGCAATCGTGACGGGCAATCCGGATCTCGCAAATCCCGCCTCCCACTGGTCTTCGACCTGTGCGCGGATCCGTGGATAAGACAGCGGATCGCCTGCTCCGAAGCGCGGCCAGTTTTCCAGAATGGGCGAGCGGGATGGCTTGTAAACGGCCCCGGTGCTGCACAGCAGGCAACCGGCCGAACTCCTCAGCGCCGCAATCTCCAGAAGCCTTCGGGTTGCGAGCTCGTAGTGCGCCTCCATTTCCTCCAGCGGGGCGGGAGCAAACAGCGAATGCACCACATAATCGACCGGCCCCTCCGGCACCGCCATCGTGGCCGCATCGGACTCCAGAATCTCCACGCGCGGGTCGCCCGCAAGATGGGGCAGATATTCGGAAAACCGCCGCGCGTCGCGGGTCACCGCAATCGCACGGAATGGAAGGCCCGACTTGGTCCCCGCATACAGGTAAGATTCCAGCATCCAGCTTCCGAAGAATCCCGAGGCCCCGGTAAATAGCACGCGCTTCCCTTCGAGCCGGTTCCAACATCCGCCGGCATGATGAAAAATGTGTTCAAGGTCCTCCGGTGGAAGCGGTGGGCTCAACGAGGTCATCTGCCGGGAGGCGCCTCGACTGGCACAAACTCGACCCGCTCGTAGATCTCCGCGAACGGGATCTCGCATGCGATGGAGGTCAGGTTGACGAAGGCGGTGGGGTCGGTGGTGATGCGGAGGTTCCACCCGCCGTCGGGCTGGCGGAGGAACTGCTCGACGCGGGGTTCGGATTGCGAGACGAGGACGTATTCCTGCAGCGACGGTAGCGCGCGGTAGAGGTCGAACTTTTTCACCCGATCGTAGCGCTCGGTCGTCTCGGAGAGCACTTCGACGATGAGGGTCGGGTTCAGGAGCGTGTCGAGCCTGTCGTCCTCGAATCGCTGCTCGCCACAGACGACCACGAGGTCGGGATACGTGTAAAGGCCGTTCGCCTCGACCTTCACACGCAGGTCGGTGGCGAAGGGCTCGCATTTTCGGCCTTTGAGCCGGGCGGAAAGTTCGCGGGAAAGATTCATCACGATCCGGGCATGGTTCTTTGTGGTTCCGGCCATCGCGAAGATCTCGCCGTCGAAGAACTCGCTCTTTGTTTCTGCAGCGCGCTCGATGGCGAGGTAATCGGCGGCGGTCAGGGACGTTTTAGGAAGCGCGCTCATGTGCTGGAAAGCGTATCACCGGGCACCAAGAGAGTCAAAGGCGGACGCCCTACCCTGATCCGCGCGTAACGCCAACAAGGAGAGGGCGAACCTCCGTGTGAGCCCATTTGTTATCACGGCTCGGACGGAGCCTCGCCCTCCCTCGCGTTATCGACAGGTCGGCGATCCGTTCCCATCTCATTTCTTTCCTTACGCGCGGATTTGGGCCCTACCGGTGCCAGAGCTTTCCTGCGCGGCGGAGGCGGGCATAGACGAGGCCCGGTGCCTCGCCCCCGCGGGTCTCATGGAGCCGGCGGATGAGCGTGAGGGCGATGAGGTTGAGCACAAACAGCGCCAGGAAATAGATGCTGTGCCGCCGCCAGTGAAAGGCTCCGGTCACCGCCTCGTAGGTCCCGATGAAATCCAGCGAGACGCCCCAGACAATCGGAGCCGCGCCGAGGCCGAGGCTGGTGATCACGGTGAACATCGCAAAGAAATGGTTGCGCCCCATCTCCGGCATCGTGGCCATGATGATCCGGACGTTGGCGAGGTTGAAATTCGATCCCGCAACCCCCGCGAAAAAGTTGAGCGTCCCGATCACCCACAGCGTGCAGGGAAGCACCCCGGCCGCCACCAGAAACCAGCCGAAGATCACGGTGCCGAACAGCATCAGCGCCCCGGTCATCACCGGCTTGCTCCCAGCCTCGTCCACCAGCCGCCCCACAAACGGCAGGCTCACCAGCGCCCCGATGAAGGAGATGCCGGAGAGGTAGAGAACCAGCGACACGTCGAAGTGCGGAAACTCCCGGAGATACTCGACCGTGAACACGCCCAGGCTCCCGATCACAGCCATGAAAAGCACATTGAACCTCAGCAGCTCGCGGAATGGCGGGTAGGCAAGGATCTGCTTCCACGGCACCGGCTCGGAGGATTTGCGGACAGATTCGGAGGCGGCGACTTCGGGGATCCGGCGGATGAAATTCAGGCTCAACGTCGCCCCGACAGCGCTCATGAGAAACACGACGGCATATTCCCACGGCTCGACCTTCCCGGTCATGACGATCGCCGAGGCCACAAGCGCGAGCAGGGATCCCGAATGCATGAAGATCTGGTCGAGCGACAGAAACCGCCCGCGGATTTCCTCGGGAATGAGGATCGTGATCCATGGCATCCACGCGGCGGACGAGATCCCGCGCAGAAGGTTGAAAACAAACAGCGACGCGAGGATCACCGCGAGCTTCGTCGTGCTGTCCAAAAACACGGCCAGCGGAACCGCCGTGATAAGAAAGATAAAAATCGTGCGCAGGCTCCAGCCCATCAGGATGAATTGCTTGTATCCATACCTGCCGAGAAATTGCGCTGCCGGGAGTTGGAAGACCGTCATCAGCGGGGTGAACGAGGCGATGATCCCCAGAACGGTCGAAGACGCCCCGATGCTTTTCGCATACAGGATGATCGGCGCACCCAGGATGATCTGAAACGAAACCGCATTGCAGAGGCTGAACCAATGGGCATTGAATGAGCCCTTGGGATAATGTCGGAGAGCCGGGTTCACCCCGCAAAAGATGGAGAGAAAACGGACTCAGCCCAAATACTGTTCTCTTTGCTGCAAAAAGGAGCGTGGGCGGGACGCCCGCAACCGAAAAACCAGCGGGCGGGACGCCCGCGCTCCCGTCTTAAGTGAACAGCATTGGACTTAGCCCGGAAACGTGTCACTGAACCAACGCCGGAGCGGATGTCTGAACGAGCAGGACGCTGGCGGGACGGAAGACGAGGCGGTCGGTCGGCCCGTCGATTGGCTTGGGCGGCTGGATCAGGCTCTCGGCGATGAACTCGGGATTGATCGGAGCGATCAGGCTGTAGCCACCTTTGCCATCGGGCAGCATCGGGGTCCCCCACATGTTCCGACACACGACCTCCTTCGCCGGGATCAGCTCCCCGCGCAGCGTATGATTCATCATGTCGGGTTCCTGAGGGGCGGTAAAAGCGCCGACAAAGGCACCTCCGGCAATGAGCAGCCAGTTCATAAGGAGTTTCTATTAAACAAAATCGCAGCCCATGAAAAGCGGATTATTTCAGTTTTCTCGCGATCCGTTTGCGTTGCGGGGAAATTTTCCCTAGAAACCGGGGTGGATGAACGAGAGGTATGATGTTGCATTGATCGGGGGCTCCTTTTCGGGTGCGGCATCGGCGCTCCTCCTCAAACGGGAACGTCCGGAGCTGCGGGTGATCATCGTCGAGAGGTCTGCGGTCTTCGACAGGAAAGTCGGGGAGGCGACCACCGAGGTGAGCGGAAGCTTCCTGAGCAAAAAGCTCTGCCTGACCAGCCACCTCAACCACAACCATATCGCCAAACAGGGCCTGCGGTTCTGGTTTTCAAACAGCGGCTCGGCGGATTTCGGGCGGTGCGGTGAGCTCGGGGCGCTTTATCAGGTCCGCATGCCGTCCTACCAGGTGGACCGGGAAGTTCTCGACCAGCACGTGCTCGATCTCGCGGTCGCGGCGGGCGCGGAGTTGGTCCGCCCGGCAAAAGCCGCCTCGATCGAAATCGGCGAATCCTCATCGCAGCTCGTCGTCGAATCGGGCGGCGAAAAGCGCACGATCACCGCCCGCTGGGTCATCGATGCGAGCGGGCGTGCGGCCGTGCTGGCCAGGAAATTCGGCCTGCTCAACCCGCTTCCGGAACACCCGACAAATTCCGTGTGGGCCCGATTCCGGGGGGTGAAGGATCTGGACGGCCTGGAGCTCAGGACCCGGTATCCGGGGTTTGCGCGGGCCTGCCATGCGAGCCGCACCGCAGCCACCAACCACCTGACCGGATACGGCTGGTGGTGCTGGATCATTCCGCTCAAGGGCGGCGACACCAGCGTGGGCATCGTCTATGACGAGCGCCTTTTCACTCTGCCTCCGGGGGAAAACCTCGCCTCCAGGCTGTCCGCCCACCTGATGACCCATCCGGTGGGGCGCGAGCTTTTTGCAGATGCGGAGGTCGTCCCAGGCGACGTCAAGGCCTACTCCGCGCTGCCGTATTTTTCCAGCGAGGTGGCCGGACCCGGATGGCAGATCGTGGGCGACGCCGCCGCCTTCCTTGATCCGCTCTACAGCGCTGGCCTCGACTTTTGCTCCTGGACGATCACCGCCGCCGTCAACCGGGTTTTGACCGAACTGGCCGGGCAGACCGTGGATTACAAGGATACCAACGCGCGCTTCCTCCGGTCCTACCACGGATGGTTCCAGGCTCTGATCAAGGACAAATACCATTACATCGGCGACGCCCAGCTCATGCGGGCGGCATTCCTCATGGACCTCGGATGGTTCTTCTTCGGGCCGGTCCGCGAGCTCTGCAAGTGTCCGAAGGGCGGGTTTGAACGCTTCCCGTTTGACGGTCCGGTGGACGGCGCAGTGAGCAAATTCATGGCCTTCGCCAACCGGCGCCTCACGAGGATCGCGCTGAAGCGTCGGGCCTGTGGCGTCTATGGATCGCACAACCTCGACCACCGCATGATGGTGGCGGGATTTGAACCGACGCCGAAAGTCCTCCGCATGGTCTGGCAGGGCATCAAACTCTGGCTGCGCGCGGAATGGCAGGCGCTCTTTCTGCGGCAGCATCCCGCGCCCGCCGCCAAACAAATCCCTGCTCCGGCAACGTAATAATTCCATGTCCTTCCCTTCCTTCCGCTCGTTCTGCGAAAAATTGGAGTCCTCCGGCGAACTCCGCAGAATCCCCTCGCCTGTCGCGACCGAACTCCAGATCACGGAGCTCGCCGACCGCGAAATGAAGTCCCCGGGCGGCGGCAAGGCCCTCCTCTTTGAAAAGCCGACGATCGACGGCAGGGAATCCGCATTCCCGCTCGCGATCAATACCATGGGCTCGCGCCGCCGGATGGCCATGGCTCTGGGCCTGGAAAAAATTGACGAGCTGGCCGACCAGATGCAGTTCCTCATGAAGGCGAAGCCGCCGCGCACGCTGAAGGAGGCGTTCACGCTCCTCCGCAACGGGATCGACGTCATCCACGCGAAGCCACGCCATGTCCGCTCCGCAGCCTGCCAGGAGGTCGTCCATGAGCCGGGCGGGAATTTCTCCCTCCACGATCTCCCGATCCTCCGCTGCTGGCCGGACGACGGCGGGCGGTTCATCACGCTTCCGACGGTGTTTACAAAAGACCCCGACACCGGCGACCGCAATGTCGGCATGTATCGGATGCAGGTCTACGACGGATGGACGACCGGCATGCACTGGCAGGTCCACAAAGTCGGCGCACGGCATGGAAAGCGCTACTACGAACGTGGCGAAAAAATGTCCGTCGCCGTCGCGCTCGGCGGCGATCCAGCGCTCACGTTCGCCGCCACCGCCCCACTCCCCGACGGGCTGGATGAGATCCTCTTCGCGGGCTTCGCCAGGAAAAAATCCGTCGAACTCATCAAGGCGGCAACCGTCGATATCGATGTGCCCGCGAATGCGGACTTCGTCATCGAGGGCTACGTCCAGCCGGGCGAGATGCGGGCCGAGGGGCCGTTCGGCGACCACACCGGATTCTACACAAACGTGGACGACTACCCGGTTTTCCACGTCACCGCGATCACCCACCGCCGCGATGCGGTCTATCCGGCCACGATCGTCGGCATCCCGCCGATGGAGGATTTTTACATGGGCGAGGCCAGCGTCCGGGTTTTTCTGCCGGTCTTCAAAATGAATTTCCCCGAGATCGTGGACATGGCGCTCCCGGCCGAGGGCGTCTTCCACAACCTCGTCTTCGTCTCGATCCGAAAACAATACCCTCTCCAAGCCTACAAAATCATGCACGGTCTCTGGGGGATGGGACAGATGATGTTCTCAAAATACATCGTCGTCGTGGACGAGGACTGCGATGTCCACAACACCAGCGAGGTCCTCTTCCGACTCTGCGCAAATACCGACCCGCAGCGCGACACCACGTTCATCAAAAACCCGACCGACTCGCTCGACCACGCCCCCACCGTCGCCAACATCGGCTCCCACATGGGATTCGACGCCACCCGCAAACTCCCAAGCGAAGGCTACTCCCGCGGCTGGCCGTCACTGGTGAAGATGTCCCCCGAAATCCAGACCTGGGCGGACAAATTCTCGGGTCCCGTGTAGCGGAACACGGAGCGTGTTTCGTGAGCGCGGCCCGCGCATCCGATGCCAGCATCGAAATTCTTTCAGAATTCCGCTGCGTAGCGGAAGACGGAACGTCAAAACGCCGCTTTCAAGTTCATCTCCACGACCGGATTTTGAGCCCTTTGACGCGTTGGAACTCCTTGGTATTGGCGGTGACCAGAGCAGCTCCGAGGCTGAGGGCTTGGGCGGCGATGAGGAGATCCATCGGTCCGATTGGTGTCCCTTCTGCTTCCAGAGCGGCGCGGATGTCGGCGTAGTGGAGAGCGGCATCAAGAGTAAAATCGGCGAGCCAGAAAAGACTCAGAAATGCTTCGAGACGCGCCGCCTGCTGCGGATGCGTCCGGACGTTCTTTTTCACCCCGGTCCAAAGCTCCGCGGCGACAATAACCGGGATGCCAGTGAGCGCGGGGTCAGGCAGCCTGCCGAGGCCGACCGCATTGCGCAGCACCGGGATGCAGGCGCTGGAGTCCAGAAGAAATGCCGGATTCACAAACGGCTAGAATTCGAGGATCGGCCGCTCATGCTTCTTGGGACGCGGTGGCGGGTCGGGAAACTCTCCGGCATCGGGAAACTTCTCCTCGAGGTAGCGGGCAATCTCGGTGAAGGACCGGAACTTCGGCGCCAGCATCGGCTTGAGAACAACTTCTTCGCCGTGTTTTTCGATCGCGACCTCGGTGCCGGAAAATCGGAAAGCCTTGGGAAGACGGACCGCCTGGCTGCCTCCATGCTGGAAGATTTTCGCCGTTATCATATCTATATATTGTATCTATATTTTTTCGGAGTCAAGAAATCCGGTTTATCTCGAGCGGATTTTCCGGAGCTCCTTGTGCGTGCATTTGCCGCACAGGCAGCCATCCTTCCCACGCGAATACCCTCCCGCCCCGAGATCGATCACCTCATTGCAGTCCCGGCACCGGGTCGGCTCGAAAGCTGGCGGATCGGACAGCTTCTCGAAATCTTCTGAACGGCAGGTTTCTCTTTCATAAATTCTCCTTGGTATGCCCGCGCTCCGACTCCGCCGGCTTTTCCTTCCGGCCCGTTGGCGATGACGGAAAAACGCCGACGAGGCGGGCGATGAAGATCACGGTGAACAGCTGGGCAAGGATCAGGAACAGAAACGGGCGGTCCTTCACCCACTGTCGTCTCGAATGCATGGTGTGGAGAACCTGCCGCGTTACGGATTCCGCCGGCGGCTGTGCACTCCGCCGTAGGGTTGGAGCGAATGGCTCATGCGCCGGAAGAACAGCGAGTATCCCTGATGGGTCATGCTGTGCCCCTGCAGGATTTCGTAGAGGGCCATCTTGACGAGATCGAGCGCGAACATCCACGCGATGTTGTAGAGCCAGACAAGGCCGATGATTCCCCACGGCAGCGCGGGCACGACGTTGCCGATACCGATCCCGCAGGCGAGGACCGCGATCAGCTGGGTTCCGACGATGGCGAAAAACAGCCGGGGATCGGGAAAAGGCGGCTTCCAGAACGCGCCGACCGAGCGGGTCACGAAGAGCAGGAGGTGTCCGCCGGCGACGAGCTGCAGGAACATCATCGTCTGCAGGTGCGTGGCGTCGAGGTGGTAGAGGTTCCGGCCGAGGAACAGCAGCAGGAAGCTCTGCACCACGGCGAAAAGGCCCAGCACCGATGAGATGAGAAACACGCGCGGCATGTCCCACTTGACCGGCTTCGGAGCGGCCAGCGCGTTGTCGTAGGCGATCGTCATGATCGGCAGATCATCGAGCAGGGCGAGCGCGATGATCATCACGGCGGTCATCGGAAAGAAGTTGAAGAACATGACCGAGGAGACGACGAAGAACATGATCGCGATCGTCATGGCCACCCGGTAGAGCATGTAGCTCATCATCCGCTCAAAAATCCGCCGCGCCTCCTGGATTCCGTCGATGATCACCGAGAGCCCGGGAGCGGTGAGGATGAGGGCGGCGGCAGCGCGGGCGGCATCGGTCGCGCCCGAGACCGCGATGCCGACATCCGCCTGCTTCAGCGCGGGGGCGTCGTTGACTCCGTCACCGGTCATGCCGACGATATGGCCGGCGGCCTGGAGCGCTTTAACCACGCCGTATTTGTGCTCGGGAAAGACGCGGGCGAATCCGTCGGCCGCGACAATTTTATCCGCCGCATCCGCCGGCAGCGAGCCGTTCAGGGAATCCGCCGGGAACAGATCCGAGGCGAGCTGGATGTTTGTGCCCATGCCGAGCTCGCCGGAGATCGTGCGGGCGATCGCCACGTCGTCGCCGGTGACCATCTTGACCTTGACCCCGAGCTTGTTGGCCTCGGCGATCGTCTGCTTCGAGTCCGTGCGGGGAGGATCCATGAGGGGAAGGACGCCGAGAAACGTCCACGGTCCGCCGACCTCGGAGCGGGCCGCGGCCAGCGCGCGCATGCCCTTGGCCGCGAGGGCGGCGACCTGGGCCTCGACCTTTGCCTGCCCGGCTTCAGGAAGTTTGCAGAGCGCGAGGATTACCGCCGGCATGCCCTTGGTGGTGCGGAAGGTTTTCCCCGCGAAATCCTGCAGGGTGGCCTCGGTCCGCTTCGAGACGGGATCGAACGGCACGAAGGCGGTCTGCTTGTAGCCCGTGAGCAGGGAGGGATCCTTCAGGCCGCCCATCACCGCGAGATCGATGGGATCCTTGTCCTCGGCCTTGGAGGCGAGGGAGCCGGCCAGGACGACATCCTGCGCGGTGGCCCCGCCGTAGGGCAGGACGTCCCCGAGCGTCAGCTTGTTCTGCGTGAGGGTTCCGGTCTTGTCCGAGCAGAGGATGTCGATCCCGGCAAGTTCCTCGATCGACTCGAGCCGCGAGACGATCGCCTTCTTCACCGCCAGCTTCTTGGCCCCGAGCGCCATCGTCACCGAGAGCACCGCGGGGGTCGTGAACGGCACCGCCGCCACGAGCAGGACCAGCACATACTCCGCCAGCTTGAAAATCGCATCCTTCGAAAAATGGTGGTCCATCGCCGCCAGCCGGTCGATCACCAGGATCGCCGCCAGCGCGATCGTGAGGACGATGAGAAAATTTCCGATCCCGACGACCGCCTGCTGGAAGTGGGATTTCGCGCCGGCCGAGGCCACGAGGTTTGCGGTGCGTCCGAAAAATGTCTTGCCCCCGGTGGCCGTGATCACGGCGGTCATCTCGCCCTTCTTCACGATCGAGCCGGAGTAAACCGTGTCGCCGCTTTTCTTGGAAACCGCCAGAGATTCGCCGGTGAGCGCCGCCTGATCGACGCTGAGATAGTCGCCTTCAAGAAGGACGCCATCGCCGGGGACCACATCTCCGAGCCGAATGCGGACGATGTCGCCGGGCACAAGATCCGCCGCCTTCACGTCGCCCCATTTCCCATCGCGCAGGGCCTTGGCTGTGAGCGCGAGGGAATTTTTCAGCGCGGAAAGCGCGCTCGAGGCCGCGCTCTCCTCCCAAAATCCCAGCACCGCATTGAAGACCAGCATGAATGTGATGATCCCGAAATCCACCCAGTCCTGGATCACCAGCGCCATCACCGCCGGCGCCTCGACCATCCACGGCAGCGGGCCCCAGAAATACCCGGCAAACTTTTTCAGCGCGCTCTCCTTTTCCTCCTCCAGCGCGTTCGGGCCGTATTTGGCAAGTCGCCCGGCGGCTTCGCTGGAAGCGAGCCCCTTGGCGGGATCCACCTGAAGTTCCCCGAGGATCTGCTCCGGCGTTTTAACGGGTGCGTCTGTCATGTTCATATAGGAAGGGCGAATACTTCGCCATCCTAGCAGGTGAACCCGGACGCTGACGAATCAAAAACCTGCCATCCTGACGGGCCGGGCGGAAATCCGAATATGAAAATGACCTCGGTCAATATTTGCGGCGGCGAGAGCCGCAGGACTGCGTCAGTCTGATGCAGGCCCTTGTGCGAAGGGCCTGTCTATTTCAACAGGCGGTTGGCACAACCGCCTCCACAACATTGCTACCGCGAGTAAAGTTCGACGACGAGCTGCTCGTTGACGATCGGGTTGATCTCCTGGCGGGTCGGGATGCGGACGACGCTGCCGGTGAGGTTTTCCTTGTCGGCCAGCAGCCAGTCGGGGGTCGTGGCGATCTGGGTGAGCTCGACGCCGCGAACGCCGAGGCGCTTGGATTTTTCGGCGGTCTTGACGGCGACGACGTCGCCGGGCTTGAGGTTCATCGAGGCGGTGTCCGTCTTGCGGCCGTTGACCGTGATGTGCCCGTGGGCGACCATCTGGCGGGCGCCGCGAAGGGTTTTCGAGAAGCCGAGCTTCTGGACGACATTGTCGAGACGGGTCTCCAGGAGCTGGAGAAGAATCTCGCCCGTGACGCCGCGGCGGGTGCTCGCGATCTGGAAGTAGCGGCGGAACTGCTTTTCCAGCACGCCATACTGGTGGCGGAGCTTCTGCTTCTCGGCGAGGGCCAGGGAGTAATCGCTCTGCTTCCGGCGCGAACCTTTCGGTCCGTGCTGGCCGGGAGGGTAGTTCTTGTTTTCGAAAGCTTTCGCCGATCCGCTGATGAGAACGCCGTAGCGGCGGCTGACTTTTGTTTTGGGTCCTGTGTAACGTGCCATGGATTAAATTTGAGATTTGAGATTTGAGATTTGAGATCCCCGAAGGGGCGTCAGACGCGGCGCTGTTTCGGCGGGCGGCATCCGTTGTGCGGAACCGGAGTCACGTCGCGGATGACGGTGACATCGAGGCCGATCGCCTGCATGGCGCGGACGGCGGATTCGCGGCCGGCCCCGGGGCCTTTGACGCGAACTTCCACTTCCTTGAGGCCGTGGCCCATGGCCTGGCGGCAGGCATCCTGCGCCACCATTTGTGCGGCGTAGGCGGTGCTTTTACGCGAGCCTTTGAAGCCGCATTTTCCGGCGCTCGACCATCCGATCACCGAGCCGCGGAGGTCGGTGATGCTGACGATCGTGTTGTTGAAGCTGGCCTGCACATGGGCGATGCCCTGCGAGATGTTTTTGCTGCCCTTCGCCTTGACGATCTTGACCGGCTCGATGGCGTCATCCAGAGAAATGCTGATCGGCGCGGGAGCGGCGGCTGCGGCCGATTCCTTGGTTTTCTTCGGGGCCTTGACCCGGACGGCCTTCGGCTTTTCCTCAGCTGCGGCGGGAGCGGGAGCGGCGGGAGCTGCTTCAGCGGCCGGTGCGGCCTCAGTAGCGGCAGCGGCAGGAGCCTCAACCGGTGCGGCGGGCGCTTTTTTCTTTGCGGGAGCCTTGGGCTTTTTCACCACTTCCGCGGCGGGAGCCTCAGAAGCGGGTGCATTGGTGACAGGAGCCTCTGCTGCTGGGAGTTCGGTGGCTGGCACCTCTGCGGCGGGCGTTTCGTTGGATGGATTCTCTTCGGCCATGGTCAGTTTCTAATTAGACTTTTCCCGCCTTGGCGTCCTTGTTGCGCTGGACACCGACGGTTTTGCGCGGACCCTTGCGGGTGCGGGCGTTGGTGGAGGTGCGCTGTCCGCGCACCGGGAGGCTGCGGCGGTGGCGGATGCCACGGTAGCAGTTGATCGCCTGAAGGCGCTTCAGGTTGCCCTGAACTTCGCGGCGCAGATCGCCCTCGATCGGGATTTTATTGGCGTTGATCGCATGGATGATCGCGTTCAACTGCTCGGGCGAAAGGTCTTTGGCGCGGGCGTTCGGGTCGATGTTCGCCTGTTCGAGAACTTTTTTCGTGTTGCTCGGGCCCATGCCGTAAATATACGGCAGGGAGGCTTCGATGCGTTTGTCGCCGGGGATGTCTACTCCAAGTAAGCGTGGCATATTATTGATTCGAGATTTGAGATTTCAAATTTGAGATGGCTGGTCTCAGCCTTGTTTTTGTTTGTGGCGGGGGTTCTTGCAAACCACGCGGACGACGTTCTTGCGGCGCACAATTTTACAGGCTTCGCACATTCTTTTGACTGAGGCTCGGACTTTCATTTTCTTCTATAGTTATTTGGTGACGACGATTCGTTTTTGTGCCGGTAGGTGATTCGGCCCTTGCTGAGGTCGTAGGGGGACATCTCCACCATGACCCGATCACCGGGGAGGATGCGGATGAAGTGCAGCCGCATCTTACCGGAGATATGAGCGAGGATGCGGTGCCCGTTCTCCAGTTCAATTCGGAACATGGTATTCGGGAGCAGCTCGACAACTTTACCTTCTACCTCAATAGCGTCTTTCTTGGCCATGTCAATACTTCCGGCAGGTTGTCGGTGACCAGCACCGTGTGCTCGAAATGGGCGGAGGGGAGGCCGTCTTCGGTGACGGCGGTCCACTTGTCGGCGAGGACGCGGACTTTCGCCTTTCCCATGTTGATCATGGGCTCGATGGCGATCGTCATGCCGGCCTTCAATTTGGGTCCGGTGCCGCGCTTTCCGAAGTTGGGGACCTGGGGGTCCTCGTGCAGGCTGCGGCCGACTCCGTGTCCGACAAATTCGCGGACGACGCTGTAGCCGTTATTGTGGGCTTCGGTCTCCACGTAGTGGGAGATGTCACCGACCTTGTTGCCCGGGCGGGCGAGGCTCACGGCCCCGCGGAGAATTTCCTCGGTTACGGTGAGGAGTCGCTCGACCTCGGGTTCGACGATTCCGACCGGAACCGACATCGCGGTGTCGCCGATCCAGCCATCGCGGATGATGCCCACGTCCATTTTCACCACGTCTCCGTAGGCGATTTTCCGGGGTCCGCCGATCCCGTGGACGACCTCCTCGTTGAGGCTGATGCAAATATGGCCGGGGAATTTCCTGTAGCCGAGAAAGGCGCTGCGCACGCCGGCGTCCGACATGAGCTGGGAGGCGGCGTGGTCGATTTCTCCGGTTGTCACGCCCGGGGCGACCAGCGTGGCCAGCTCATTGAGAATCTGCGCTGCCGACTCGCCGGCGAGTCGCATCTTTTCGATCTCATGTGGGCGCTTGATCGGAATCATGAGTCGGCCCTCAGATCGTTGTAAAGGTCGTTGTAGAGAAGCTGGAAAACCGCATCGCGGCCGAACCGGACATCCACCTTTTTCAAGAGCCCCGCCGCCTCGTAGTAGTCGGAGATCGGCTTGGTGAACTCGTGGTATTGGGCCAGGCGCTGATCGAGAGCCTCCAGTGTGTCATCCTGCCTGCGCGCGAGCAAGCCATCGCACTTCGGGCACGGCTCACCCACGGAAAGCTTGTGAAATTTCTCGCTGAAAACCGCGCCGCAATTGCTGCAGGTGAGGCGGCCGAGCATGCGGATGCGGACCACGTCATCGGGGAGTTCGAGAAGATAGACGGTCTGGAGGCCGATGGATTTGGCTTCGAGAAGCGAGTTCAGGGCGACCGCCTGCCCGATGGTGCGTGGGAATCCGTCGAAGATAAAGCGGGAGTGGGTGCCGAGCCATTGTCCGACAAACCGGAGCGCCAGTTCGTCGGGAAAAAGAAGCCCGCGGCTCGCATACGAATCCGCCTCGACCCCGATGGGAGTCCCCTTTGCGCGCTCGTCCCGGACGATGGCTCCGGTGGAGACATGCGGGATACCGAAGACCGCTCCGAGGAGGGAGGCTTGCGTGCCCTTGCCGGAAGCCGGCGGACCGAGCAGAACAATGCGGTTCTTCAATTGTTCGGTGCGCGCACTACTGGTGCGACGCGAGATAGATGGTCACCCCTGCGATGATGAGGAGGCCAAGCGCGGCATACATCCAGACGAGCGTCTGATCGTTGAGCAGATTGCCCGAACCCATCCGCGGACGTTGGTCGCGCGCCCCGCGGATCCGTCCTTTGCGAAGGAACCCGTCGTAGTGGCGCTGGAGGAGGTGGGTCTCCACCTGGCGCATCGTATCAAGCACGACGCCGACAATGATCAGGAGGCCGGTGCCGCCGAAAAATTGCGAAGTCATGTAAGGCACTTTGAGCCCCTGGGTCAGCATCTGCGGAAGAACCGCGATGATTGTGAGGAAGGCCGCACCCGCAAAAGTCAGGCGCGTCATCGTGTAATCGAGAAAATCCGCTGTCGGCTTGCCGGGACGGACGCCGGGGATGAATCCCCCGTATTTTTTGAGATCGTCCGCGATCTGGACCGGCTGGAACTGGGTGGCGACCCAGAAGTAGCTGAAGAAGAAAATCATCACGGCGTAGAGCGCGTAGTGGATCCAGCCCGACGTCAATTCGTTCGAGAGGGCCTGCGCCCAGCGCTGGCCGGGGAAGGCCATGTTGAAAATGGTCGACGGGAAAAGCAGGATCGCCTGGGCGAAGATGATCGGCATGACGCCCGCGTAGTTGATCTTCAGCGGCATGTATTGGGTCTGCCCGCCGTAGACCTTGCGGCCGACGACACGCTTTGCGTATTGGATGCTGATCTTTCGCTGCGCCTGCGTGACGGCGATGACGGCGGCGACGACAAACACCAGGAACGCGACCATGAGGACAAGCACGACCGGGCTGACAGCGGCTTGGGCATCAGCGCCCGAGGGAACGAATGTTCTCCAGGCCTGGATGAGGCCGGCCGGAAGCTGGGCCAGGATGCCGACGGTGATGATCAGGGAGACGCCGTTGCCGATGCCCCGTTCGGTGATCTGGTCGCCGATCCACATCAGGAACATGGTTCCGGCGGTCATCGTGAGGATGATCGTCATCTGGAATCCGAATCCCGGAGATGGCACGAGGCTGACGCCCATCCGGTTGATCGTGTCCATGATCTGCGGCAGGAAGGGGTTGTGCTGCGGGTTCTCGAAGGATTTGGCGAGCAGGTAGGCCTGAAAAATGCAAAGCCCGATCGTCGCATACCGGGTATACTGCATGATCTTCTGGCGTCCGCCGTCCTCGCGAGAGAGCTTCCCGAGCTGCGGGATGACCGCGGTGAGGAGCTGGAGCATGATCGAGGCGCTGATGAACGGCATCACGCCAAGAGAGAAGATCGCGCAGTTCTGGAGCGCGCCGCCGCTGAAGAGGTTGAACAGATCGGCCACGCCGCCCGCGGACGCCGCGTTGGCGCGGTCGAAGAACCAGTGCCGGAGGACGTCGGCATTGACGCCGGGAGCCGTGATCGCCGAACCGGCGCGCACGACAACAATCATCGCCATGGTGAACAGCACACGGGTGCGCAGTTCCGGGATTTTGAAGATGTTGGCGAAGGCGGCGATCATGCGGCCTTACTTGGTGGCTTCCGATTTTGGAATCTCAACCGTCCCGCCGGCTTTCTCGATCTTTTCGCGGGCAGTGGCGCTGACTTCGTCAACGAGAACATTGAGAGCCTTGGTGATTTCCCCGCGGCCGAGGATCTTGACGCCATCGAAGCGGCCGTTGACAAGGCCCGCCTTGCGGAGCGAATCCTCGGTCACCGAGTCCCCTGCGGAAAATGTCTTCTCGAGCGAGTCGAGATTGACGACGCCGTAGACGGTCTTGAAAGCGGCGTTGTTGAACCCGCGCTTGGGCAGGCGGCGGTAGATGGGCATCTGGCCGCCCTCGAAACCGGGACGGATCGATCCGCCCGAGCGGGCCTTCTGGCCCTTGTGGCCCTTGCCGGAGGTCTTCCCCTTGCCGGAGCTTTCGCCGATACCGAGGCGTTTGCGGCGGTGTTTGGCACCGGGATTGGGTTTCAGGTCGTGAAGTCTCATGGGATCAGGCTGCTGCTGGCACCGCTGCTTCGACTTTGGCCCGGATGGCCTTGCCGCGCAGGCGGAAAATTTCTTCTTTTTGGCGGAGCTGGGTGAGGGCCGCGATCGTGGCGTGGACCACATTCGCGTGGTTGCTCGATCCCAGCGATTTCGCGAGGACGTCGCGGATGCCTACCGCTTCGATGACGGCGCGGACGCCGCCGCCCGCGATGACGCCGGTTCCCGGAGAGGCGGGACGAAGGAGGACGCGTCCGCCTCCGAATTCGCCGAGAACCTCATGCGGGATGGTGTTTTCATGGACCGCGATTTTGACCATGTGTTTCCTCGAGGCATCGGTCGCCTTGCGGATCGCTTCGCTGACTTCATTCGCCTTGCCGAACCCGACGCCGACTTTTCCCTTGTGGTCTCCGCAGACGATCAGGGCGCTGAAGCTGAAGCGGCGTCCGCCCTTCACGACTTTGGCGCATCGGTTGATGAACACGACTTTCTCGGTCGTCTCCTTGGGTTCGCTGGGAGTGTCCGAGCGTGAATTCCTTCTATCTCTGGGTTTCGGAGGCATGATGTATAATGATTAAAATTCAAATCCGCCTTCGCGGGCGGCGTCGGCCAGGGCTTTGACTTTGCCATGGTATTTGAAACCGCCGCGATCGAAGACCACCTTGGTGATTTTTTTGGAGGCGGCGCGCTCGGCGACGAGCTTGCCGACCTTCTGGGCACCCTCCACGTTTGCACGTGTCTTGGCCCCCGAGCGGAGGTCCGCTTCGGTGGTGTTGACGGAGACGATGGTCTTCCCCGCCTCGTCGTCGATGACCTGGGCGGTGATGTGGCGTCCGGAAAAATGGACAGCCAGGCGCGGACGCTCTGCGGTTCCCGTGACTTTCTTGCGCAGGCGGACGTGGCGGTGTTGGCGTTTGTCGGTGGCGGACATGATTTATTGGACGGTTTTGCCTTCTTTGCGGCGGATTTGCTCGCCAACGAAACGCACGCCCTTGCCCTTGTAGGGCTCCGGCGGATAAGGATGTCGGCGGCGCACTGACCCACGATGTGGTTGTCGATGCCTTCGATGGTGATTTTCGTGTTGTCTGCGACGGTGATTTTGATTTCCGCCGGAATCGGGAAGAGGATCGGGTGGGACTTGCCGAGGCTGAGGTTCAGGGTCTTGCCCTGGACAGCGGCCTTGAAGCCGACGCCCTGGATTTCGAGCTCGCGCTTGAAGCCATCATTGACGCCCGTGACCATGTTGGCGACGAGAGCGCGGGAGAGGCCGTGAAGCGCCTTTTCCTGGCGGGATTCGCCCGCACGCGTGAGCGCGACTTCGGCGCCCTCTACCTTGGCCGAGATGGCGGCGGGCAGCGTCCACTCCAACTTGCCCTTGGGACCTTCCACACAGACGGATCCGGACCCGGAAACCGAGACCTTCACCTTGGCGGGAAGCGTGATTTTTTTGTTTCCGATACGTGACATGGTTACCAGATGTAGGCCAGCACTTCGCCGCCGACGTTTTGTTTGCGCGCTTCCTGACCGGAGAGCACTCCCCGCGGAGTCGAGAGCACCGCGATGCCCATGCCGCCGAGGACGCGGGGGATTTCCCCGGCTCCCACATAGCGGCGCAGGCCGGGGCGGCTCACTCGCTTGAGCCCGGCGATGGCGCTGGTTTTGTTGACAAATTTGACGCGGATTTTGAGCTGGGGATGCTTCTCCGTGGTGTCGAGCTCGTAGTCGCTGATGTAGCCTTCCTTCTTGAGGACTTTGGCGACTTCGCTCTTGAGCTTCGAATACGGCATCTTGAATTCGGTTTTCTTGGCGCCGGTGGCGTTGCGCAACCGGGTCAGAAGGTCTGCGATGGGATCATTCATGTTGTGGTTCCTCAGGCAGCGGCTTCCGCGACCTTGACAGGGGCTTTCTTGGCTTTGTCGGCGAACGGCATTCCGAGTTCGCTCAGGAGGGACTTCGCCTCCTCGTTGGTGGCGGCCGTCGTGACGATCGTCACATCGAAGCCGATGTTCTTTTTGATGCGGTCGAGCTCGATCTCCGGGAAAATCGACTGGTCGGTGACGCCGAGGGTATAATTCCCGTTGCCGTCAAACGCGCGGGTCGAGACGCCGCGAAAGTCGCGGATACGCGGCAGCGCGGTCTTGATCAGGCGCTCGAGGAACTCATACATGATGCGGCCGCGGAGCGTGACCTTGGCTCCGATCGCCTGGTTGTCGCGGAGCTTGAAGTTCGAGATGGCCTTTTTCGAGGTCGTGGTCAGCGGCTTTTGTCCGGTGATCGTGGTGAGCTCGGTCCTGGCGATTTCCAGCGCTTCCTTGGTGTCGGCGGAGGAGCCGATGCAGGTGTTGACGACGACCTTCGAGATCTTCGGGATCTCATTGACGTTTTTGTAGCCGTGCTTCTCGCGCAGGGCGGGAATGACACGGGTTTTGTATTCGATGAGAAGTTCGGGTTCCTGGGTCATGGCTTAGGCGGCCTTCTTTTTGGCGGGTTTGTCCGAAGCGGCCTTTTCGACCAGCTTGACGTTCGAGATGTGGAGCGGGCCCTCGCGCTCGATGATCGCGCCGTTCGGTTGGTCCTGGGATTTGCGCTGGTGTTTTTTGATCATGCGGACGCCCTCGACGATCACCTGGTTTTTCCCCGCGATGATTTGAAGGACCTTGCCGCTGGCACCTTTGTGGTTGCCGGAGATCACCTGGACGATGTCTCCGCGGTGGACATGGAAATTGGGTCTGCTCATAGAACCTCCGGGGCCAGCGAGATGATTTTCATGAAGTTTTTTTCGCGCAGTTCGCGGGCGACAGGCCCGAAGATGCGGGTGCCGCGAGGGTTCATGTCCTTGTCGATGATGACGATCGCGTTGTTGTCAAAGCGGAGGTAGGAGCCATCTTCCCGGCGGACGGGTTGGCGGGTGCGGACGACCACTGCGCGGACGACGTCGCCCTTTTTCACGGTGCCGCCCGAGGAGGCCTCCTTGACGTTGGCGGTGATGATGTCGCCGACATGGGCCTCGGACGAGGACTTGCCGATGACGCCGATCATGGTGGCCATGCGGGCGCCGGTATTGTCGGCCACATCGATGCGGGTGCGGAGCTGGATCATGTTAGTGCTTGAGTATTTCGACCAGGCGCCAGCGTTTTTGGCGGCTGAGAGGACGGGTTTCCATGATGCTCACGCGGTCGCCGATCTTGGCTTCGTTCTTCTCGTCGTGGGCATGAAATTTGGAGACCTGCTTGGTGATCTTGCCGAACTTCGGGTGTGGCACACGGGTGACGGTGCGGACGACGATGGTTTTATCCATGGCGTCCGAGACGACCTCGCCGACGCGGGTTTTCCGGAGTGAGCGGTCGCGGGCGGCCGGGGTTTCTGGTGTGGTGATGGTTTCGCTCATTTCTTTGCGGTGGTGGGCCGTGTCTTCTCGGTGAGCACGGTTTCAATTTTTGCGATATTGCGGCGGAGCAGGTGGAGCATGTGCGGCTTCTCGAGCTGGCCGCTCTGCTGTTGCACGCGGAGGTTGAAGATTTCCTCGCGCAGCTCGCGCTTGCGGGAGAGAAGTTCTTTGGCGGTGAGTTCTTTGATTTCAGCGATCTTCATGGCGTGGATCAGCCTGCGTGGTGGCGGGCGATGAAGCGGGTGCGAACC